>JABJEI010000019.1 GCA_018663245.1 bacterium
CACTTTACTTTGGGCCTTACACGTTATTTATCGCACAGCAACAATTAGCAAGTAATGTTTTTGTTTACCAAAGCGTGCCTGTTCCTGTTGTTGTTAGCATTAAAAAGGTTAAGGAATTTGTTAACGCATCCTCAGATGATAATCGACCAAATTCGGTAAATTGGTTCAAAGCGGTTCCTTTACAGGATGCATTCCTGTGTGCTCGGTATGCTACTGACGATGAAGATTCCAAGCTATATCTGCCTGTTTCTGAGAACAATGGTGGCAAGAAGTGCGTTATAGATGTATTTAATGCACAGAAAACGGTCTTCTTGATTTCAATTGTTACCGGTAACATCTACGATGATACAGGTAAGCGTGGACAGTTTGGGTCGTACCAAAAAGCATTGCAAGACGCTTTGAATGGCAACGCTGATGCTTCTAGTTCGCAAGCGGCTGATCATCTATTTGAGCTTGCTGAGCAAGGTCAAACAATAGACGATCCTGGTTACAAACGGCTTAGGGCCAAGATTTACAAGATGGTTTCCGATTATTACAATCGCTTTCAAAATGAGCTTAAAGAAATTGAAATTGATCGTGGCAGCCAAGAAGACATTAATGCACTTAAGTCGATGGTTGATTCAGGTCTATTGAAGGGTATTGTTGCACAAGCTAGAGCAGGTAAGTTTGCTGGTAACCCTAACTTCCAGAAAAACTTGGTTTCCTACAAGAGTCGATATTACCTTGTGCGCTCCATGACAGCGGGCACCTTTGTAATCGACTTTAGTGACGGGCGTGTGTACGAGGTCAAGCATTCTTACGATGACTATGGTGATGTGGACAAAAGTTCGGTCCTTGGTGGCGAAATTGTACAGCACATCTCAAATGATATCTACGATGATAAAGGCGCAGTGATTGCCGGCTCTACAAAGCAGACTCAGCTTGAATACATTCGCGCTATACATGGTGTGGTGGTTGCAAGTGGAGGCTCGCAGACGCTAGGAATACCAAACGAGTTTGGATCAATTGTTATAGCTGATTTAGTACCGTTACCGGTTGCAACTTTGAAGGACATGACCGGCAATAATAAGGTAAATCATAAGTTTGAGTTGCATACGCACAAAGACTTTGGTGGTTTCTGGGTCAAAGAGACGTCAGGCAGCAAAGTTGAAAGATACTTTGAGTTTGAAAACGGCTCTTACCTTGACGCTACAAGCGGCCAGCGTATTGCTCAGCCGTATCCATTGTACGAGATGGAAGCTATGAAAATAGGAGAAACTGCTAAGACGTTCCAGCTACGTGTTATGAATGATTATCTAAGCATGATGAAGTTTAAGTCTGGCACTCTAAAAGCCAAGCGTAAGAGTCTCAAGCTTGATAATCATTTTAAGACGGCACCTGTTGGTATGATTGCTTCTGAAAAGGCAATTATGACTCTTGGTAAAGAAGAAGACGCGAATGACATGCAAGATGATAGTTCTTGGATTAAACAGTTTGTGATCTTTGATGAGGTTGCCAATACGGTTAACGACTCTACGCGACCAACTCATTATGGTAAAGAAGTTACCAACAATTGGGGTACTAAAAGTCGGCGTGGGTATATTTTCAAAAATGCGCCGTCTGGCAACACCGAAAGAGCCGGGTACGGAGTCGGTGGTGGCAGTAAGCGTATAGGTTCTTGGTTACAATCGCTGTATAGCCCTCAGTTGAGCTATCCGCAGTTGTGGAGCATTGAGCGTGATATGGATGGCAATGAGCTGGAACGCTATCCAGTCTTTACACAAGCGGCAAGAAGTTATGCACCAGACAATAAATATGATCGCGAGCGCTTTAAAGGTATTTTTGCTCCAAGCAAAGATCTGCATGCATTGCGAGCTTCATACATAAGCTATGGTAGTAAGCCATTCAAGTACGATAAGAAGCATGATTATGACATTCTTGTTGAAAAGAAGGATAAAGTAATAACCAAGGTTATTGTCAATCCGATTGGTCATTATGATTGGGCAATTTTGAATGCTACAGCTAGTGGCAGCGATTACGACTTGAAGGGTACGATTAGATTACCTGGAGATATAATAATCAACTTTGCCCAGGTTATGACTACAGGCAAGGATGCGAAGCCTGTTCCAGGCAAATACAGCATGAGTGTTGCCATTGGGACACTTACAAGCGCCGATAAAAGTACTTTGGATAGTGCTTTGGCTGCATTCAGAACCAACACCAAGCAAGTGTATGAAAATGGCTACAAAAAGCCGTTGACGGTCCAGTTAAGTGATTTTGAGGTTATATGTCAGGTAACAGATTACTTTACAGGTAGTCAGTTAACTGGTGACGATGCGACCTTTGATGAGGCTGCGGGAGATGGGACTACCGATCATATTGATAACTATAATATGTATCCTAAAAGTGTGCGCTGTCAGAAGCTCAAACCTATTACAGGTAAGTTGGAGCTTAAAACCGATTCTGATACTAAATCAGATTATCTGAAGTTGACGCTTAATAAGATCAAGCTACCACTCTCTGGTGGTGGTACGGCGGCTAATTACGAGCTCAACTATCTGTATGATAAAGAGTTCTTTGGTCGTCAACTTATGCGTAGGTTGTACTATTATTGGGGTCAGTTCCTGATTGGTGACTCTCTTGTGCCACTTATCAAAAACTACAATTCGGTTACTGGTACGTCGGTTGCATTGGACAAAAATCAGCCTGGTTACAAAGACATTCCAGCGCATGTAAGCAAGACAAGAGTGCCTCAGCTGTGTTACGACGATGCTAACAAACGTGTCTTGATTAAGCTCAAAAAGTCTGATTGTGATGTTATTATGGCAACAGTTAAGGCAGACGATCTTATAGACCTTAACAGCGGTGACATTCTAACCAAGATTGGTGATGAGGCAATACCGGTTGGTAAGGCTAGCAAGGCAGATACAACTTACTTGAAGATTAAGCATCAAATTGAGCTTAAGCCAGAAGCAGAGTTGTATCAGAGCCTGGGTCTTGGAAAAAAATCTGACTGGTACTCATACGATTCCGATGCTAAGGAAGAAGATATTGATGCTAACGGTCGAATATATGCCGGTAGAGTTAAGAGCATCAAAGTTTGGTATCGGCTTGTTACTCCTTCAACATCTTCAACCACAGGAGATAGCTCAAAAGCTGCAGCGTAGCTTTTGCTGATAAACAATTAAAATTAAGAGGCGCGCTTTATCACAAAGCGCGCCTCTTTTTTTATTCGCATACTAAGCGATTTTTTATTATCGTAAAGGGGTACATCAAACTATATGAAGGAATCATAACAATGCTAAAAACAAATGTTATTGCAGGAACAAGCTCTTTTGATGCTGGCGCCCAGGCTACGGTTATCTTGCTTGAGCAGGGACAGGCTATTGAGTCTGTTGATGCTCAGAATATTGACCAAAGCCTTAAGGGTATAAAGCTCCTTCTTGCTCAGGATAAGTTTGAGGGCAAAGTCGGTCAGTTGGCAGCCTTCCCATTCGTTAAGGATGAGCAGGTTAATTATATTATGGTTGCTGGTCTTGGCAAAGTTGGCAAAGATGGTAACCGTGACATCGAGAAGTATCGTCGCACGCTAGGCTCGATCATTAAACTTTGTCAGAAGCACAAAATCGCTTCTGTTGCACTGCTTGCTCCAAATTCAAGTCAATACCCTGGTGACCTTGCTTACTTGATACAGCAAACGGTAATTACTGCTCGCATGGCATCCTATGCTTTTGATGCTTACCGAACAGACGTAGATAGAAAAGTCTTTAAAAATATTGAACTACGTTTAGTTGTTGCACAAGAGTCGCTAGAGCAAGCACAGAAGGCTGTTGTCTACGGTGTGGCTGTCTCAGATGGCGTTAATGCTGCACGTCATTGGATAGACCTACCACCAAGCGCATTGTGGCCGGAATCATTTGCAAATGAAGCAAGAGAAATTGCAAAAAGCGGTGGCCTAAAAATTACTGTTTTTGATGAGAAGCAGGCTGAAGAGATGGGCATGGGAGGACTTGTTGGTGTTTCTCGTGGTTCTGATCGTGACTGTCAATTGGTTGTGATGGAGTATCATTACAGCGATGATGCACAAACTTTGGCTTTTGTAGGTAAGGGAATTACCTTTGATTCTGGTGGTCTTAGCCTTAAGCCACCTTCGAGCATGGAGACTATGAAGGAAGACATGTCGGGTGCGGCTGCCGTGTTTGCGAGTATGCAAGCACTTGCAACTCTTAAGCCTGAGGTGAATGTTATTTGTATAGCACCTCTTTCAGAGAATCTTCCTAGTGGTAAGGCAACAAAGCCAGGAGATATTCTTAAGTTTTACAACGGCAAGACTGCTGAGGTTCTTAACACAGATGCAGAAGGTCGTCTGGTACTTGCCGATGCTCTTTCGTATGTTATAAAACAATACAAGCCTGATGCTGTTATTGATTTGGCTACCTTAACCGGTGCCTGTGCATACGCCTTGGGGCCTTTTTACAGTGCTTTGTTGAGCCAACATGAATCATTCTCCGATAGTGTAAAACAGGCAGGTAGTCGCTCTGGTGATCATGTTTGGGCGCTGCCTTTGGATGATGATTACAGTCAAGCAATCAAAAGTGATGTAGCCGATATTAAAAACATTGGTAACCGCAAAATATTGGCTGGGACAATCACAGCAGCACATTTTCTAAAGAATTTTGTTGGTGATACTCCGTGGGTTCATTTGGACATTGCAGGAACGGCTTTTGATGTTCCAGGACGTAGCTATTACCGTAACGGAGCAACGGGTGCTGGAGTTAGATTGCTTGTTGATCTTGCGATGAATTGGGGCAAATCTTAATTAAGTAGCTTGATCGGGCTTTGCGTGGATACTTGCTCCAACAAGCCCGATCATTAATAATGTACTTATCAAAGAAGAGTTTCCATAACTTACAAATGGCAGGCTTATTCCCTTTGTGGGTAGCATTCCAAGTGCAACGCCGATGTTTATTGCTGCTTGTGTCCCAAGTATGATTGCGCTCCCTAAGGCGACAAAAAAAGCGAATCTATTTTGCGCTAAAAGTGCGATGCGCATGATCAGATAAATCAATGCCACAAAACTAATTATGATTATCATTGCGCCAATTAATCCGGATTCTTCGGTAATTATTGAGAAAATAAAATCTGTGTGCTGCATCGGTAGGTAAAAGAATTTTTGTTTAGAAAATCCGATCCCCTGTCCGTAAAGGCCTCCTGAGGCTATTGCGATGAGTGATTGTATAATCTGAAAACCGGCACCCTGCGGGTTCTTCCAAGGGTCTAGGAAGGTAAGTATTCTTTTTACACGGTAAGGCCGCAAGGCGATCAATGTTGCAAGTATTGGCAGCATTATACCCGAGGCTATTACAAAACGGCGTGTCGACATTCCTGCAACAAAAAGAAACGATGCGGTGATTGTAACCAACATTACAAATGTTCCAAAGTCTGGCTGCTTGAGCAGAATGAGTGATGCTGGAATTAAGAGAATTAATGTTGGAGGCAACACTTTTTTTAGTTTAAAGGTTGCTGGAGTTGTCTTTGCGCACAACCTTGCAACCGCCAGCATAAATGCGATTTTTAGTAGTTCACCAGGTTGGAAGTTGAACAAGAATAGCGAAATCCAACGGCTGGAGCCATGCACTGTACGCCCAATTCCAGGAATTAGGGTAATACCTGTTAGGAATAGTGCTCCGACAAAAATAAGGGGTGCTAGTGCTTGGATAAGGCCAAACGGTATGCAGTAGGTGAATCCTAAGATAATTATACCAAGCAGGAAGCCGAAAGACTGTTTACGGACATAAAAGTGTGCATTGCCGATTCGCTCAAGTGCGAAGGCTGAACTTGCCGAATAAATAAAAATTAAGCCGATAATACAGAGCATACTGCTGATCAGCAGAGTTAGTTTGTAGTAGGTGGCCTGGCGCTGTTTTTCATGTTTCATCGGTATCCTAATATTTGATTAATACCACCATAACGATGAAGCAAAAAAAAGAGCAACGGTTTTTATCGTTGTGCCGCCTGAATCAGCGCTTTGAATTGTTTACCCCGTTCTTTATAGTTTGTGAATAAATCAAAGCTGGCACCAGAGGGCGAGAACAGCAGAATGTCGCTTTTATTTGGTGATGCAAGCGCTAGGTCGACGGCATGCTCAAGTGAGGCTGATGTTTGATAAGAGATGTTGTTTTGCTGGCACCAGAGGGCTAGTTGTTCACGCTCTGAGCCAAACAGAACAACAGATTCAACTTTGCTGGCAAACTTACAAATCATTCCTGCTCGCTTTACGCCTTTGCTAGTGCCGCCCAGTATCAGGGTTACCTTTTGGCCTACAAACTGTTTGAGCGCGGCAAGTGTTGCGGCCGGGACGGTTGCCTTGGAGTCGTTGTATATTTTGACCCCATTGATTTTTGTTACAAATTCAAGGCGATGCTCTAGCGTTGAGTAGGTTTGACCTGCGAGTTTTGTAAGATCAGGAATTTTGTAGCCCAGTGTATCAAGGACGGAACAAGTTATTAGCCAGTTGTGAGCAAAGGTGGTTGTGGGTAGCTCTTGTGAACAGATTAGTTTGTGTGTCGAGCCATTGCTAAAAATAACTGCTTGATTCTGGTCAAAGTGATAGGTGGGGATGTTTTTGTTAGGGACTTTTGTTGTGGGTGTAATGCAAAAAGTTTCTGCTGGGCTAGCACTTGTTGCTTCAAGAAGTTTGGGTGGAACAAGGCATTTTTGATTAGCTTTCTGGTGCGTAAAAATATTGCACTTAGCGCTTTGATAAGCCTCAAAGGTTATGTGCCTGTCAAGATGATTTGGTAGTAGGGTGGTAATGACGGCAACATCAGGTGCAAAATGTTTTGCATGTTCCAACTGAAAGCTTGAAAGTTCAACAACTGCGATATCGATCTGATCTTGCTGTTCAAGCATGTCTAACATGCTGGTACCGACATTTCCGGCCATTTTGGCCTGTATTCCAAGCTGCTTTAATGCATTTGTTAAAAGGGTGGTAACCGTTGTTTTGCCGACGGTACCGGTTATTGCGACGACCGGCTTGTGCCAGTGCTGTGCAAATAGATCAATCTCACTAAGCCACTTGTGTTTGTATGCTTGGTAAGGGTGTAGGTCAATGCCAGGGCTGGGTATAATTAAATCGCAATCTTTTAAAAAACCATCTAGCTGGTCAGGCGCATAGACTTGCACATTGGCTTGATTTACGGGTGTTTGATTGTACAGTCTTACATCGGCGTTTTGCCTTAGTAAAAACCGTACAGCTGCCTGGCCTGTGACGCCAAAGCCCCATACACCGATAGCTGATTTTGTGAGTTTTGTTGGGGCCATGCTTGTCTTTAGTTGTTAGGGTGCTTGTTTAGTCAGGCAAATATTTTTATTGATTGAGTTTGGTTTTTAGCTTTTTATTTTTTTGGGGGTATTTTCCGAATGGGATTAAGTTATCAACGAAGTCAAGCGCGTTATCTATAAAGTTTTTATCTTTGGGCTTGACCGCTGATAGGGCAACTGTGCTGTTGTAAGCCGAACTTGCTGTAAATCGATAACTTCGATCACCTTTTTTCTTATATCCGTTTAGCATAGTGCTTGAACAGAAGAGGCTCAGTGCTATAATAACGCCCATTTTTTTTGTGGTCATCATTGTGTTTCTCCGACTAAAGCTAATAGCTTGTCCCTTTTGCAAACTCATTTTATAGTGATTGATTGTTACTTGTAAAGCCTATTTTTGTGATGCCACACTATTTGTAGGGTGCGCAGATTGAGTGTGCAGGGTATACTATAAAATAAATATTTAAGTTTTTTACCGGAGAACCAGACAGAATGTCTTCTTACAAAGATACGCTGAACCTTCCGCGTACAGATTTTCCTATGCGTGCTAAGAGCAAAGAAAACGATCCATTGATGGTGGAGCGTTGGAGCAAAGAAAATCTTTTTGAACGCTCGTACACGCACAATCAAGGTGCAAAAAAATTTATATTGCATGACGGTCCACCGTATGCAAATGGTGACATACACCTGGGTCATTCGTACAACATTGTGCTAAAAGATATCATAACTAAATATCACCGTATGACCGGTAAGCATGTACCTGTTAAACCTGGTTGGGATTGTCACGGCTTGCCGATTGAGATCAAAGTCGTACAAGAGCAAGAAGGTCTGACGGGCAAAGCATTGCGTGATGCCTGTCGTGCGTATGCCAAAAAATGGATTGATATTCAGCGTAGCTCGTTCAAGAGCATTGGCGTTTTGATGGACTGGGATAATCCATATATTACAATGGATCCACAGTACGAGGCCAGCATCGTCAAGGCGTTTGGCGATTTGGTTGAACAGGGCTTTATTGAGCGTAAAAACAAAACAGTTGCTTGGTGCCCTTCGTGCCAAACAACGCTTGCTTCAGCCGAAATTGAATACGCTGATCGCAAAGATCCTTCTGTTTACGTTAGGTTTGAACTTGATCAAGAAATCAAAAAAAAGTTGTTTACAGAGTTTGCAGACAAGCCGATAAGCTTTCTTGTTTGGACTACAACACCGTGGACGTTGCCACTTAATAGAGCAATTATTCTGCATCCAAGTGCTGAGTATGGGCTTTATGAAGTCGATGGCCAGTACCTTATTTTTGCCAAAGCTTTATTGCCATCAATTGAGAAAGTATCTGAAAAAGAGTTTAAACTTTTGCGTTCTGTTACTTCCTCCGAGCTTGTTGATGCTAAATCGCATCATCCGTTTGTTAAGGGGCTTCAGGTTCCAACAATTCTTGACCATTCAGTTGAGCTAGAAAGTGGAACAGCTTGTGTGCACAGTGCGCCGGGGTGTGGTCCTATCGATTATGAGTTGGGAACCAAGCATGGGCTTGAGATCTACTCTCCAATCAGTAATGACGGCAGCTATACCCAAGATATTCAACCGCAAGAGCTTACAGGCATGCCGGTTGCTGATGGGCAGATATGGGTTATCAAAAAGTTAATTGAAACAGGGACAATGTTCCTGAAAAAATCATTGCGACACTCTTACCCACATTGCTGGCGTTGCCACAACGGGCTTATTTTTAGAGCGACTCCGCAATGGTTCTTTGATCTGCGTGCTAATGATATACAGAAACGTTCGTTAAAGACGGTTAAAGAAGGAATTAAATTCTACCCAGAACCGACCAGGAATTTTTTGTATGCAACGGTTGGTAGCCGTTGGGAATGGTGCTTGTCTCGTCAGCGTCAATGGGGCGTTCCGATTCCCGCTCTAATCTGTAATTCTTGTGACCAGACGGTTCTAGATTCTGATTTGATCGCAAAAGTTGTACAAGGAATTGCAAAGCAGGGTATTGATTTTTGGTCAGAAGTATCAGTTGATGAATTGGCTCCAGGGCTTGTGTGCAAAGAGTGCCAGGCAAGTGACTTCCGTAAAGAGACTGATATTCTTGATGTTTGGTTTGAGGCTGGTGTTAGTCACGAGGCTGTTTTAAAAACTAATAGTGAGTTGGCTCATCCGGCTGATTTGTATCTTGAGGGTGTTGATCAACATCGCGGTTGGTTCCAGAGTTCCTTACTTTCAAGTATGGCTATAAACGGCTGTTCGCCGACCAAGGCAATTTTGAGTCACGGCTATACCGTGGATTCGCATGGCAAAAAGATGTCCAAGTCTGTTGGTAACGTTGTTACACCCAAAGAGTTGGCTGACAGAATTGGTATGGACGGTTTGCGCCTTTGGGCCGCAAGTATCGACTATGCCGGTGATGCGATTATGTCTGACGCGTTGGTTGCCAATGTTAAAGAGTTATTCCGCAAGGTTCGTAACACTTGTAGATTTATGCTCTCTAATCTTTATGACTTTGATATTAAACGTGATGGTGTTGCATTTGAGAAGATGCTTGAAGTTGATCTGTACGCGTTGGATGTTTTGAGTGCGTTTGATAAACGAATGCATAAAGCCTATAGCAAGATCGAATTTACGGCTGTATTTCATGAATTGGCAGATTATTGCTCCAAAGATTTAAGCTCATTTTACTTGGATGTCATTAAAGATCGTTTGTACGTTGAGCAGGCTGATGGCCTTAAGCGTCGCAGCGCACAAACAGCGATGTGGCATATTTTGAATATGTTGATTCGTTTGATGGCGCCGATTATGTCGTTTACGGCTGAATCGTTATCAGATTTTTCTCAAGCAAACAAAACTGATTCTATTCATCTGCAGTTGTTTGAAAAAGCACCTGATGGATGGGTACAAGCGTACCGTGCTAGTGGCTCGCAAGATGATCAGGCGGTTTACGTTGAGCGTCATCGTCAAGCATGGTCCTACATCGTTAATCAATTGCGTCCAGCGCTTCTCAAGTCGATTGAGTTGCTGCGAGAGCAAGGAACGGTTAAGCATCCGCTAGAAGCAGCTATTACCTGCTATCTTGATCCAAAGCTATCGGAGAACGAAGAGCTTATTCAATTACTACAAACAGTTGAAAAAACAACGGGACAGTCACCAGATGACCTATTTAAGGAGCTGTGCGTTGTTTCTAAGTTCAGTTTTGTAACTGATAAGGCTGGATTGGAAGCAAGTAGTGCGAATGGGGTTTGGATTAAGATTGAGCCTATTCAGGGGACTAAGTGTCCACGATGTTGGCATCTACATATTGGCCAAGAAGAGTTATGTGAACGGTGTTCTGGACTTGTGTAAAGGCCTCTAATACTTATAACTTTGTTTTACTACTAATCTTTTCGTTAGGGGCTTTGTACCAAGTCCCTAACAACCCTCACTCTTACAAATCTATCTTTAATTTTTTTCCCTTTCTTGCATGTCCTCCTTGTCCAGCGTAGACGGATCGAGCTAACTTTCATGCTTTGTTTTCTTACAAGCAAATATCTAAATTTTTAGCGAGGGGTTGCTTCCGTCTTCGCAAAAGGCTTCGCAGGCCAGGCAAGGAATGGGTTCTTTAGGGTTGATGGGGACTTTTACTTAATTTGATTTTTCGGACAAGTTCTAAGCAAGAAGACAAAGAAAAAATAAAAGAATATTTATTTTTAAGAAGAGTGGTTAGGGGCCCGTCCGGGCCCCTAGTGAATGACTATTTACGAGAATATATTCTTTGCTTTGCTTATCCAGCGCCAGAAAAATGAACTAACTCCACCTTGGCCAAAAATATTCTGTTGAATAGAATGAATTAGTTTTTGCTCATCTACTGTTTTTTCAGAAATTTTTTCAAGTGCTTTAAATACTTTCCCTAGATTGTCAGAGAGCTTTTTGTTTACGATGTACAACTTTGTACGCTCATCTGTTGAAAAGCCTATGATTTTAGCATCTGAAGGGTCTAGCGTATCGAGAATATCGGCAATAGGTTTGAGTGTTTTCAAAAGGATGCTTGGTTTGCTTGATGATTCACTGACAATGAACGCCTTTGCCTTTTTGTATTCATCAGTAGTGGTGTCGGTAGTAAACCAACCCGGTTTGAGTTGGGCAACTGCATCTTTTACTGCTTCAACAATGATGTGTGAATTTCCATCTTTATAGTAATCGAAAGATATCTGACTTAATTCTGGGGTCAGTTTAGTAAGTTCGGCTTGCATGTCAGAAGTCTTAACGAAGAGCTTGGAAGCTTTTTCTGGTACAAGGTTTTTTAGCTCATTTATGAGTTCGATCATTCCATCTTTAATATTTTGAGGATCACTTTTTGGGGGAATCTTATTGGCTATTTCCTCTAAGAGATTGATGACATCTTTGTGCTTGGCAAGAATTTGAGTCTTGTAAGCATTACGTTCGGCGTCTGTTTTGATGTTAATTTTGAGCTGATTAACTGCTTTATTGATTTCAACAAGATTAGGTAACATGAGGTTAACAAGATTTTGAAGTTCTGCTTCTGTTTTTATTGCAGGTGTGGATTTTACAATTTTATCAATTTCACTCATCTGAGAATCAATGTAATTGATCAACTCTGGTACAGACATAGGCTCAGTTGATGGTCCACGGCGAGTTTGCGGCTCACGTAGGGGTTCTAGGGATTCTGTTCGTGGCTTCTCAACGAGCACTGCCGTTACTGACTTAATCATCTGGTAAAGTTGCTGTGAAGCATTCTGCTTGTCTGCGGGCATCTTTGTTGGTGGTACTTTAACTTCCAGGGCTTTTTCTATCTGTTGTAGTTGATCAATTATTGCGCTGTGCTTTTTGAGAATATTGTTCCAGCGTTTCTGGTACTGTTTCTTGAGGTTTTTGTCTGATTGAGCTGAAATAGCATGATGAACGGCGCTTGCGTTGTACGTGATACCTTCAATGTTGAGTTGCTCTGCAAAAGCTGTTTTTATGCTCTCAATGTTTTTGCCACCATTGACGTCTTGAAGCATGCTGCTTTTATTTGTCTTGGTGTAGGTGCTCATGTAGCTTTCGATGCCCTTTAGCTGCTCATTAACAAGTTCGATAGCGCGAGTTATCTGATCATGATTTTCAGATTGCTTTACCTTATCGCCATCCTTGGCTTGAGAGTATTGCTTTTTTGGTTCATCTTCGCTTGGGCTATCGGTCTTGGTTCGGCTTGGGTAGTCACGTGAATCATCTTGGTATCTACCGTAGTCACTGTAATCAGGGTATCCGTCATAATCGCTTTCACGTTCATGACTACGGTCACCTAAATAATCGTTTGAGTCGTAGTTCCCCAGATCACCTGGACTATGGCTAACTCCTCGATGCTTGCTTATGCGAGCGAGGTCTTGCTGGGCTTTTTTTACAATTTTTTCTACTTCTTTACGAATGGCTAAAGCTTTAGGCTCGTATGATTTGAAAAACTGTTCTAGTTTTTCGATCAATCCGTTCTCGATAAAGATGGTTTCAAGCTTTTGTGCAAGAGCTGTTAGAGCATCTTTGGCAATGCTACTAAGTTTGTAGCCGGCCATGTTGCGTGCAAGTTGTTGGTCAACAGCGGCTTTTTCGGCAGGGTCACTTAGAGTGTCGTAAGCTTCTTTGTACAGGCGCATTGAGCGTGCTGCATTTTTAATTTCTTGGTCTATAGCTTTTTGAGTGTAGTTTTTGGCCTTTAGATCTTTTGTTATCTCTTGCGATGATAACTTGTTCTTGAGCGACTCAAACTGCTGTTTGATTTCATCTTGAGTTGCATTGTATTGTAAGGCCAGTATTGCGTACGGGTCATCTTCATCTGTACTAGGTTGTGCCCATTCAACAGCAGACTCATACTTGTTTAGTATCGTTGCGAGCTCTTCAATAAGCTGGTGTAGCGGCTCTGATTCTTTGCCTTGTAACTCTTTGATTAAGCGTGGATCTAGCAATACGCGTAGGTATGAATTTACCAGCATCAACGATGAGTCCATCGCAATAAGTTCTGCTGCAATTTCGTCGTGTATTGAGGCTTTGTGCTGAAGGTTTGAAATGTGCTTTATTGCTGACTTCAGAAGCATTTCAATTTTTATTTGGGCATTTATTGATACGCTAGGTGTAATCGTTTCTGGCTGTTCATCAACTTGTTCTGGCTCGTCCTGTTCTGCTTGGTGCTCTTCAATGGCTTTTTGTTCAGCTTCCAGTAGCTCAAGGGCTGCAGGGTCAAACATAGACATTGGATCAAAGCCTTTTTCTTCCCATTCCTTCATCGCTTCTTCGCCAATTTTGGCAAGTTCTTCTAAATCTTGGTCGCTTAGGCCTTCAAGGAATTCCATTAATCCTTGCAGTTCTTCTTCGCTGATTTGCTGATTCATTCCCATGGGCATTCCAGCGATATCTCCTGGAGCAGTAGCGGGCATGCTAAACTGGCTTGTTGGAGCGGCGTTACCAGCGCCTGGAGAACTGAGTAGGGGTGTTGCGGTAATCAACAGAATGCAGGTACTGATACAGGTAAAAATTTTTCTTAACATATTTGAATCCATGTCTTAAGTTACCAAAGTTTAATCGGGATACTCTTTTGTTCGGATCATGTCTTTTTGTACGATTTGGTTACGGAACGAGTATAAACGTGATTAGTCCAAATCGGTAAGGTTTTTTGTGTACAAACGCAGTATACCACAGCAAGCAGGCTTTATGTTAATGGAGGTGCTTGTCGCATGTACAGTATTAGCGATGCTGGCGATATTTTTGGGCTCTTGGATGGTCAAGATAAATACAGCGTATTTACAGCTTGACCGAACTCTGCATCAGCCATCACAGCCGCTCGCAAGTGGTATTGGTAAACGGTTTGTTAGATGAGGTTTGTTACGCAGGAATGGAATGCAAAAAAATAAAGCTGGTTTTTGTTTGATGAACGTGGCGATTTATCTCGCGCTCCTTACATTGCTGTGTTTATTTAGCGCACGATTGCTGGTACGTGCCACACAGGAATTAACTTTGCTTGTAAATCAAGTTCCGATTAAATCGGACATGTTGTGTGCTTACGATCTGTTTGAGCGCGACTGTTCGCAGGCTCCTGCGGGCGCATCAGCCTGGGTTCAGGCTAAAGAGCATTCGCTTGTTTGGAAAGTTGGGAATGATATTTGTCGAGGGTGGTGTTTTAAAAAAGGTTCGTTATTCCGACGTCGTGGCAAATTTAATCAGAAAAAAGGAACCTGGTCCAGAGGTTCTTCATCTTTGTTGGCAAATGGCTTGGATGATGTTCGCTTTGCTGTGTATCATGACCAGCAAGGTAATGAATTTTTGTCACATGTTGCCTGTTGGATGATAGCCGGTGGGGTGAAGACAAAGCGTCTAGTGAGGATCAGCAATGGCCGTTATTACACACACTAAAGCTGGAACAGCACTTTTGGTTGTTATGGGTTTGACTATGGCTCTCACGGTCTTATTGAGTTCTTGCTGGCAGTTGCTAGCTCCATTGCAAGAAACAATTGCATTGCGTCGAGTGCATGTGCGGCGCGTTGGTAATACCTCTGAACTGCTCAAGCATGCTGCACAACGTGTCGCCAAAAAACAACAAACAACGCACTCCTACACACTTGACTGGCCAGAGGGTGGCAGTGGCAAGGGTAGCGTTGATATCGCTCAGGGTTCGGCTAATATATGGAACCTTAAGGTGGTCTACGATTACAAAGAGTCTAGTACCATCGGTTCCTGTACAATTACGGTTGAACCAGGTGGTGAATACGTGATTTCGAGCTGGACGGTTGGGTGAAGCGGTACAACTGGTTGCTGGTCTCTTTGAGTGCGGTTATTTACCATGTTGCGACATTGGGCTTTTTATCTTTGCCTTTGATGTTTTTTTCTTTTGTTCTGCTTGCGTGCTGCTCGCACAATTCCCGTACGTCGTTGCGCTATCAAGTTTTGTGGGGCATTGTTTTTTTTGTGTGCCATTTTGCATGCCTGTTCCCTGCGCTGAATATTTTGCCTGGCACATTTCAAATTAATATTGCAATTCTTGGTTTGATTGTTGCTTGTACTGTATTTTATTTGGCTTGTTGGTTTTGGCTTGTTAATCGTATGTTTGTCTGGGCTGGTTCATCTGAGCGAGTTCGATTAGCCGGTCTGTTTGTTATGGGTTGGGCGATGTGGTGGTGGCTGAGCTCAAGGTATCTTTTTGCATTATTTCATCCTTCGATGGGTTATCCGTTTGTAAATCCACTAATAACGTTTATTGACCTTCCAAGTATGTTGGGTGTCATTTCTTGGTCTGGTGAGCTTGTTCTGCTGTTTGCGTTGATGACAATTTGTTGGTGCTGTTCTCGGGTGTTGCGTGATCAAAGTTTAATGGCGCTGTTGGTTGGTACATTTGCTTTACTTTTGTTCTTGGTTGGACCCTGTGTGAGGCTTAGTGTTGATAAGACAACGTTTGTACCTGATCTGCACTGTACGGGTGTAGTTTGTGTACCTGATTTGCCGTTACACGATGCTGTTGAATCGTTATGTAGGCTTCTTGATCAGATAGCAGTAGACAACCCAGCTTGTCGTCTGGTTGTGGCTCCTGAGTCGACAATCAAAGCTCCTATTAATCTGTATTCAAGCTGCATCGACAAAATTGCAATGCATCTTGAGGGTAGGGTGTTACTGCTGGGGGCGCATAAGTCTGTGGCGGGGAATTTGTACAACTGTATGTACCTGATGAATCGCTCTGGGATTATTTGGTCAGGGAGTAAGTCGGTGTTACTGCCGGCTTTTGAAAAATCTGTGTATGGGTTGTTTCTTAGTAAGAATCGTTTGTGTGCTGCGCGAGGTGCAAAAACCTGTTGCCCAATTGCACAATATCGATATGTACCGTTGATATGTTCGGAGTTCTTGTTGGAAATCGCTAAAATAAATCTTGATGATGCAGATGGAATTGTAACAATAATAAACGATTCATGGTTTGCAAAAACCGCCTACGTTGGCTGGTTTAGGCAGTATGCACGGTATCGTAGTATTCGTGATGATATTCCTGTTTTATACTGCTCTCATACAACAACAGCAATGTTTATGCCTTTGGGTAATAAGCTCTTATTTACAACGCTTTGTTGATAGTCGGGTATTTTACTTATTCATTTTTTGTTTATACTTGAGATCAGAATCCTTATGGGCGCATAATCCCTATGGATGCATATTTTTTTGTAAAGGATTTATCATGCAAGTATTTCTCATAAAAGATGTTATTGGAATTGGCTTTGAGGGCCAAATCGTCAAGGTCAAGGATGGCCTTGCTCGCAACCTACTTATTCCCAAGGGCCAAGCGGTCCAGATTACACGGCAAAATGAAGCTATGTATCGGGGTAAAGAGTGCAAAGTTGTGCGAGTGAAAGAGGGCATTTCGAGCAAGACATCAATGTTGGCCGAAACAATCAGAAGCTCTAACATAATTATCAAAAAGCGAGCACACGATGGTGGCTTGTTGTACGCGGCAATTCGTTCTAACGAAGTAATAGAAGCGCTAGATAAAGCTGGAATAAAGGTTAAAAAGAGTCAAATTGTTTTTGATAAGTCGGTTAAAAAGTGTGGCATTCATAAAGTAACGGTGCGTTTGTCATCAACACTTATGGCACAATTTACGCTTACAATTAAACCTGAATAAACGTTTCAGGGAATAAGGAGCGATAATTTCTGTGCGCAAGGCAAAGCATCAAGAGTATGCACGAATCAGCCGACTCGACCAAACAGAAAAAACTTTAGGCAGACGTCTGCCCTTTAGTACCGAAGCGGAACGAGCAGTTCTTAGTTCGTTGCTACTCAATGACGAGCACCTAGTGGCAGTTGTTGATCAGCTTGCTACAGAGGATTTTTACGATAATAATTTGCGCCAGGTTTATCAGGGTGTTGTTGATATTGCTCGTTCTGGTAAGCGTTTGGACATTGTTACTCTACAGCATGAGCTTGAAAAACGAGGCTGTCTTGAAGCTATAGGTGGCATTGTATTTTTGCTTTCTTTGCAGGAAGATATTCCTTCTGTTGGCCTTGTGTTGCAGCATGTGTCAATTATTAAAGATAAAGCTATTTTGCGTGAGCTGATTGGTAGTGCTGCACAAATCATTACCAATTGCTACTCACAAGATGAAAAGGCAATTGAAGCGGTTTTGGACGATGCTGAGAAGACAATTTTCCAGATTTCGCAACGCCGAGCATCTCAAGATTTTGTTCAGATTGATATCTGGCTAAAAAAAACCTTTGAACATCTTTCTAGCATAAAGACGATGTCTCGTGGAGTTACCGGTACGACAACGGGTTACAAAAAACTTGATCGAATGACTTCTGGTCTTCAGAAGAGTGACATGGTGGTTTTGGCTGCTCGTCCGTCGATGGGTAAAACTGGTTTGGCGCTAAGCATTGCGCGTAATGCTGTTAAAAGCGGAACGCCAGTTGGGTTTTTCTCGTTAGAGATGGCTGCAGAACAGTTGACCCTGCGTCTGCTATCAATTGAGTCAGGAATCCCTCATCACGACATTAGGACTGCCTCAGTTAAGTCGGATGACTGGGTTGTATTGACCAATGTTGCAGCACAGCTTTCGCAAATGAAGTTATTTATTGATGATACGCCAATGCAAAGCATTACCGACATCAGGGCAAAAGCTCGCAAGTTAAAAATGGATCATAACATCGGTATGATTGTTATTGATTATTTACAACTATTGAGTGGAAGTCGTCGGTATGAGAGTCGCCATCAGGAAGTTTCTGAAATTTCGCGATCTATCAAAGCTTTAGCAAAAGAGTTAGAGATTCCAATTTTAGCACTTTCGCAACTTTCGCGTGCCGTTGATGGACGAGTCGACAAGCGACCTATGCTTTCCGACCTTCGTGAGTCTGGTGCAATTGAGCAAGATGCTGATTTAATTATGTTCTTGTATCGCGATGTGGTTTACAACAAAGATACAGAGAATCCATTTCTTACCGAGTTAATTATCGGTAAGCAGCGTAACGGTGCAACGGGCGTTGTTAACCTTCATTTTGAGGGGCCACTTATACGCTTTGAAGATTTTGATGACGAATATTAACGGCTTGGCCGACTAGTCGGCCATTTTTAAATAACGCGGTCTGCGTAAAGGAGTGTACGATGCAAAAAAAACATACAAAACTATTACGAACGGGTCTTTTACTCTTGGGTATGACCGGAATCATGACTACAAGTACAAGTCATGCAGGTTTACGATCTTGGGCTCGAGAGTCAGTTTTATTTTTTAAAGCATTCTTACGATCACCCAAAGAAGTTGGAGCGGTTTTTGCCTGTTCACCTTCTGTTGGCAAAGAGTTAATTCGGTATCTTGATCAGCACGAAGGGCCATGCTCTATTCTGGAAGTTGGTGCAGGAAGCGGTACTATCTCTCAGGTGATTGCAGATAATATGCGATCAGGTGACCGAGCTGACTTGGTAGAGATTGATTCAGGTTTGTGCCAACGACTGCATGAGCGCTTTGACCGTGACTTAGATGTCAATGTTGAGTGTTGTTCTATTCTTGATTGGGACCCTGGCTTTAAGTATGACTTGGTTGTTTGTACATTGCCGTTTGTATCTTTTGAAGCTCCGTTTATCAAACAGCTTTTACAGCATATTAAGCAACTAACAAAACCTGGTGGTCGCATGTCTCATGTTGAGTATCTGCTGGTTTCTAACTTAAAAAGGTTGATCCTTTTTGGTGATAAAGGGCGAACCTTCCGTGACTCTCGCGATGTAATGAATGATTTTCTTAATTCGCATGGTGTTGATAAAGCCATTGTGTGGAGAAATCTACCACCAATAAATATCTTCCACACCAAGCTGTAAGATTATCAACAGACCTTGAGTGGTGCTAGACTAATATCAAAGGTCTTACATAGCTTAAAAGGGGTTGTGTGGTAATTCTTGGTATTGATCCTGGAACACGTTTTACCGGGTATGCTGTGCTTAAAAAACAGAGTACCCGGTCTTTTTTGGTGGACCACGGATGTTTGCGTTTAGGTGCAACAAAACCGCTCTTTGAGCGGGTCGGTCTTTTCCATGATTTTTTTGATGAGGTTATTCCTAAATGGGGAGTAACACACTGCGCGCTTGAGACTTCGTTTCTTGGCAAGAATGCACAAAACTTTTTGAAGCTTGGGTATCTGCGTGGAATTCTTTATCGACTTGCACACAAATACGATTTAGTTTTGCTTGAGTATGCGCCTCGAGAAGTTAAGGTTGCTGTGACTGGCTATGGAGGTGCTAGCAAAGATCAAGTTGAGCGGGTTGTCCGGCGCCTGTTCCCAGCAGCAAAATTTGAAAAACAGGATGTAAGTGATGCGCTTGCTGTTACCGTGTGTGGGCTATGGAAGGCAAATCAACTAAAAATGCTACGCTAGCGTGACAGACATCTTAATGTTTATTTAGTTGCCATAAAATTTCTTAAAATTGCCAAAAAACAATCAATTGGCGGGCCTTTTTGAGGGCGTAAAGTCCGAGTATTGGTTTAGCTTTTTTATCTTTTTTTGTAGCAAAAGCTTGATCTCTTGCGCTATTACCTATGGTGCGTTTATTCTAACTCAAGAGTCAGAGGGGGTACTGGGCTGTTGTTGTTAGGAGATGGCCATGATGAAGCTAACATCCAGAAGTTCGCATGCTGCTTGTCAGCATTACTACGCGGATAGGGTGGTGCATGTAACAGGTCAACCAGAAACGGAGGAAGAGATTTTGTCTATGCAAGATCTTTTTCTAACACCAGGCTTCCATTGTTTACAGGTTGGTTCTATTGAAGAAGCACGTCTGCTGATTGAGCGTTACCTAGTTTCTCTTTTTTGCTTTAAAAATATTGCGGTGGCTACCAGCTTTGATGGCCAGGTTCCACTTTCGGCAGTTAATATTTTTGATGAATATCAGCTAAATCAGCATGGAAAGAACACAGCTCAGCATATCGACATGTCGATTACCGAGCTTTTTTACTACGATTTTTTGTGGATAGAGGCTGATGGAGAAGTTGCTACTGATCAATTGTATGATGCATTGCGTGCAAGTAATATTCACACTCATACGCCGATTGTTACCTTTATACTAGATTAGTAACTTATCTAGTATAGTTGCCAAAACATTCTTTTAATTAGATGTGATTTCATATTATCGATGCTTTTTTCAATAAGCTTTGCAGCGACGATAGCAACTGCTGAACCTATCGAAAATTTCATATAATTTAAAATTGGCTGTGAGGCTGGTGCGATTATTGGGCGGCATTGCGTAAGCAGGGAGTTGGCTGCAGATCCGCATATTTGACCGATTATTGTAGGCGTTATAGCCGATGTGCTGGTTGCTGCACACAGGCTCATAGTTAGCAAAATAATTTTACAGTATTTTGTAATCTGTTGAGTGAATAACTTCATAAAAATTTTATCTTTCGATGTGCGTGTTATTGTTTTAACCTATATTTCGGCGTAGTTTTTTATTGAGACGACTTCTACGCTTTAGCTTTAGTCGACCATTCCATTCGGAAAGCTTACCTAATAGTTTCTGTACAGTGCTTTTGTTCGCAGCGACAATAGTGGTTATTAAGGCCGTTTCGGGTGAAACAATGCTTAGTAAGGCTGTGCCGATTGCTAATGCTTGAATGGTGTCGCTGTAGCCTGCTGGATTGTCTTGGGTAGCCGTAGCGACAATTTGCAGTTGATCTTTTGTGTCTTTAATCAAAGAAACACCGAGATTCTTGGCTTTGGATGGTATGTTTTTTAGTTGAGCTTTGGTTGGTAATTTATCAATTATCATTACAAAAGGCTTTTTGGCGGATTTAATAAGTCCGGTTACTTCTAAGGCAACTTTTTCATAGTCTATAACTTCGTTACGTATCACTTTTTCAAGTTCTGTGACTTCATTGTAAAGTTTTTTAATAGTTGGCCATGCTCCAGCTCCGATTAGTATTAAGCCACCAATTTTTGGTGAATATAGCAATACTCCTGCACTAACAGAGGCTATTTGTAGGGCATTAGATGCTGTTGCTTTGTATGGAGTCAGGGACTTATTTAGTGCCGTATCAAACTCTTTCCATTCTTTTGAACGGGGCTTTAAACTTTTTGATGGTGTAAGAAGTTTAGTTCCAAGCGTTGGTATTTGATGCTCAGTTAATTTTTTATAAATTTGAGCTACTTGTTGCTTTCCTAATTTTCCTGTTAGCTTACTAGCCTTTTTCAGTTCGCTTACAAGGCCGACATTGGCAACTGCGCTTGTGGCGTTATTGCTACCGTTGTTAGGTGTGATTTGAATACCACTGGTCGGAATAATAGCGGTATTCGTTTTTTGCAACGGTGTATAAGATGAGCTTATGTTTTGATTGGGCGTCGGTGTAGTTAGTGATACGTTGTTTAAGCTTTGATTTAGATTGACGTTAGGCAACGATATGTCCGATGTCTCAATCTTGATTATTTTGTTTTTGCCTTTGTTCGAGGCACCACTTTGAGTCGGTGATGCAAGCAAATGTTCAACTTTAGAAGTGTATTTCTTTAAATATTTTGTGGTAGTTTTGTTTGCGGCCCTGCCGGCATCTTTCCAGGTGGAAGTTGTTGTCGTAGTGCTTACTTGTGAGCTAGATGACTGATTATTTGAGGTAGTTACCGTTGAATTAGGGTTAGCATTATTTTTGGAATGCCACTTTAAAATATAAGTAGTAATCCAGGTTGGTATGCTTTCCAAAAGTGTTTTCTTCACTGGATTGATAATGTTGTTTTTTTTGTTAACAACACTATTTTTTATTGATTTAGCTCCGAAATATCCTAAAATTGCGATAATAGCAGGAATTATGGCAAGGGCAGCAACGGATTTTTTTGATAAACGATGAGTGTGGATAACGCGCTTAATTTGCATGGCGCTGGTATTATAGGCTACTGTACAGGTGAGGGCGAGTGCAAGCGCGCGCGCGAGATATTTCATTTTCATAGCTTTATCCCTAGTTTTATTGAATCCTTTTATTATCTTCTTTATAACATTAATTATATTCTGTTTGTAAATTTTGTCAAGTTCGGCAGTTTACTAATATTCGCAAGATAGGCCTGTTTGCTAACTTATCAATATTGCTTCTAAGCGGTGAGCGCTAAAAATGCAGTAAGCGCAACAACAAATGAAGTGTTTTGTATCATGATGGTTTCTAACAAATATATTAAACGTTGTTAAGCAATAGGGCGCCTAAAAGCGCAATAATTAAAGGTTCCGATAATGATTGTTATGTAAACAGTTGCATTGCACAATGACAGTGGCCAAGGAGCTTACCAAACGCTCTTAACACTTTACTACATTTATAAAAGCTTCGCTATACCCTCAAACTCTTATTACTTTGCCAAGTTGACATTTTTGACAAGCATGGTAAACTAATAACACACGGAAACTGTAAAAAATTATTCTATTAATGGAGGTTCATTATGAAGACTAATAAAAAGCCTGCGATTTTTTATCCAGCTTGCTCTTGCACAAATAAGAAGCAAAAAACCGATTCCCCTGTTGTTTGTACAAAATTTTCCAAAGAGCTTGGTGAAACTATTTTAAAGCTTTTGCAGGATGCACAAGCTAAGTCAGCTTCCAAAAAACAAAAAATTCAATCAAAAGTAGATCGATTTGTACTCGCTAGACGTACAACATGGAACGTTTCAGCCCGAGCATAATATCTCCTTTATTCCTTCAAAATTCGTTCAACTACCGTATCGATTGCAGCTTGTAGCTGCGGTCGATGCTTTAGTGTCACCTGTTTTTTTGCTTTAGTTACAAAGCTTGCAAAGTCGGTTTCAAAATCCATTCCATTAAGATGTTCTTTGCTCCATAGCTTCACATCACTTGTAAGCATCTTTTGTATGCGTTCGACGTAATCTATGACTTTGGTATCAAAATTGCGTGCTGAACGCTTTTTTATTGCCCTAAGCAGATGTAGCGTAAAGAGCGCTAGTCGCATATCAAGGACCCCATTTGTAGAATGAGTTTTCCAATCTTTTGTTGGTGTAAGCTGTCGTGCGCTTGCGCGGATGACCGTTTTTAGCTGGTCTTGCGAAAAATCATGCTGAAATTCACCCAGTACTAGAGCTACGAATCCGCTCATCAGTGCTGTTGCTCCTGAAGTTCCGTCCATTAAAATAAAGGTTGGGTTGCCCGATTTGTCGGTGGCTCCGCTGCTGACGATATTGGTTCCAGGAAGTAAAAAATCTGGCCCCATTCCAGCCTCGTATTGTGAATACGGTGCAACACTGCACTTACCTGCTTTGCAGTCAAACGCACCTATCGAAAAATCTACAATCTCTGTTCCGAATCGTGCTGGGTATGATAATCGTGCGGCTTGTTTTGGATTATTTACGTTCCCTGAAGCAACTATCACGTATGGTAACTGTTCAAGAGCATTTTTAAATTCTTTGGTTGAGGCAGAGGTTGTATTGAGAGTGTCAGATATCTTTAGGCTTAGATTGGCAATCTGAACATTTAATTCTTTTGCTCTGATCAGTGCTCGTGTAATAATCGATTTTCGACTATCGCCGTTATGATCAAATGCTTTTATCATGTACGCATCTATGTTTGGTGCCAGGCCAACAATTCCCCAATCTCCTTTAGGTACAAAGTCTCCTTTGTCTGAGCTGTCGTGTCCGTTTATAAGACCTGCGATGTAGCTGCCGTGATTGCCCATTATTGGGCCAATGGCAAGGTGTGCGGTGGGGATAAACTGTACAACTGCAGGAGTTTTTTCGCTTGCTAACTGTGCAACATCAAAGTGCGCTTTTTTATTACAAGGTTTAATGCCCTCTTTACCGAATGCGACTATTTGTACGGCCGCAATTCCGGCTTTGGTAAGCTTTGCTCCGCTGTGCATGCTGGGTTTGCCGTATTTAATAAGCAATGAGTTTAGCGATTTTGTTGTGTTGTCGGTCACAACTTCTTCGATAAATTGTGACGCTAGTGCATGTAAATTTGGTATTTCAGAGATTTTTGCATAAGGCTCGAGAAGTTCCTTGATATGCTCGATTGGATCTTTACCGTGCAGGCTTACAAGGTTTAGGTTCAAAGTTGGTAAAGCCTTGTTGTGGGCCAGATCTGGATGGGCAACTTGCTTTTGCCCGGAGTTGGAAAAGGTAAACCCTGCAACGCCGGTATCAATAATCGCAACACTTACACCTAGACCTTTTGTAGGAGCGAGCTCCCATAGCATGAATTGGTGGGGTAAATAAGCGTAATTTACTGGTTTGCCTCGCAGCCCAACCGTTGGGAAGTACTGGTGCCAAAAGAAGTCTGATTGAGCCTTGCGGCCTTCAAAATCATGTATATTGAGAAGTTGTGGTTTTTCTGTGTAGGTGGCCGTAAACAGAAGAAGTAAACTTAAGCTTGCAATAGTTTTTGCGTTCATTGTCTTTGTCCTTTTTCTTGCACCTTACCATTCTGCTTGTACAGAACAAAGGTATTGAGTAGATTTTTTTTAACGAGTCGGTACAATTAACGACGTTATAATCAAACTTTTCGTTTTGGATAGGAGCTTTATGAAGCTTAAGGCATTCATTTGTGCTGTGTTGATGGTGACCAGTTCTGCTTTTTCTGTTCGTGATGATAATCATGCGGCGATGAGGATTGGCGATAAGCTGTGGCAAACGTTAGAGGCAAATGATTCGACATGGACCTTTCGTAGAAATGTGGCAGAATATAAAAATTTTTGTGATCCATGTCGTAACGAGTGTAAAGATCCTGCCTGCATTACAATTTTTTTAAGTGTAATTGTGGCTGTGGGGATAATTATACTTGGGAAGTGTAATGGTCTTAAGTTTGACAGTTATAATATTCAATAAAGGGGTTTCAATGAATAAAGCAAAACGATTAGTCCTCGGGATATTTTTTATTTTTGGCCTGATCGTAAGCAGTAGTAGCTTTTGCTACGATGATTTGAGAACATTCGGTGATGATACTGCCAAAAACTGGCGTGAAAATAGCCAAAAGTTTGAAGGCCTAAAAAGGCTAACTCGGGGTTCAGCTCGTTGGTGTTGGAATAATAAGTATGGATTATATCTGATGGTTTTATTGGGTTTGTTGGGTGTAAATGTTGTTGAAATTGTTGTTGAGGAGTCACTGTGAAGAAAATTAATAAACTTTTATTGACGATGCTAGCTCTGTCTGGATTACTTGTCGCAAATAGTTCGTGTGTGATTTATAAAAATAATTGTCAACTGCGGCCGCGATTGCCTATGGTTTCTAAAGTTTGTGAGAATCCACAAGTGCCTGTTTATGCTTTAGTTACTGGCGCCAGAGGACCGCTTTCAGATAGTGATTTCCCTGTTGAAAGAGCTATAGAAAAGGCCAATGCTTTAAGAGAGGCTTAACGTAAACAAAATGAATCCAATTTAGCAGCGTTAGCGTTAAGCAAGAAACAAAACAGCAAAGATTAATTTTTTTACAGCTTAGCAATGAGCTACTGTTAGACTGGATCCCTGTTCAAAGCCGGGGATGACAAAAGGAATAATTTTTTCAACAAGCCTTTCGCTAATGACGGGTAGCGTTAAGACGAACTCAACATAGTTTATTTTTAGAGGCTTTAGCGAATAGATCTTTCCGTTATCTTAAAGCAGGATTACCAAGTTCATAACCGTTAATACACTAAAAAGGTTTTTTTTAAAATGAGAAAGCCTTTGTCGTGTACAGACTAATTTCTCATTTTACCTAAACTTTGATCGCGTAATAAAAAACCACCGCGTTGACCAAGGTCGTCGCGGTGGAAAAAGGAGAGTAGTAATGAAGCTTAAACTAGACAAATTTAGCTAAAAATAACTAAGTTTGCCATAAAAATCAACTTGTTATTGCAGAGCAATAAAAACCGAAAACGCCTAAGCCAATCACACTGAATAGTCTAATCTTTTTTAGTCATTTGTCAACTTGTCTGAATATACGCTAATTACTTTATTTGAAGAGTTATTCAGTCAGCCAACTTAACGATGCAAGGGGCTGTTTCGGGTGCCAAATATTGCTGTAATGGACAGGATGCCGGGTGGGTGAAAAAAGTCTGCGTATCAAGCTCATAAATCAATTTTGCTAACTGTTTTTGACGTGTTGGGTCAAAGTCGGTTATAAAGTCATCAAGTAGCAAGAGTGTCGGCCCGCGACGGTCTGTGATTTCTTGCAATAGACCAATTTTTAAAAGCAGAGCAATTAATTTTTGTTGCCCTCGTGAAGCGTACAATCGCGACCGTTTGTTGGCAAAGGTGATAAGTACATCATCAAGGTGGGAACCAAACTGTGAACGTCCGAATCGTTTTTCTTGCTCAAAGAGTGCTATTGAGCTGTCCAAAAACTCTTGATAGGACTGTTGCTGGTTGTAACGTTTTGGCTGATAGCTGCATTTAATTGTGATTGGGTCATCAAAATAGCGTTGTATTAGCTTGTTTACTCTTTCTTGGCACTTAGCAAGGAGTCCTGCTCGAGCTTGTTGTATTAGGCGTGCTTGGTCCCATAACTTGCGAGTCCAAACCGTCCCGTGCTCGTTAGAGGGGTTGCCTCCTTGATATAGAAAAGCATTTCGTTGTTCCAAAATCTTTTTGTAAGTACGGACCTGCTGTGGGTAGTCTGCTTCAATTAAGAGCAGGCCATGGTCCAGAAATGAGCGGCGTTGTTCAGGACTACCCGTAACCAACGACAGGTCATCTTCGGTCATTAAAACAACGCGATAATGGTCAACTAACTCTTTGAACGACTCGACAGCCTTGCCGTTCATTTTTACAATTCGCTTGTCAGCAGAGAAGCCTACCTCAATTGTAAGTGGCTGGCCTTGGTCATCTTCTAGAGCAAGCGAAATATGGAATGCTTGTTGATCAAACTTGACCATCTGTTTGGGACTGGCACATCTGAATGAGCGTAGAAAGCAGCTGTAGTACATCGCCTCAAGCAGCGATGTTTTGCCAGATCCGTTGTCACCTTCAATGAAGACAAGCTTTTTTTGGTCGAAGGTGACACTTTTTTTATCAAAAGATCGGAAGTTAGTGCATGTCATGCGTTGCAGGCGCATGTTATCGGCTCAACCTTGTGGAGTTTGATTGCTTGTTGGCAATACTGGCATCACGAGATAGGTTACCTGCGTGCGTTCATTGCCTGCTTCAAAAAGAATAGGCTTGGATGGTCCGCCTAGCGAGAATGATAGTTCTTTATCATTAAACACTTGTAAGCCACTCAAAAGATACGGTGCATAAAATCTGATTGAAGTATCTTGTGCAAGACCGGTTACCGGTATGCTTTCTTGCATGCTACCAACATCTTTGTTGGTCATCGCTACATTTACAGCATCTTGGTCAAAATTGAACTTGGTTGCGATAAATTGCCCAGAAAGCAGACAAGCCGAGCGTCGAAGTGTTTTGATAAATGAACTTCGATCAACAGTTGCAGCTTGGAATCCATCTTTTTTCAAGATAGCTTCGTATTGTGGGAACTTGTCTGTCAAAAGTTTGGTGAAAAAGTTGAATGTCTCGCTAGAGAAAACAAGCTGATTATCACATGTGCCTAAAAATACAGTCTTTTTTTGGTTAATTTCCAGTAATTTTTTGAGCTCAAAAATAGCTCGTCGTGGCAGTAACCATCGTTTTTCTTCGGGGAGTGTTGTTGTCGTTGAAGTTACCTGCGCTAAGCAGTGTCCATCGGTACTTGTCATTTTGAATGCCGTTGGAGACAGCTCAAAATAAAGACCATTGAGTGATGGATTTGCATTGTTCTGTGGAACAAGAAAGGCGACCTTGTTGATCATATCCAGTAAGAATGATCCTTCAAACTGCATCAAGTTCTCTATGCGTTCAGGGAACGGCGGGAACTCTTGGGCCGGCTTGATAAGCAGGTCAAAGTGTACAGATCCTGAGCGTAACGTGAGCTGTGAATCGCTTAGTTCACATGCGATGCTGTCCTCAAGCTCTTTAACTAGGTCAAACATCCGTTTGCCCGGTACTAGAAAAGATTGGCTTTGAGTAAGGTCACTTTGTTCTAGATATCCGCTAGTTTGTAAACTAATTTCTAGATCTGTTCCCTTCAACGTAAGCTCTTTGCTTCCTACGTGGAACAGGACGTGCGATGTAGTTTCAACTGTTGTTCTTCTTGTACAGATGGGCTGCATTGAACCCAGCATTTCGAGTAACAGTTTTTTTTCTACGCAAAACGAGGCTTGCATCGGTTTAATACCTTTTTCTGTGAAAACTGGTTATCAAATGTATTGCATCACAGTATACATGAAAGGTGTGATGTGCGTAAGGCGAACCGTTTTTTTTAGTCTATATATTGAATGTTTTTATATTCATTGTTTTTTTCTAAACCGAAGGTAACCTTCTTTTTTGGCTTTATTATTTTAATTGTAGCTTTTTTACTTGAGCCGGTGGAGTCATAGTTGACGATGTTGTTGTTAATACAGTAGCAATAGGATTTGAATCTTTCAGTAGAGTCATAGGAATTGTTGTCTGTAAGTTTAAACGACCCCAATGATGACTGTGTAAGTGAAACGTAACGTTGTGAAGATAGTAAGCCTTTGTCTGTAAAATTATAGGTTTCGGAGATTTTTTTTGAGAATTCTTCCTTAATTTTTTCAGCATTTTTTTCTTGGTAACAGAATAATTCGTAATCTTCAACCAACTTTGATGGGCTGTCCGGTGAGCTATTTTTTTGATCAAGAATCAAATATTTTAAGGATAGCTTGTATTTTGGGCTTGGTGTTTTCTGTACTTCAACTGTGAACTTTTTACCGTTTTTATAGCTCTTTTCAGTTTTTTCTGTGATGGCAGAATCGTACTTTGAAAAAACATTGCGTGCTGTATCTTCTTGTTGATAAGATTCCATTTTTAACTTATTAACATAATGTTCAAAATCTGTTTCATCATCTGTTTCATCTTTATCACACTCGTTAAAATATCTATTTATTTGTGATGTATTGTTGTTTGAATTATATGCTTCAAAGACGACTAGTCTATGTCTTGGTGAATAATCTTTTATTTTGTAAAATTCGTTTTTAGTTTTGGATGATAGACCTTCAGGATTTGCGGCCTTTGACGTAAGAGTATAAAAATCCAAATCGTTATCGTTTTTTTTAGAAAGTTTTGAGGCTTTAAGTCGATAATCGTTAAATGGTCCAGTTGTTCTGTTTTTGTTATACAACTGAATCCAATCCTCTGGGGAGTACCGTTCGCAGGATCTTTCTTCTGTAAAGCCACATGATGTTTGTTCTACTGTCGCAAGCATTACAATTAAAAGAGGAAGGTAATGTTTTAGCGTAGATATAGATTGCTTTTGCATGATTATAGCCTTTACTGCCAGGTGTATTTTGTTTTTTTATTTGTTTAAATAATAACAACCGCGCATGAAAAGTTAAATAGAAAACATATCTAATTTCAGTCTAAACGATGGCATATTTAGCTGTTGTTTGGTGTGAATATTTTTAACGATAGTTTTTTTATTCGCCTTTGATGCAGGTGTGAAACGATGTTATTTTACCATCATTATTGTAATTAAGAGATTTGGCGGTTAGTTCTAAGGTTGTTTTACCTTGGAATAAGCTAGCTTGATGTTCGTGCATATAAAAGGGTTTTTTGATTTTGAGAAGTTTATCGGTTAGTTCCGTGTTTGCCTTTTGTGAGTCTGTTCCTTGATATAAATATAGGCTTTGGTTCTCAGGTGAAGAGAATATCACTTTATCCCAATTATACTTTTGGCAAGCAAATCTCAGTTGTCTTAGTTGTTCATTTGTACGGTAATAGTATGCAGTGTTGTCATGTAATGTAAGATCGCTATTTGAGTGATTAATTTTTTTATAATTATCTTGTATATGTTGGTTATAGTCATTGTTTAAGAGAGTGATTTTTTGATCAAATAAGTTTCTATTGGGATCGAAGAAATCTTTATTTATATACGTGGAATTGTCTGGATAAACATTTGTAAGAGTTACTGTTTTTTGTACTTTGTCGTACTCTAACGTGCTGTTGATGTTGTTGACTTTGGTGTTAAACGTTAATTTTCGAGTCTCTTTAAACTTGTTAACTATTATATCGCGATGCTTTTTATTAAAAAGTCTCTTTAGCTCGGCTTGTTTGCTTATGAAAGAAGAAGAGCTGTTGGTAGTTTCGACATCATCGCCAGCTATGCAGAAGCTGATATTAGTTTGATCTTGAAATCCGGTAGGCGTCATGCTGATGGTGTAAAATATTTTGCGATTGTCCGTAGATTCACAGGTGATAGTTTTTGTATGAGCAACCTGTCCAAAATTTGTAATGGCTTTCTCGTGTAGTTTGTATTGTGAAACTAGACTGTCGGGACCTGTTTTTTGGAAATCTTTTTCTGCAACATGTCTGTAGGCTTTCGTTTTAACGACGCACAGAGTCTGACTAGTCGCTGTGAGAATTAAGATTAAAATCGGCAAGTAATGCTTCAATGTTGGCCGATGTTGGCGATTATTAGTGCGCATGTTTGTCATAATTATTGCCTGTATTTTTGTGTGTTTTGGTTGGGTTTTGTGGTATATGGTAGATTGCGATTTCTCTTTTTGGGGTTGCGATTGTTGCTTGACCGGTGATGGTTAGCCATTGTGATGATTGGAGAAAAGACTTTGATAGGGATAGTTTTTTGGCTTGGTAGAGCTCGGCTTCTTTTCAGGGCTGTGACTCCTAAGCGATTGTTCTGCGTTATTTTACGATAATAACCATATCCTGGAGAGTCTGTCAGCATAGAAAAGTCTGAAATTGCGCCACCAGTTGCAGCTAGATTTTCAAATTTTTCAGTATATTTTATATGCGCCTTTTGGGCGTCAGGCTGCAAGAAGTTCCTGTATTCATTATGAGATGTTGTACTTACACCTTGTGAACTAGTTGCTTTTAGCCTAAACGATATTCTTTTATTTAAACCGTGTTTTATTTCATATACGACTTGTTTGCCGTTGTAATGGTTGTTTACAATTTCTTCTGTTATTTGACCTTTTATTCGTTGTGCTTGTTTTGCGGCAATTAGTTTGTTACGAGAATGGAAGTATTCTTTCCATGGTTTTGGGTGATTGTTTTGCTTTTTTTGTCGACATTTAAGATTTGGGACACTGGTCTGATCAAGTTTCTTTTGCTGTTGAAGGGGTTGGTTGTCGTTATAGTAAACGCGATATGATCGATAATCTTTTTTGTAATCACCAAAATAATGAATTTTATAGATTGATGAGCCGATTGAGTGTTCAAAGATACTTTCTTCGCTTAACAATGGTTGGTCGTTTTTTAAACAATTAATGAAACTATTGAAATCTTTGTTGTTTGGATATTCATCTGATTCATATAATTTGTGATAATTTTGAGTGCTGAATTGTGTAGCTTTGTTTTTTGTTAAGACCAAGTACTCTGAAGATTCATCGAGATTTTTTTTGTGCTTAGCAAGGATAGTTTGATTTGGGTAATAATCTGTTTTTTCCATAGAATATTCCATATTTGTATGGAACTCAGGGGTATATTTTTTTGCAAATTTGCCAACAAGCTCATCGAAATCAGTCTTGTTTAAAAAGTGATGCTCCTCTTGCCCTGCAACATAGACATCCTTCATTTTAAGATGCAGAATTCCGCGATCTGGTATGTATTGTATAGAACAACGCCCGGAAGCGGTTGAGCAAGATAAGCCGTTATGGCGCTTCGAAGCTTCTATTATTTCATGAAGCTCAATATTTTTTTTGGTCAGCTTAAGAAATTGATCAGAATAACGCTTAAATGGCCCAGATTGCTCCTCTATAAATAATTTTTTCCAATTTTTTTCTGAGTGCAGCATGCAGTTTATTAATGCTTGGTAACACAGTGAGTGTTGGATGGTTGCAAAGATTAACAATGAAATATAAAGAAGCTTTCTTGTATTACGAGCGTGGATGTTTTTTGTCATAAAGCTTCCTGAGGTCGGTTGTGTCAAGGTGTGTGTAAATCTGTACAGTTGCCAGACTTTCGTGCCCAAGAAGAAGTTGTAGGGAGCGTAAATCAGCTCCCTGACGCAGTAGATGTGTTGCAAGCGAGTGTCGTAGCATGTGGGGGTGTATGTTTTGGCCGACTGGTAATACCGTACGTGCCATTTTTTTGAGCAGGCCCCAGAAGGCTTGTCGCGACATTGGCTGAAGATTACCGGCGTATCGAACGGGAAACACCACATCGGTTACAGTTTCTTTGATCATTGTTTTGCGTTCTTTTTTTAAGTACGCTTTGAGCATGCCAATTATTTGGCTGTGCACCGGAACCAGGCGCTCTTTGTCCCGTTTACCCATTATGGATATAAGTCCCTCGTCAAGTTTTAAGTTGGCTAGCCGTAGGTTTACGAGCTCACTGACCCGTAATCCTGCTCCATACAAAAGGTGCAACATTACAGCGTTGCGTACGCCACCATGACTTGTATCTTTTTTACTAGACTCAAAAAGTTGCGCAATTTGCGTTTCTGACATGAGCCCGGGGAGTCGCTTGTCTATTTTAGGGAACACAAGTTCGGCCGCGCTGTTTGGTAGCTTGTGGTATTGGTTAAGGTATGCAAAAAATGATTTTAAAGAAGAAATTTTGCGAGAAAGCGTCCTACTACCAACCTGTTGCTTTGTACGTAGATCTTTAATAAACGCTTTTAAATCTTGGACGCTTGGGTGTTGAGAAATGCTTTGTTCTTTGCAAAACGAGACCAGTTGTCGTATGTCGCTAATGTACGCATTTACCGTATTCTTTGAGGCACGTTTTTGTGTTAATAGATAAGCCCGAAAGGCCTCTACGAGACGTTTATCCAAACCAATCATGATTCCCTCTCTTGCAAACGACTTAGTACGCTTTTGCAACGACTATGTCACCCAAACTTTTTTTGGTACAGGCAAAGCACTCAGGTGATTCGTTGGTTGCGATCAAACATCGAATAGTTGCTTTACATGATTTTAGCTTGTCTTCGCATGCGTCTGATTGACACCAGCCAACGATGTATGCACCGTTTTCTTTGTTTAGAATTGGTCCCCATTCGGCCAACTTGTTGCCACGTTTTGTTAATTCTTGATTGCGTGCTTCTGCTCGTTGAAATAGTGCTTGCTGAGTATCGTCTAATGTTTTTGAAATCATGTGTGATATCTCAGTTAATGCAATTGATTCTTTTTTGCAGGTTAATCGGTTCGCGATGGTGACGCTTTGTGATTCAAGATCACGCGCTCCAAGCTCTATACGAACTGGTACTCCTTTGAGCTCCCAGTTGTAGAACTTAGCGCCCGGGGTTTGGGTCGCATCCAGGTCTAGCTTAACGCGTATTCCGGACTGTTTTAGCTCAGAGTATATTTTTTGAGCTTCTTCTAGTACGGCTTGATTGTCTTGATTGGCCTTGATGATCGGGATAATGACGACCTGAATAGGGGCAACCTTTGGAGGCAAAATTAAGCCTTTTTGGTCACCGTGGGTCATAATTAATGCGCCAATTAATCTTGTGGTTGCGCCCCAGCTTGTGAAGTGCGGGGTTGCTAGCTTCCCATCTTTGTCCTGATACGCGATATCAAAAGCTTTACCAAAACTTTGTTGAATGTGGTGCGATGTGCCCATCTGTAGCGCCTTGCCATCGGGCATGATAGCTTCCATGGTGTAGGTGTTTTTTGCACCAGCAAATTTTTCGGATTCGGGTTTTTCGCCTTTGATAACAGGTATTGCCAGATAGTTTTGAATAAGATCTATGTACTGGTCCAGCATGAGTAGTGCTTCATCATGAGCTTCTTGTTCTGTTGCGTGAGCGGTATGCCCCTCTTGCCAAAAGAACTCAGAAGTGCGTAGAAACGGTCGAGGTCGTTTCTCCCAACGGACAACCGAACACCACTGGTTTAATTTTAGTGGTAAGTCGCGCCATGACTTGATCCAACGAGAGAACATGTGATACATCATCGTCTCAGAAGTTGGCCTGATTACCAGTGATTCCTCAAGCTTTTTACCACCTGCATGAGTAACAACAGCTAGCTCTGGGGCAAATCCTTCGATATGTTCAGCTTCTTTACGCAAAAAAGATTCGGGAATCAAGAGCGGCAACATGATGTTTTCGTGGTCAGTATCCTTAATTTTTTTGTCCAGGATTGTTTTTATACTTTCCCAAATTTGGCAACCGTATGGACGGATAACAATGCAACCGCGGACTGGCGCCGTATCGGCAAGATCCGAACGGTAAACAACATCGTTATACCAAGAAGAAAAATCGGTCGTAATATTGGGTAATTTGTTTTTCATAATCAAAAAAAACCGCTTAGCAGGCTTAAAAATATACCGACTGTAGTTTAACCAAGAGATGTTTGTGGATCAAGGTTTTGCGCCTTTATCCATACTTTTTTGCTCTAATCAATCTCTTATGTTAAATAAATTTTCAATTAGAATTGATTTTCATTGCAAAAACGGTGTATATGTTGTATAATAGATTTAATGGTATGGAGGTTTTAGAAAAGTTATTGATGGGTACCATAATGAAGAATTTAAACATACTAAGTTTCCTGGCATTTTTGTTGGTCGCTGTTCAGGCGCCAATTTTTTCTATGCAAAAACAGCTTCTTACCGATAGATCTACGGGTCAGAATGTGAAATCGATCGTTAATATTGATACTGCGAAGAATAGAGCTAGAGTCTTACAGAGGCATTCTGTTATCAATGATCCGAATGCAAATCCGTTAAGGGCTATTTCACATCAAGTACCTGTTGCGAATGATCTAAAAAAGATAAAAAAATCTGAGCAGAAAGTTGTGTCTGATCTGTTTGATCATGAGGCTAATTACTCTATTGATACGGATTCTATTGATTATGATGCTTTCAATTTGAGCGATGAACCTAAAGTAAGTTTGTCAGATGCTGCAGAAGCTATGGCAGGATTTAGTGAGGGACTTAAGTCTTTGTATGTTTATGGCAAAACGGCTTTAGCTAACGCTGCAATACGCAGGTTAAAGGGCCCGAATAAGCAAGGTTCGCAGAATGAGCCTGTTAAACAAACTGCTGATGACATTCGAGCTTCAGTGGATTTAGCAACAATTATGAACATTATAAATGGCGCTCAAAGAGCGAAAAAAGCTTTTGATATAAGCCAAGTGAAGATTGCTTTTTTAAATAAAGAAGTAGCAAGTCTAAAAGATCAAAATGCCACTAATAAATCTGAAAGAACGTTAGTCGACAAGCGGCTGTCTGAACAGAATAAAATTTCTGAACAAATGCAGAACAGGCTTCAGGCTATGAATACTAATGCTGCAAAACTGGAAGCTCAGCTTCGACAAGAAGTGCAAAAGAGTAAAGGTGATCAGACTAAGATTTCTAAAAGGCTCGATCGATTAGGTGAGGATCTGAAGAAAAGTCAGATCGCTAACGCAAAGTTTGTAGATAGAATTAATCAGTCAAAATCTGCGAATATTGGGTTAGAAAATCAACTTGCGCAAAAGAATCTGTCTTTTACTGACTTGCAAACTCAGTTTGATGAATTACAAAGTAAGCTTGAGGCACAGCTAGAACGCGAGCGTCAATCAACCGACCTTGAGAAGACTACGACTGACGAATTAAACCGATTTAAAGAACAGGTTAAGAAGCTTGAGGGTAAAAATACCACCCTTGAGAATAATAATGCTCAAATAAAGCAAGATCATGAAAAACAACAGGAAGAACATCTTAAAGATAAAATGGCTTTCCAAGAGAATAATGATGCTTTAAAAAATAAAATAGAATTGGCTAAGCAGAAAATTACTTCCACGGAAATGAACGTTGAAGCTATTAAAAAAGCTACAAAAGCAAGACATGAAAAAGATAAAGAAGATATTGAGCAGATGAAAATTTTGCAGCAAGAAGCGCTTGATAAGCAAAATGCGTTGGATGATAAACTAAAAGCTAAAGAACAAGAAAATATAAGTCTTAAGAATAACAATGTCGCGATTTCAAATGAGCTTGAGCTTGCTCGAGAAAGCTTCAGAGGTGATAGTAAAAAGTTATTAGAGCTTATCGAGTCGACGAAGGCTCAGATTTCCAAATCAAAAAATAAGCTTGCTGAACAACAGAAGATCAATGAAGATCTTAAAAGTCAGTTGGATGGTGCGCATAATACTTTAGATGAGCAAGCTACAAAGTTGGCTGAAGAAAACAAAAAACATGCAGAGCGTGAGGGGAAACTTGAAGCGCAGATTAAACAAGCGAATGATGCCAATCTGGCGTTAACCAAAAAGAACAATGAAGCTGCTCGTGATCAAACGCATACCTATGAACAAGAACTTGCCAAGCAGGAAGCTAAATTAGGTCGTGAGAAGCAGAAAAATGAGCTTCTTGAGTTGCACAATAATGATATTTTAACAAAATTTAATAGTGATAGAGCTGGCTTTAAAGAAGATAAAGAGAAGCTAGTTGCTATGGAAGCATCGACGAAGGCTACACTTGTCGAAGCAAGCAAAAAACATGCAGAGCGTGAGGGGCAACTTGGGACGCAGATTAAACAAGCTAATGATTCCAACCTGGTACTGACCCAAAAGAACCTTGAAATACAAAAGCAAGCTACAGAATTACAAAAAAGTTTGACGAAGGCTAAAGCTAGTACTGCTGCACAAGCAAAAACGGCAGAGATTTCACGCAAACAAAAAGAAGAAGAGTACAAGGTGAACCTTGAAAAGCTAAATACTAAATCAGATGAGCAGGCTAAGCGCTTAGTAAGTCTTGATAAAGAATACAATGAGCTTGAGTGGCGCTTTAAGCATAACTTGTACGAACTTAATAAAAAACATACGAGTGAATTAAAGGTTGAAAAGCAAAAGCGTGATAAGACTGAGCAAGACTTGAAAAAAAGTCAGATTAATCTTTCAGCTGCGTTAAAGCGTAGCAAAAAATTTAAGGAATCTTTGGAGGATCAAGGGAAGCGTCTTGAGTTCGAGACTAGAGCGCTTCGCTTAGAAGAAGAAAAATTATCGTTAGCAGTTGAACAGCAAAAGATTGCCGCTGAAGAATCTAAAAATAAACTTGTCAAAAAGCAGCGCTTACTTGAAGGGTTGCAAACGAAGCTAACACAGCTTGAGGATCAACTTGGAGCGCAGATTAAACAAGCTACTGATACCAAAGCAGTATTGACCAAAAAGAACGTTGAAGCGCAAAAAAGAGCTACAGAATTACAAGAAAGTTTGACGAAGGCTAAGGATAAGACCTCGCAAGTGCAAAATGCCACTATTCAACAAAAGCTAGTCTACGAACAAAAGCTTGATAAGCAACGAGAAAAATTCAAGTCAGAATTTAGCTTGATGGAACAAAAATCGAAAAATAAAGCTGCAGATTTTAGTGCTTTAGAGGCTGAAAATAAAACGCTTAATAAGAATATTACCTCGTTAACTACAAGCGCAAAAGAAGCCGATAAAGCTTCTAAGAACAAGATAGAGTCTCTTAATAGTTTGAATGCTGAACTTAAAGCGAAGGCTGTAGATAAGGCTGTGCAAGTACAGAAAGATATTGAGCAACAAAAGCTGGCTTACAATAAAAAATTAGCTAGTCTTAGTCGTCAAAATAAAACATTGACCCAAAATAACGCTGACACGCAAAAACAAGTTACGAGGCTACAAGATAGTCTTAAGGCAGTTGAAGATTCGCTTACACAAGCACAGAAGGCTGCTGAGCAACAAAAACAAGCTCATGAACAAGAGCTGAATGTAAAGAAGCTAGCTAATAGACTCTTAACTAGCGAATTGAGTACTGCAAAGGCAAAGCTAACCGAACAAGGCGATAGCCTGAATAAACTTGAGCTTGAAAATCAAAAAGTTATAGGTAGAAATAAAGACTTCGTAAATAATTCAGTATTAAAAGCTAGGCAAGCACAGAAAAAGATTGAGCAACAAAATAAAGAGCTGAATGCACAAAGTTTAATCAACAAAAGCTTAACTACTAAGCTGAATGTAGTAGAACAAGCATTGAGTGATAAAGCTGCAGATTTGAATGCTTTAGAAGCTGAAAAGAAAACGCTTAATAAGAATGTTGTTTCGTTAACTACAAGTTCAGAAAAAGCTGATAAGGCTACCAAGCTAGAGATTGAATCTCTTAATAGTCGCAATGCTGAGCTTAAAGCGAAGGCTGTAGATAAGGCTAAGCAAGTACAGAAAGATATTAAGAAACAAAAATTGGCTTATGAACAAGAGCTTGATGAGCGACGTAAAGCTAATGAAAGTACAGTCGCCAAGTTGGAAGCGGCGGAAAAAATATCTAATGAACAGATGGTAAATTTAACTAACCTTGGTAATGAAAACAAGGCGCTTGATAAGAAAAACATAGAACTAATTAGACAGATTGTCCTGCTCAAGAAGCAAGGTGAAGATACGGTTACGCAAGTTCAGATTGCTTCAGAGCAACAAAAGAAAGCTTACAAACAAGAGTTGGATAAGTTGAAGGCGCAACGCGACTTGGATGTTCAGAAGCTTAAGGAAAGCAATAAGCAGGCTTTAGCTGCAGCTAATAAGACGCAGATTGAACGAGAAGATAAGGCTCAACAGGAACTTAATGAGCAACAAAAGAATTCAGACAGGCTGCTTGCTGAACAAGAAGCAAAACTGCGCAAAGAACTGGCTGATGCTGTGAGTAATCAAAGAAAGCAGCTTAAGAAAAATATGACAAGAGAATTGAGTAAGCAAAAAAATAAGTTAAATAATGAAAAAATTACAAAAATTAACGAAGCTGAGCAGAAGTTTGCTAAATCGCTGCAAGAAGCTATAGATTCAAAAGAAACGTCTGACAAGCAGGCTAAGCAAGCTAAAGAGCGTTATATTCAGTCGCAATTGAGTGCTAAAAAAGAACTCGATAAGCAGAGAATAGCTAATTCGACTAAACTTTCTGAACAAAAAAAATCGCACGACTTGGCACTAGCCAAAGCGTTACAAAAACTACAGTTTGCGGCCAAAGATCAGAAGGCAAAGTTTACAAAAGAGCTTGCATCACAACAAAAAATTAATGGTGATCAGGTTAAAGACCTCGCAACTTTAAAGACAAAATTAGATAAACAAGCGGATACTTTGGGCAATACTGAGTCCAAAAATAAAACGCTTGAAATAGAAAAGAGTAATCTTGAGAAGATGATTGCAGAATTAAGAGCTAAAATAGCTCAACAGCAAAAGTCTTCAGCCTCGCAGATTTCTACCTTGACCCAAGCATTGGCTTCAAAATCTACTGGATCAAATAAGGATGTTCAGAATCTGATATCGATTAAAGACCAGAAGATTGACCAGCTAGAAACGCAGGCCAAGCAATACGAACAAAATTTAGGAAACCAGCTTGCGATTAGCGTGCAGGAGCGTAAAAACCATCAGCAACAAGTTGATACCCTAGATAAGCAAAATGCGCGTAACATTACCAATATCAAGCGACACAATCAACAGCAAGTGCAACAAAAACAGCGTAGAATAGATATACTTGAGCGACAGCTGTTGAATGTGCATCGGGGTAATTTTTCTGAGGATGTAAATCAATCCATGAACGATGATTTAATTGAAACGCTTCAACGGCAACGGGCCGAAAATCAATCTTTGCGCACGCAATTAAGTGATGTTCAACAAACGACAAGCGCTACATCGAAACCAATTTTATCAACTACTCCAGTTATTGTGAAAAGAGTTGTGTCGACAGTTAGTAGCAAAAAACCTGTGAAGCCAACAAAGCAAACATTAATATCAAAGATTGCTGCACTTCTACCGAGCGAGATTCAAATTGATAATGGTAGTGAAAGTGATTCTGACACAGAGTCCGACATCTCTGATACATCATCAGTTAATTCAGATGATGCAGAATCAACAACTTCGACAGACTCTAATTCATCTAGTTCTTCTAGATCACCACAATCAAGTACGCAAACAAACACTAGCCAAGATTCAACCTCATGGTGGACAAGGCTGCTTTATGCAACCGGCGTAGGTGTTGGTGTTGCTTCGTTTGTTTTCTTTGGAATACCGCTAGTTCTTTAATTGCGGACTCTTCTTTTAATTCTATGCCAAGCTTGACCCATTTCTTGAGTCGTTTTACCCTTATAGGGGCCATTAGTCTATTTTTTTGTATGAATATTTGAGGGCATTGTGATGGATAGCAAGGCAACGATACAGGAGCTTAGAGCATTTGTTGATGCTTTTGTAATAGAGCGCAATTGGAAGCCAATGCATACACCTGCAAGCTTAGCGACGGCTATTAGCCTAGAATCCTCAGAATTACTGCAAATCTTCCAGTGGTCTTCTCCGGAAGACGGTCCTAGGATTTTAAAAGACCGGCAGCAAGAGATTTCGGACGAGGTCGCCGATGTTGCGATTACCTTGATTGCCTTTTGCAATATAACAGGTTTGGATCTTGACACAGCAGTTCGGCAAAAACTGGCAAAACAGGCATTAAAATACCCTGTTGTGTCGGGTCAGAATGCTATGAACAAGCAAGAGCTTTATTCTTTGGTGCAGGCACAAAGGGCAACTTTTAATAAAGCCAAAACTAGTTAAAAATAATTATACGTCTGATAACGCATAAGGTGACCAATGTCTTTTAAACATATCCCTACCGGTGAACACGCTCCCCAAAAAGTTAATGCGATAGTGGAAATCCCACGCAATTCGCAAACAAAGTATGAATACAATGAGATTCTTGACTGCATAGAAGTTGATAGAGTTTTATTTTCGTCGCAATTTTACCCAATTGATTACGGCTTTATTCCGCAAACGCGTTCTTTGGACGGTGACCAGCTGGACATCATGGTTCTTATTTCAACGCCACTTATGCCAGGCAGCCTTATTAAGGTGAGACCGGTTGGCATGTTAGACATGATTGATGGCGGAGCTCCTGATGCTAAAATTATCGCTGTCGCTGACTGTGACCCGCGTGTAAGCACAATACAAAGCATCGAGGACATTTCTGAGTCTCGGCGCAATGAGATTGAGAACTTCTTTGCTACTTACAAGTTGCTTGAAAAAAAAGAGATTGAAATAACCGGGTGGAAAAATAAAGAAGCTGCTTATGCCAAGATTAATGAGGCTATTGAGCGATTCAAGAATGAGGGTTAGGGGCTTTATACCCCTCATACACCCTCCCGAACTATTGTTCTTTTTTTCTTAAACTCTTTCTTTTCTTACAAACAAATCGTTATTTAATTTTTTAGCAAGGGGTTACTCGCCTAACCCCTTGCATACAATGGCGCCAAAGGAAAACCTTTGGAATCCTTACGCAGAAAACATTGCAACCAGAAGCTAACGCTTTTAGGTTGCTTCAAACAGTTCAGCTAATCATGAAGACCTTTAGAAATTTACTTTGTGCGCAACTTGCCAATCCTGAGAAACCTGAAGTCTCGGCGTAGCCTTTGGCGAAGACGGATCGAGCTAAAGCTCTGCAATTTCTTCAACAGTCCTGTCCGGCGAAGCTTTACGCGAAGCCTGGAACACGCTAAGCGTAGTTGTTTTTAGAAGGTCTCTCCGATCTGCCTAGTTGTGAAAAAACACTCTCTCCTTTGTCATCCCCGGACTTCATGCCCTTCGTAGCTGTTAAGCGAAGTAGGGTGAACGGGGATCCAGGACTAATTTTCCTTCCTAAATATATGAAACTGTATAATAGCGGTGCAGTATGCGTAGTAAATGACTACAAAGTCGGCTTTGATGCACCCGTTTTTACACACAAAGTATTGCAATTAGAGTAATAATTGTGCTACGATAAATGTAATAAGAGGGGCCATAAAGGCGCCTTAAAAAGAGTTATTATTCATGAAGGAGTTTGAAATGAAAAAAATATTGATTGGTTTTATTGCCCTAACTTTTGCGGCAGTATCTATTGGTGGCAGTGTTCGTAATGCTTTTGAGGATTACATGAGGCACGAAGAGCCTGACATGATAAGAGAAATGGAATATCGAATGGGGGAGGCTAGTTTACGTGGGCAAGATCTGCAAAGGGAATTAAACCGTGTAAGGCCCTTAAAATATATGGCCTGGCTAAAAGAAAAAATTAGTCAATTGTTCAGCGATTATAAAACAGCATATGGTCGTAAACGGGATGATATAAGGCGAGAGCTGATTGAGGCGCGTAAGGAACTTTCTAGTTTCTTTGCTCCAAACCTGAGAAGAAGACTTTTATGGCCAAAAGAAGAAATCAACTATGAAGTACGTGCTGAAGATGAAGAAAATCTTCTTGAGCGAGCTCGTGAGCTAGAGTTGCCGGTAGGTAACATTATTCTGTAACTTTTTTGATATGGCTTACATTCGGGGTGGCTAAAGCCGCCCCTTTTTTATGCCAAATTTTTATCGTTGCCGCCAAGATGGAACAAGAGGAGCCCACCGCTTACAAGCGCAACAGAGCTCCAAAATGACCACGAAACAGCTTCGCCAAGCATAAGCCAGCCAAATAAAGCTGCAAACAGCGGTGTGCTTAGGCCAGCAAGTGCCATGAATGTTGCACTGTAACGGCGCAAAAGATATCCGTACAGGTTGTAACAGATAAAGTTAGATATTAGTGCCATAGCAAGCATAATTTTAATAAATGGCCACCAACTTGTTATTAGAGGGCCGGTACTTACTCCAAAGAAGTGTGTATGGCCTAGTGCAATTGCTCCACCGATTGTCATAGCATAGCCGTTGGCAAGTATCGGGCTTACGCCTAACTTGGGCCTGCCCGGCGAAGCTTTACGCGAAGCCTGGGTTAACTTTTTCATACCAATCCAACCAAGCACGGTTGCCGTTGATGCGCCAAGCATAGCTAGCTCAGGCCACGACAAAAAACCAACCGCTGACAATTCTGCCTTGGTATTCCAGAGTAAAGCTGGAACAAAGCCAAAAATACCTATAATAATCCCAATCCACTGTCGTTTGCGTAATCGTTCAGAAAACGCTCCGTACGATACTAATGCAGTAATAAACGGCGACAGGCTGTATATAAAACAGGTCTTTGCAGCGCTCATGTGCTGCAAAGACCAAAGTTCTAAAACATTTGTTACGTATATTCCAAGGAAGGCGAGCAAGAATAAAGCTGGTATGTCTTTGCGCTTGAGCTTAATTGTGCCGTGCCTAAATCCATGCCATGCAAGCATTAACAGGCCAGAACAAAGCATACGAAGACCAACAGCAAAAGCTGGAGTCGTGTAGGTTACGGCCATGCTGCCTAGCGGAAAGGCGAGCGCAAAAAGCGCAAATAGCGCAAAAACTAGCAAAATCATCGTCAGGCAGTAGCATCGAAGTTGAAATCGTTATCTACGATATGTACTCGTTCAATAGCTGTTGCTTTGCCGCTGACTGAATTAATCGTTATACATACGCCAGAAAGCACTCCCGGTCCTTGAGTTTCTACTGTGAAGCGATTAGGCATCGCAGTAGTGAAGGCGTTTACAACCGCCCCTTTTTGCACGCCTATGATGGAATCCTGTGCACCAGCCATGCCAAGATCGGTAACAAAGGCGGTTCCATTGGGCATAATACGCTCATCCGACGTTGGTACGTGAGTATGTGTTCCAACAACACCGCTTACTGTCCCATCAAGATAGTTAGCAAGTGCAGCCTTTTCTGAGGTTGCTTCTGCATGGACGTCTACCAGTATCACCTTTGTTTTAGTGGCTAGGTATGAGACTGCAGATTTAGCTGAGCGGAATGGGCAGTCAATGTTGTCAAACATGAATACTCTACCCTGTACGTTTATAACGCCAACGGTAGTACCTTTGCACAAAAATGTGGCAACACCTGTACCAGGACAGGTGTTGGGGTAGTTGTTTGGGCGTAATAGCGTTTTGTTCTCAGCGAGATAGCCATAGATCTCTTTGCGTCGCCAGATATGGTTGCCAGTGGTAATTATATCAACACCTTTTTCCATAAAAAACTTTGCAATGCGAGGAGTTATTCCCTTACCCTGAGCGCTGTTTTCGCCGTTTACGATTAGGGCATCTACCTTATATTGTTCGCGCAGCGAGGCAATATGTTTTTCAAACATTGCGAGCCCCGGTGCTCCAACGATGTCTCCCAAAAGTAGGACTCGTATTTCTGCCATTATTCTACCTCGCATACTCTATTGAGCGGGTTTCTCTGATGACGTTTACTTTGATTTGACCAGGGAAGGCCATATCAGTTTCAACTTTTTTTGCGATATTGCGAGCCATCTCACGAGCTTGATCATCATTCATGAAGTTTTCTTCGACAATGACGCGGACTTCACGTCCTGCTTGTAAGGCAAATGCCTTCTTAATTCCGTCAAAGCCGTAAGCAATTTCTTCAAGTTTTTCAAGCCGTTTTATGTAGGCTGCTAATGTTTCGCGACGGGCTCCTGGCCTGCAAGCCGAGATTGTGTCAGCGATAACAACCAACACGGAATAAACAGATTCAAATGGAACCTCTTCATGATGAGCTGCAATAGCATTTATTATGAGTGGTTCTTCGCCGCAACGTTTGGCAATATCTCCACCGATGATAGCATGCGGTCCTTCGACTTCTGCCGAAACAGCTTTACCGATATCATGTAGTAAGCCTGCACGCATTGCTTTTCTACCATCAAGGCCAAGTTCATCAGCGATCATGCCGGCAAACCGTGCAACCTCTTTGGAGTGCAATAGTACATTTTGCGAAAAACTAGTTCTGAAGTGAAGTCTACCAAGAAGTGTAACCATCTCAGGATGTAATCCTTGTAGATTCATCTCAAGTATTGTTTTTGTTCCATACTCTTGAATGATCTCATCTATATCTGACTCGGTCAGTTTAACGATTTCTTCAATGCGAGTTGGGTTGATTCTGCCGTCAGAGACAAGCTTTTCAAGAGATCTTCGGGCTACTTCGCGACGAATTGGGTTGAAGCCAGAGATGGTAATAATTTCCGGCGTATCGCCGATAACAAACTCCATGCCCGTTGCCATTTCTAACGCTTTAATATTGCGGCCCTCTTTACCAATGATTCGCCCCTTCATGTCATCACTTGGAAGATGCACAACCCCTGATGCATGCGGTGCAACAGAGTCAGCCGTGTAGCGTTGCATTGCTGTTGTAACGATTCCGACAGCTTTTTCTTTAGCTACCTTACGAGTATCTTCTTCAACCTTTTGTATCCATTTTTGGCTGGTTAATTTGACCTCGGACTCAAGAGTTTGCAAAAGCGCCTTCTTAGCGTCGTCACGACTCATGCCGACTATATTCTCAAGTTTCTGTATAAGTTCGTTATACAGTCCCTTAATTTTTGTCTCATCGGCATGTAATGAATCGGATCGCCGTAGTAAATTGCGTTCGAGCTGCTGTAGGTTGTCTTTTGAATCTTGCAAAGCTGATTCGTTGCGAGATAGGTTGTCTGATCTAAGAGAAAGCTTGTTCTGAACTCTTTCAAGCTCAATTCGCTCTTTCTTAATCTCAAACCTTGATTCGTTACGCTTGCGATATAACTCATCTCTAAGCTTTGACAAAGCGTCACGACGCCGTATTTCGGCATCTCTGGTTGCAGCTTCGAGTTTTCTCTTCGCCTGTTTAAATAAAGCTTTTGCTTTGTTTTGTTGACGATATGCAGCGAAATATGCACCAGCAACAGCAATAATAGCAACTGCGCTTACCAAGAGAGAAATGTAAAAATATAACATAATAATCCCTGTCTTCTAATTTTGTACGCTTTTTAAAGCCGGTTAAAAAGTAAAAGCAAGGGGAGTAATTATGCTGGGGGCACTAAAGCGGTGTTTGGCAAGAAAGCACCTTGTCGACAGTGTCGCTCAATTGAGCAGTCGCTGTCTGGTAAGAAGCTAATTGCGACTCAAGCTTGATGCAATTGCTAGCTAGGCGTAATGCAGCTAATACGGCAACTTGACCCTCATTATTTGTGCCAGAAGCACGCATAATATTGGTCATAAGTTGGTCAACAGCTTTGGCACAGGCTTCAAGATGCTCCTGATCCTCGTCGCTTACAAATGCGTATATACGACCAAGGATAGTAATCTCTATTTTTCTTCTGGCCTCAACCATCAGGCTGCTCCTCTTTGATAATCTGATCGATATCTTTGATGAGCTCGCCAATAGTAAAATTAACACCATCAAGCTTTTTAGCATGATCGGACGAGCGCGTCGAATCCTGAACCAAAAAAGCAGCTTCAAAATCGGCAAGTTGTGTTTTTAACAAATCTTGCTCTTTAAGAAGCCGTTCTAGTTCATTTTTTTGTGCGCCAACCTGATGCAAAAACTGTTGCCGCTGTTCGCGTAGGTCGCTTATTAAGCAAATCAAAGACGCGACCTTTTTCTCAAGTTGTGCCAGCGCTTCCATTACACAGCCCTTTATTGCTCCACAGCCTACTCCACTTGCAACACACCCTAATAAAGGATGCTTTAGTGTGTCAAGCAAACAACTAAGCTGTTGCTGTCACACCGGCAAAAGAAATAACTTGGGCAAAAACAGCTGGATCATGAATAGCGATCTGACTGAGCATTTTGCGATTAAGCGAAACTTCAGCAGTACTCAAACTATGCATAACTTCGCCGTATCGTAAGCCCTGGCTACGCAATGCTGCACTGATACGAGCAATGAAAAGAGCTCTCATATCGCGCTTCTTTAATTTACGGCCCTTGTAGGCGAATGCCCAGGCGCGTAACAATGTTTCACTTGCTCTACGGAAAACGTTCTTGCGCTGTCCGTAGAAACCTTTAGTCTGTTTTAATAGGCGACGGTGACGCTTTTGCGTTACCACGCCTCGCTTGATGCGTGACATTTTCTAAATTCCAATCTTCTATATTATAGTGTCTGATAACTCAAAGCAGCTAAGCCTTTATACTAATCTTAAGGACTAGTTGGGCATTAGCCTCTTAAGTTTTTTTAAATCTCCGCCTTGAATATAGTTATTCAAAGAGAGTCTACGCTTGCGGCTTTCTGATTTCTTTTCTAACAAGTGGCGCTTAAACGCCTTTCTTGCTTTAATTTTTCCGCTTTTGAGCTTCTTAAAGCGCTTTTTGGCGCCCGAGTGAGTCTTCATTTTTGGCATTTTAGCTCTTTCTACTTATTTGTATTTTATTTGGTCTTAATGTGATAAATGCGGGACCAAAGCGGTCCGGACATTGCATCGCGTTCTTGTGTTAGTTTATCAAGAATTTGAGCTTCTTCAAAAAATACCTCAATACGCTCAAAAAGTTCGCGGCCTCTCTCGTGTTTTGTAGCCATTTCTCGGCCACGGAACACCAAGGTAACTTTGAGGTGTTTTCCTTCGTTAAGGAACTGTACACCGCGGTTAAGCTTGGTTGAGAAGTCATGCGCGCCAATTTTGGGACGTATCTTAACTTCCTTGATCTGAATGACCTTTTGGTTTTTCTTGGCTTCTGCGAGTTTTTTCTTTTTCTCGTACAGCGCCTTACCAAGGTCCATTACTTTGACGATAGGTACACCATCGCTCCCTTTGGGAGCAATCATAACCAGATCGAGTCCTTCAACAGTTGCCAAATTTTGTGCATCTTGTGTTTCCACGATGCCAATGTTTTGACCACTGCTAGAGATTAATTGTACTTCTTTTTCTTTAATTGCCTCGTTTGCTATAACAGTTGGGCGCTTTTTTTGCTGTGTAGCGTCTCTACCTTTTCGCTTCATCAGTTACCCCTGTTCCAGTTGGGCTTTTTCTTCTTTGATGGCAATATAAACATTTTTGCGTAAGTTTGTAGCAAATTCTGTGTTTTTCTTGATGTAAACAAGTGCTTGGTCCCGTCCTTGAGCAAAGTTTTTGTCGTCTTGGGAGTACCATGCACCAGCTTGCTTAACTAGCTTATAATGAAGAGCTGCATCTAAAAGATCAAGCGATGGAGAAATTCCTTCACCAAAAATGAGGTCAAGCAGTACCCGTTTGAAGGGAGGTGCGACCTTGTTTTTGACGATTTTAATAGCAAGTCTGTTTCCTATGTGCACATCGCCCTTTTTAAGGCTGGCAATGCGTCTAACATCAATTCGCAATGATGCATAAAATTTAAGTGCGTTTCCGCCGCTTGTTGTTTCTTTATTAGCAAAAGCCATGGTGTTAATTTTGTGCCGAATCTGATTGATAAAGATCAATACGGAATTAGCTTTATATACCACAGGTGTCAATTTGCGTAGCGCCTGAGACATCAATCGAGCTTGTAGGCCGACGTGTACGTCGCCCATGTCGCCTTCAATTTCAGCCTTAGGTACAAGTGCGGCAACCGAGTCTACGACGACTAAGTCGACTGCGCCTGAGCGAATCAACATTTCTGCAATGTTAAGTGCCTGCTCACCAAAGTCAGGTTGCGAGATAATTAGCTCGTCAACGTTTACTCCAAGTGATCTGGCGTGTTCCGGGTTGAGTGCATGCTCAGCATCGATAAATGCGCATACTCCGCCCTTTGCTTGTGCTTGTGCAATTGCATGGAGTGTTAGTGTTGTTTTACCAGATGACTCTGGTCCAAATATTTCGATAATTCGACCACGAGGGAAACCATCGCAACCAATTGCTCTATCAACTAAAATTGAACCCGTTGGTATTGCTTCTACGTCGACCTTTGGAGCCTGACCAAGAAGCATAACCGAGCCTTTGCCAAATTCTTTGTCGATTTGAGCAAACGTCGTATCTAGAATTTTTTTACGTGCTGAAATGTCGGAAACATTGTCCCGACCGGTATTCTTTTTAGTTTGTTTCATTAATTACCACGCGCTGAAGTTCCTCTAAGATCATTTTTAATTGTAGCATGGCCTAGCAAAGATTCAATGAATGTTCTTTGAATCGTGCGTAGTTCCTGCATAACAAGGTCGTTTTGTATAGTTAACAGCTCAGAGTCCAGTTTTTTTGGGTCGTACGAGCTTACTGTGCTTAACTGCGCAACAAATCCGTGCGATGCGCCTTGGTCAACGATGTATGCCTTAGGTGTTGTAAGTTCAAACAACCTAGTCGAGCTTAGGCCTTTTTTAAACAGGTCATCTAAACTGCCAGAATCTGATGGTAAAACATCTTTATAAGTCTGACTTGGCACAGATCCGAATGAATGCTGTTCAAGGCCGTTTGAGACTGCTTTCATCTCGCTTTGCATCTGCTTGGCAGCCTGATTTTTAATGTAATCCTGCTTTACCCTGTCTTCTACTTTTACAAATGCTTCAGGCTCTGCCTTAACGCGATTTGTTAGTTTGACCAGATATCCAGTTGAACCGATAAGGTCAAAGGCAAATCCGTCAACTGTGGTTATGCGGTTTAATAGCGGTGCCGATTGTGCTCCACTTGATGCTGGTGTAGCAATAGACTCTTTTTTTCCGTTACGTTTTTTTATAAAGTTTGTAACTGAATTTTCTGATCTATGCGCAATGCGTACTGAATTGCGAACTTCACGCTTAAACACTCTGCTGAACTGTTCGACTTTAAGCTCTTTTGAGATCTCAGATTTAACATCACTTAGTGGTTTGTAGATAGCCGGCTTTGAACCAATTCGCTTGAGTATTGCAAAACCGCTTTTGGTATCAATAACTGTAGAAATTTGCCCATCTTTTACAAGTTTATTTGCAGCTCTCTCAATAGGCGAGCTGAGCGTTATAGGGTCGATCATGCCAAGACTGCCACCATCAGAGGCGGTTTTCTTGTCTATGGAATGTTTTTTTGCAAGCTCTTTGAACTTGCTGCCATCAAGCTTGAGGCTGGAATGTAACTCTTGTACAAGCTTGTTGGTTGATACCTTTATTATTTCAAGATCAAGTTTGCGAGCTTCTTTGAGATATCGATGGCGATTTCTCTTGTAGTATTGCTCAATTTTCTTGTCTGACACGCTTATGCCGTATGCTTCAGGGGTAAAGCTCCATACGCTACCATCACGTTGCTCTGTGGACCAGTATCGCTTTGCTTGGCTATTTTCGTAGTTATAAAAATTTCGCAATACAGTAGAGTCGACAGGCAGCTTTTCTAGCTTGTCGATATATGTTTGCAATTCAAATGTCGCCACCTGATAGGTGCGCTTTACAAAGCGTTGTACGTAGGCATTAACGAGTTGAGAGTAAGGTGCATGAATAAAAATGCGTGATACATTTTGAGCAATTTGACGGACAAGTCGACGTTCAACCTGATCTTCAAACCATTCGATGTTTTTACCGGCTCGGTTTAGATGCGCCGACAATGCTTTAAAGTTTATATGTCGTCCGTTCCATGCAGATTGTGGGACAATGTCGCCAAGCTCATGTTGAACAAATGCTGGATTTTTGAGCTGGTCAATAACGTAATTGTTATCAACAACTATACCAGCCGTGTTGCCGGCAGACTCAAAAAGAGCTTCTTCAATTAGGTCACTTACTGCACGTTCTTTTGGATTACTACTCTTGCCAGAAGAGCCGTAAATGACGTCCATAGATATACCAGAAAAGCGCTTTTGGAACTCTTGTTGCATCTTTTCTTCGCTTTTTATTCGCGCTTCAATTTCGTGTGCAGATACACCTACATTGTTTACCATGATCGGGTCGCTTGACCCGGCTCCAAAGCGTCTAGCTAGTGGCACCGAAAGTAAAAACGATACCAGAATGGCGCCTACGGCGATCTGAATAATATATCTGCTTTTTATCGTTGAACGTATTGAGCTGATCATAGCGGTTTACTCTTCTTTTAAATAGTTATGATGGTAATGCCTGTAATGTGTTCTCTACGGGCAATAGTATTTACGATATCCTGAAGTTCAATTTTGTTGGAATAAGGTTGCGTAATAACCTGGTACCAAACTCTTTTTTTGCCACGCTTTGTGGTTGAGGTTCGTTTTTCAACCTTAACCGGAATGCCTTGGCGAGTAAGTTTGTCAGCAAATCTCTTAGCCGGCTTTAAGTAACCGTAGCCGATAAGACGTGCAACGTGTTGTTTGCCGGTTTCGTCAACTTCCACCTTTGAAGAAGAAGATGCTTGCTCAGTCGCTCCAGATTTGGCCGGAGGTAAAGATGGTAGTGTTTTGCTTGGTATCTGCTGTGATGCATTATTTGTTTGTGCTTCAAGAAGTTCAAGCTCTAAGTCGGTCTCTGTTTGGACCTCTCCTTTGTCGCGCAATGCTCCTAATGAGAGCGCTATGCGGTCATTAAGCGTATCTTGCTCTATTTGGTTCCCAAAATCTTGTAATGCACTTCGATGCCCCCAGTAATAACCGGCAGCAAAAAGAACAAAAGCAAACATTATAAGAACAACAATTACACTACTTGTTTGGCGGCGACCAATAAAAAGACCGTCTTGTTGCTGTGTTGCCTTTTCATCGATTTCTCTCATGACTAACCCTCATGCAGGAGAGACTGTTTCAGACTACTTATATATAAATCAAGGTCGGATAAAGTCAAGTTTAGCTCGTGCAATTGGATGGTTTTGGACCCCAAGTTTTCTTGCTCGCGGGTTATCATTTTGCGCATGCGCCGCCAGAATGTCCACTGGCGCTTGGCGTAAGCGCGTGTACGCTTTTGTATGGCCTCAACAAGGGCGTCATGAGCAACAATGTCATGACAGGCATCATCGGACAGAAATTTAACGATCTCGTTATAGCCAATCAATTTTTTGCGTTCAATAAAAATTTGCCAGGGAGTGCCTAACAAAGCGCGAACTTCTTCAACCCAGCCTTCTTGTACCATGATTTGTGTGCGCTTGTTAATACGCTCCAAAAGTTCTTCTCTATCTCGCTCAACAAAAATTATATGGAATTCTCTGTCGGGAAGACAAAATTTGGGCTGTAGAGTTGATGGTTTTTGGCCAGTTTTTTGGTAAATTTCGATAGCTCGTTGAATGCGGTATGGGTCTGATGGTTCTATTGTAGCCGCACGCTCGGGGTCAAGCTGCTTTAGTTGTTCCCACGAGCCCTTAATTTTTTGCTTGCAAGATTGGGATGCAGAATCACGGGGAGGGAAGAATAATGAATGTATGTAAAACATAGACCCTCCGACAATGACCGGATAGTTTCCACGAGCCTCAATCTCCTGAATGAGCTCAAAGCAACGTGTACGGTATTGAGCAACATCAAACGAGCCTGGCTCATTTAAGATGTCAAACATATGATGTGGCACCACCTCGTTGCGCCAGTCAGGTTTTGCTGTACCAATTGTCATCGGCTGGTAGAATGAGCCGATATCAGCGTTAATTATTTCGATTGGCAGAGATTGACCAAGCTTGTGAGACAAGGCTGTTTTTCCACTACCGGTTGGTCCGGTTATCACGATTACTGGTCGTTTGTTTTTTTTCATACGTTTATTTTACCACAATTTTATTTTTTAGCAGGAGTGGTAAATTTTGGGCAGTAAAAAGGGCCCGATTTTTAGTCGAGCCCAAAAGTTATTTTTATTAGTTTTTGCCTTATCGAGTCTTATTATTTTAGTTATTTAAAAAAGCCTTAAAAAACTATTTGATAAGCTGGTTGTCATTTTTTATAAGGTTAGAACCATATTATCAGAATAGCAACTGCAGGAGAGTTGTCAAATAGAAAACATTGCCGTGTAAGGTGAATGAAAAAAGTTGAATTAATTGAGGGCTGCAAAAATAGCCGAAACGTCATTAGCTGAGCAATAAAAAGGGCCCGATTTTTAGTAGGACCCAAAGGTTAGTTTTTAGATTTAGCGGTTACCGTCTCCGTCGAAATTTGCTTGTTTCTGAAGCCAGCTTAATGTTGGGCGACGGTAATTTTTTGTGATTTTCTCTATTGGTGAGTTTGTTTTTTTGTTTTTAAATGGGTTGACCTTCGGGCTATTCTTTGCTGAATGAAGTTCTTTGATTACTTTTTTTAATTTTTCTTTACAATTTTGATTTTCTAAAAGTTTCTGTTTGTTTGTTTGATTATCGGCAATGAGCTGGCTGTTGGTGGTACTTAATGTTTGGTTCACTGCTTCAGCTTCATTGGCCAAGCTTTTTTGAGTTTCTAATTCATCGGTGAGTTGGCTGTTGGTGTTAGTTAATTCTTCGATCTTTGTAGCCGCTAGTTGGATTGCAGTTTTGATTTTAAGCTGGTTTTCTTCGGTTAAGTTTGTTTGAGTTTTTAATTGATCTGTGAGTTGAATGTTGGCATCAGTTAATTCTTTTATCTTTGTAGTCGCTAGTTGGATTGCTGTTTTGATTTTAAATTGGTTTTTTTGGTTAAGTTTGTTTGAGTTTTTAATTGATTTGTGAGTTGAATGTTGGCATCAGTTAATTCTTTGATCTTTGTAGCCGCTGGTTGGATTTCAGTTTTGATTTTAAGCTGGTTTTCTTTTGCTAGGTTCTCTTGCTTTTTCAAATCGTTGGCGAGCTGAGCGTTGGCGGCTCTTACTTTTTCCAGTTCGACAACAAGCGTGCTTGCTGTTTGACTTACTTCTTTCGTTTGACTTCTGGTCAGATTTGCGTTGGCAGTTGTTAATTTTGCAACAGTCTTTTTATTTAGATTAAGAACGTATAGCAGATAAAAGGACAGGCTAACTCCCATTGCGGCTACAATTGGAACGACTTTTCTAACAACTTTTTTATATGTAGGCCTAATGAGTTTTAACTTGAGTCCGCTAGTTTGAGTTGCAATTGGAAGTGTGGCTGTAATTGCGAGCGCGATCAGTAATAGCTTCTTCATGGCTAGTAACCTTTTTGACTATGAAGTGTATTTGCCTTTGATGATATCTCTTTTAGGGTAACATGGATGCTGAGTCTGTTAAGTAGATAGTTTTAAGTATCACTTTTGCCCGGCAGTTAATGATTGTTGTAAAAATGAAATGGATTCATATAGAAATATATATAGGGCGATAAATTAGGGGCAAGATTGGCATTTTTGCATATAGATCATATATCGGGTAACCAAAATTGCAAAAACGAGCAAAAAGAGTCTATTTTATCCATTTTTGGGTTTCAACACATTTTTTAGAAAGTTTTTGTCTTAAAATATTTAGTTTTTTAAAGAATATTGCGCTGCGCCGTTACATGTGTAATTATGGCGCAGCGCAATATCTGAGTTTAACTTAAAGTCTCGGATAAGCCTTGTTGTAACCTTTTTGGCGCGTATTAGCCTGGAATTTCTGCTAGGCTGTATTTGCACAGTGACGAGCGAATGTAGGCAATAATTTCGTCTGGATCTTTGTGTCGGGATTCACCAATTTCTTCAGCAAGCAACTGTTCGGTTTGCTTAAGTAGGTTTTTTTCACCAAAGGAAAGCTCTTTATAGGTAGCGATATAGGATAAATCACGATAAATTTCTGACAGGTCCAAAAGAGAGCCTGTTCGTAATTTGTTGTGATAATCGCGATTACGTTTGTTCCAACTGCTGGCGGTAAGTTCGGGGCAATCGGTTTTCTTTGCTGGTTGAGCGATAGTTAAATATGCTTTTTCAACATTGTCAGAGGAACTTATTTTGCGAATTCCGGTATGGCTGGAGCTATTTATTGGGACAAGAATAGTCATATCATTATTTAGAAATGTAAGTTCAAATAGCTTACACGAGCTGCCCCCAATGCTGCGCTCGATAATTCGACTTATGCGCGCAACACCGTGACCGGCGAAAACTACCTTTTCATTCAGGCCAAACATAGCGCGTACTCCCTGTGCGAGTAGAAAAGGACGTACGTTCACCATAAAAAAGCTAGCAATAGTCTACCATAATCCAGTCGTCACGATAAACGGTTCTTTTTTAAAAAAATTCTATGAGCTAAAATCAGACAGACTGAAAGCGAAATTGGGTGGTGATAAGCCCATAGTGCCAATCGTTTTATTAACGAGGCTCGACCCGCTAAATTGCGGGATCTAAGGGTGCTTTGTAGTAGATTAAAGCTGCAAGAAAGGCTGTTCATTAAGCGTGGAAGTGGTTTGTTGATGTTTGTTTTATAAATATTTATTAGATGTTTGTTTGGAGTAAGTTTGGTAGACGTCCCATTTAGTTCGTCGATAAAAGTTATGTAAATTGCCTTGAGAACTATACAGAATTCTTTGAGAATTGTAACCTCTTGGTCGAGGTCGCTGCCTACACCATTTTTTTTATAAATTCTCCAACAATCAATGACGGGCATGTAGCTAGTGAATCGCATCATGCGACACACGCACCAACGAACAAGATCATTTTGGAACATGATATCGGCTCGGGGTTGTATGTTTTTGGATGGGATGCTTGTCCACGTGCAATAGTCTGCAATTCGTGAATCTAGGAACGCTTCGAGATTGTTGATCTGTCGACCAATTACACGGAAAGCCTTGATAATGTCTTGATGGGTCTCGGTGTATCGAATTGGCTGACCGTTAAGTTCTGTGGCACACACAAGAATTATTGTAGCGTACAGAATTGCCTTGTGGAACCGGTTCATGACAAGTGCCTAGTCTTTTAAATCTTTGGCGACCATTCAATGAAATGTACCACATATAGGGTATAAAAAGATATTCTTTTACAAATGATGTAGGGGGCTAAATTTTGTATGAAAAGCCACCAACTTTTTGTAGGAGATAGCCTGCAATAGGCTGCCATAATTTTTGAGTAATTGTTGGTTGTGCAAATCTCTCTAGTGAACCATATAGATCGATAGGTTCATTAGTTATGTATTCATATTTATCGCTAGAGTTACTAGAAGCGTTTGATATTAATATGTCATAAAATGGCGTCCCCCGAAATAGCTGGGCAAGTATCATTGAAGCTTTTGGTATAGATTTTTGATAAAGTGACGACCCATAAAATAGCTGGGCAAGTAGCGTTCGTGTTGCGATTACACCTAATAAAAGGCCAGCTTTACGAGTGAGCAAACTTTGCATGCTGATTGGCTTTTTTTGTAATCTACGTAGTAGTACTTCTGTGAGGCAAATAGCGATGAACGATGCGATAGGCTTCTTGAGCATGTAGCGTGTTCCTGTGCGTAGCTCTTCGCCGTTGTGCAGCTGGTTGTCGCTATATTTGTCTCCGATATCAGACTTTCCTTGTAGCAAAAAAGTTATTTCGGATGCTATTAGCAATTGGATGGCCATTTTAGACAGGTTATTTTTTGGATTTTTCCACAATGGGTCTATTTTTGTTGGGTTCTGAAATAGCTTGCGTCTAAGTAATTTATGATTTATCACCTTGTGCCATACCAAATTAACAAGCAGCTTATACCATGCTATTTTAACACCTTTAAAAGCGGATCGCGCAATCAAGTCGAAAATAAATTGATTGAAAAAAATTTGGCTTCGCTTTGCCGTTCTTTGGACAATGTTAAGCGGTTTTGCAAGTTGGTTTAGCTGAGTTGGTAATTTTGGTGCAGTAAAAATGCTTGGCGTAAAGCCAATACTGGTAGCAAGTAATAGTGAAAGTATTCTTTGTTTCATGGCAACCTCCAAGTCCCCAAGTCTCCGATATATTTCTTGAGCGAACTAATGTACGCCTATATATTATTATGGACTATTTGGCAATTTTGTCAAGTTGAGCATAAAGCAAGGGCCTGGAAATAACTCCAAGCCCTTGAGATAGTTTTTTAGGAAATGTTGTACAAGTAAGCGAGTGCTTTACGAGTAACGATTTGACTTACAGCAGTCAAAGCGCGACCTGTAACATTTATATCGCCTCCAAGTAGGCAGCCTTTTACAGTAACTCCGCTAGCGAATTTACTGATAGGTCTCCAGACTGAGTTAGTCTTACCAAGTTCGCTTTCAGGCGAAATTCCTGCAGCCCAGAAAGATGACTTGCGGCAGTGGAAGTCTATTGCATTAGTTATAAATATAGGTGCTATGGCGTCTTTTGCTTCTTTTATGAGCAGGCTTCCAAATGTTTTATTATTTAGGGATAGCATGTTCTCTACAACAACAGCGGGAAGAACCCTTATTGCTATAGCTGCAAGTGTGCTCTTTAATAGCACCGGGCCAAGAACGTCGGTTACTGCGATAGGCGAAAAGCGTAAACGCATCCACAAACGCTGCTTAAACGGCGGTAATTCTTTTTTCTCTTCGACTACTTCTTGTTGTTGGGCGCCAGTGTCACCATTTGGGGTTGTAGTCTCTAGTTGGGCAAAATGCTTTAAAACTGTGCGAGCGCTTGAATTTTGAGGTGTAACACCTTGTATTGCGGGAGGTGTAGCCACAATTGGGCCAAAAGCAGTTAATGCAAAAAATAAGGAAAGTAAAAGCTTTTTCACGAAATCCCCTAATTAGTTAAAGTGTCCTTAAGATTATATATATAATTATTATATAACTAAATGCATATTTGGTCAAAATAACTTTAATAAGTGGCTTTAGTTTAGCCCCTTATAATCCCATATTTTTACAAAAAGCTTTATCTAATTTTAATGCTTTTTTCCAAACTCTTCTTGCATCTATACTTTAATACTTTTGCGACTCGTCTTTGCTGTAGCTACGCCGTCACAGGTTTTTAAACTACCTTTTAATAAATCCCTGTCATCCTCGCGAATGCGGGGATCCAGTCTTTAAATAGATCATTTGATCACCTTTTGCATCTATACTTTAATACTTTTGCGAGGGGTTGCTCACCCAACCCCTCGCGGACAAGGGTGCCGGGGGAACCCCTGGGCCCCGGCGTGCGTAACTTGAAACCTCGAGCTAAAGCTCTGCAGTTTCTTCAACAGAGCGCACTCAACTGAATTATTTATTTTTAGATGGCTTGGCCAAGACAAGGATGGCATGCATCCGTCTTCGCCTAAAAAACGCCTCCCTTGCCTGGCCTGCGAAGCCTTTGGCGAAGACGGGTCATCCCCGGCTTTGAACGGGGATCCAGTTTTTCAGTAGCTCATTTGAATGTCTGAGAAAGGTTTCTAGATATTTTTAGACTTTTGCATATTTACTATGAAGTTGCACTTAACGGATAATAGCTTTAGTCCTGGATCCTTGCATGCCATCCTTGTCGCGGCGTAGATGTAGCGAAGACGGATTAAGCGATGTCGGGCGAAGTTCGCAGAACGAAGACTGATTAGATGATTAGCGAAGGATTGCCATCAGTGTCGATATACCAGTTGATTGTAGGCTTATCTAGCAGCGGCTTGTAGACAAACAAGTCGTTAAAATCATTCAGATCTTGCGACTGGTCTTCTTGGTTGATGATTTTATACTCTCTGAGCGCAAGTCTTTTTGCTCGCTCATTATAGTATGCATATAGGAGGCGTGGGAGCTTTTGGAACAAGGCTAAACTTGCTGTTTCAATAACCGCACCTAACACTATATTTTGTTTTATCCCAGACGTAAACGCTACTTTTAGACTCGAACGTTTACAGATAGCGATTGTAACATTTTTGACCGTAGTCCAAACGAGTTGGCCGCCTACTTGCATCGGTATTAACAGTAGGCTTTGTTCTCGATCAACAACAGCAAGGCCAATCTTGCCAAGTGGCCTGGCAAAGGGCTTTATTTTAGCTAGTGGCGCGACTAGCTTAGAAAGTTGGCTTGGTTTTTTTGCAGCGAGGGCTTTTGTGGCGCCTACTATTTTAGTTGTAGGTGTCGTGCTTTTTATTTTTACACCCAAGTATTTTTTTGCCAAGTTCGCAGCGGCTAACTCGGCCCCTGTCATAATAAGGCGCCCAGTAAGTCCTGGTCCGTTATCGGCATAAACTGGAAGGTGCGCGCCGAGTAGGCACGCACCAAGAAAGATTGAGGCAATTGGTTTTAATAATCGTTGCATTGGCACCAGGTTCGCGGTTAAGTAGTTCCTAATAAGTTACTGTTTTTACCGTCCTTTTTTGGCTCAATGCTTTTAAGTTTAGCATTTTCTTCAACTTTTGGCTCGCGCAGTTTTTCGTAGGCTTTGCGCATTGGAACCAGCATAAACCTAACACCAATCGTGCAGCCGGTTTTAATGGCTGTGCTTTTTAGCTTATCTATGCCGAAATCAGATTCTGTGGCAGCTGACACGATAAACCGTATAATTGCAAATTTAGCAAGCTTGCCGAGTTGTTTGTGCGTTATGTATTCAAATGACTTAAGCTCTTTTTTAATATCGGAATCTCTGTTCCATGGCGAGATCTTCCTAATGGATAATTCAACTTCATCGCCAGGTATGCCAGCGATAACATTTATAAGCGTGTCGTTAATTATACCTGAATAATCCCGCTTTTCTCTAAATCCAAAGTATTTCAGTGCAGCGCTAGCAGTGATTCTCTCTGTAGCTGATATAGCAAATGCAAAGAGTGTTCTGGCGGGTACACGCTTGAAAATACTAGGACGTTCTTTTGTTCCAAAAAAGTAATCCTTGGCACCGCCGTCAATCAAGTTTAGGGGGTTTAGGCGCGATGCCCAGCTCGCCCGCTTTACTTGCGCTAGCGAGTCATTTTTGGCAACTGCAGCAACGTGTGCGTGTAGTCCAAGTAAGCAAATGGCGGCACTGGTTAGAATAATTCTTTGTTGTAGGTTCTTCATAAACTTTTTGTTCATCCTTTATGATGACTTAGGGTTTGGTACTATGTTAGCTTTTTTAATTTTCTTTAAGTTTTTTCAGCGCCAGCTCGTACAGTACGTTAAATCGATTTTTTATGCTCTCTAGAACGAGCCTGTGAGCCTTCTTTAGGACTGGATGTGTAACTTTTAAACTATCGTCTTCTAATTTATCGAGAATCTGGTCATTGAATTTAAGCGCTGCGACACTTTGTCCACAAATCAGCTCTGCATCTTTGTCGCTACGCATTTGTAGAGGCAGAAATGCATTTTTGGCATACACAACTAAAAAGTGCCGCATTTTATCCTCGTCTACGAGTTCGGACATGGCAAAAGATAGGGCGAGCTTTTCTCGAGAGATGGGTTTGCTTGCTTCAACATTGCTACTAATCTTGTTTAGGGCCCAGGCAACTGCTGCCACTTCGATTGGCGCCCATACCTGAGAATCTAATTTTAATTCATTTAAACGCTTTTTTGACGCCTTAAGACGCATTTTTAGATAAGTGCTTGAGAGAGCAATAGACTCTTCATAGAGTTTTTCTTGATTGTTAATAGCATTCTGGGATTTAGCTGAACATACCATAGGCAGGGCAAGCAAGATCGAAAAGGCCAATTCGTGAAAAGTTATCTGTTGTAGGTGCACTATCAACTCCTTTGTTAGCTGGACGTGGCATCTTGCTACAGTATTAAGCCTGTGGAGGCTAATGTAGCATCGATTGTTGAGCTATAAGCATGATATGGAAGATGTTTTTGTCAAGTAATGTAGCATGAAACATGCGCAGAAAGGCAATAATGTTACTAGAGGCTCAGGGGTAATAACTCAGAGCCTCTTACTTGGATAAGCTTCTTAAACTTCTTCTGTCATTATCGAGCTGCGCTCGCCAAGTAAAATCTCGCGCTCATTAAGCAGCATATTGTGCTTTAGCAGTTCTATTGAGAGTCTCAGCTTTATTCCACCAAGTTTATCATCATGTATGAGTGACTCTTGTTTGACGGTGCTTTCGGTGTCTAATTTCGCTTTTTCAACGCATAACGTATATAGCTTGTCGTTGATATTACGCTTCTCCTCCAATACTTTATCAGTTATTTCAAGTATTTCTGGAACTTTATTAATAATCTGAGGCAAGCGCGCTTTAATGCTTTTTAACATTGCTTCGCGTAGCTCCACTGACGCAAGCCTCTCCAAGCCAGCTGTTATAGCAATTAAGCGCTCAGTTTTGGTCTCGTCGAGATAGGCATTAGTCTTGCCGATCTCGGCAAGGGTGCCGGCAGTTGCCAGTAGTAGGCCGTACAGGGCTATTTTAGTGTATTTCATTTATTGTTCCATTCACATGAGGGCTTTAATTTAACTACCATCATTTTGGCCCATAAACTAAAGAGCGTCAACAGCCATACCTGCAGAAAAGCGCCCAGCACAGGCAACAAATGCAACCCAGAGCACTACGATCAACTACGACAGAGCCATAGAGTCGCACGCCAACAAAGGAAGGCCAATCAAGCCAATTATGGATCAATAAGGGCTTATCGTATCGCAGATATAGCTACAGACATGCCAGGGGCTCTCCCCTTTCCCTTTTTGAGCTTTTTAACTTTACTAAGAATCTTATGCAAATCTAAACTCACATACGAGCGAGGCAAATTACTTAACGTGCGATCCACGCAAGACTCGCACAACTCTAGGCGCGAATTACGTACGATGTTAATGCACACGTACAGATGAGAATAAGGCTAAGTGTCGGGTATAGGAGTATAAGGGTAAGTATCATGACAAAGAGTTACGCTTGAACTTCGTTAGTCTTACTTCGTAGTAAAGCTCTATAAAGTATCCATCTTAGTTTTACTTCGACGCGATTCCTTATATAACCAAACCTTAAAGAGACAACCTTATAAACAAAACCCTAAAAGTTGAAAAACCTAATAAACCAAACACCCTACCCTGCAAAGAAAGCTTAGAAGACTTGCCCCCAAGAACCACCATAGCCCGAACCAGAGAGTTAACGTAGACGAGCCCAGTCGACCAACCCCCAAAGAGCTGCCCCCAACGGCCCCGGGAGGATGTGGGGAGTCGGAGTTCTCTGCGTGAGCTCAAAAGTTTGCCTAGGAGAGAGGCAATGTATCTCTAAAAATAGAAAATCGCGTAGCGTATCCCTAAAAACTTTCGAAGAAATGCTCAAAAGCCCAAGAATAAAGCTAGATTTAATCTTTTAGTAAGTATTCCGCCAAATTGGTCGTTAGGTTGCTTGGCTTGTTTTTGTTGTAGCGTAGCTGTTAATAATTATCAGACTCTATAATTCATCTGCTTCGCCTGACGCTCAGTTTTAAAATTGCAAGGGCATGTAGGCGAGAAGTAGCTAAGGTTGTTTGATCTAAAAATCTTTATTATTAGCTAAACTGTTTGAAGCAACCTAAAAGCGTTAGCTTCCCAGGCTTGGTTGCCAACTTAAAAGGAATAGATTCTTTTCAAAGCTGGGCGATTATTAGCAGTTCTCTAAAAATAAATAATTCAGTTGAGCGTGTCCTGTTGAAGAAATTGCAGAGCGCAGCTCGAGGTTTCAAGTTGCTCGCGTAGGGTATCCAAGGTCCTCCTTGGTGTCCTTGTCCGCTAGGGGTTGGACAAGCAACCCCTAGCTAAAGCTTTTTAAAAAAACGTTGCAAAAAATAGAGCATGCAGTTGAGAACTTAAGAAAAGAGACAATTATAATTGGGGAGAGTATGAGGGGCAATTAAGCCCCTCATGGTATTACTCTTCGCTAACCTCTGCATCAATAGGACCATCTTCAGATGATGTAGATTCATCCTTAGAAGCCGCATCAGGTGCAGATTCGTCGCCCGGCTTTTGTTCAGCCGCTTTTTCTTTATACAGTATCTCTGCAATCTTGTGCGATGCTTCAAGCAGTTCATTCATTGATGCTTCAAGTTTGCCCGCATCTTCAGAATGTTCTTTCAGGTCTGCCTTGGCTTTTTCAATAGCCGACTCAACCTTTGTTACTTCTTCAGCTGGTAGTTTTTCTTTGCTCTCTTTGACAGTTTTTTCAACTTCAAGGATAACGCCGTCAAACTTGTTACGCTTTTCTATAAGTTCACGAGCCTTTTTATCTTCAACTTCGTGCTCTTGCGCATCTTTAACCATCTTTGCAATTTCATCTTCTGACAATCCGCCAGAATCAGATATTGTTATGTTTTGCTCTTTGCCGGTTGCCTGGTCTTTAGCAGACACACTTACAATACCGTTAGCATCGATATCAAAAGTCACTTCAATTTTAGGAACACCACGTGGTGCCGCAGGAATTCCATCGAGCTTAAACTCACCCAAAATCTTGTTGTCACGAGCAAACTCACGTTCACCCTGGCCTACACGAATATCAACAATAGTCTGATTGTTATCAGCAGTACTGAAGACTTCAGATTTTTTGGTAGGGATAGTTGTATTACGCTCAATCAGCTTGGTCATTACACCGCCCTGAGTTTCAATACCTAACGAAAGCGGAGTTACGTCAAGCAGAAGCACATCAGAAACGTCACCAGCTAATACACCACCCTGCACAGCTGCACCAACCGAGACGACCTCGTCTGGATTAACTGATTTGTTAGGTTCTTTGCCAAAAATCTCTTTTACCAGCTCAGAAATCTTTGGAATGCGGGTTGAACCACCAACCAAGAGTACTTCATCAATCTGACCGGAAGACATTCCCGCATCGCTTAAAGCTTTTTTACAAGGAATAGCTAATCGCTCAAAAATATCTGCACACATCGACTCAAGTTTTGCACGAGAAAGCTTCACAACTAGGTGCTTTGGACCGCTTGCATCTGCAGTAATATAAGGAAGATTAATGTCGGTCTCTTGCGTGCTTGAGAGCTCAACTTTTGCTTTTTCTGAAGCTTCACGCAAGCGTTGTAGCGCCATGCGATCTTTTGACAGATCAACACCCTGCTCTTGCTTGAATGTAGCTATAAGATGATTAATCAAAAGACGATCAATGTCATCACCACCAAGATGCGTATCACCACTGGTAGACTTAACTTCGATAACGCCATCATGAATGTCCAAAATGGAAACATCAAATGTACCGCCACCAAAGTCAAAAACAGCAATTATACCGTTCTTTTTCTTATCCATGCCGTACGCAAGCGCTGCTGCGGTTGGTTCATTAATAATTCGCTTAACATCCAAACCAGCAATTTTACCGGCATCTTTGGTTGCTTGACGCTGTGCATCGTTAAAGTATGCAGGAACAGTCACAACGGCCTCTTTAACCGTCTGACCAAGGTAACCCTCTGCAACTTGTTTCAGTTGAGAAAGCACCGCTGCAGAAATTTCTTGAGGGGAGTATTCTTTACCCTGAGCAACAATGCCAATATCGCCGTTAGAGCTACGAACTACTTCGTATGGCAACCCAGACAGCTCGCCCTTGAGTTCGTCGTAGCGAGAGCCGATAAAGCGCTTTGCTGAGTAAATTGTGTTCTCTGGATTGGTAACAGCTTGGCGTTTTGCCTGTACGCCGACCAAGCGCTTGCCATCTTTAGTAAAAGCAACAACGGACGGAGTCGTATTTTGACCTTCCTCGTTTACTATAACTTTGGCCGTGCCACCTTCCATAACCGAAACAACAGAGTTGGTTGTTCCTAAATCAATTCCTATAATTTTGCTCATATTTATCCCCAAATATTGTTCACGTTGATTAAATAATATGTCCACTATTTCAGTAATTATTCTAACCCTGGACTCAACAGGTGTCAATATGACGCTCATATTTTCTTAGTGCAACTGACTCACATTAATAGCAACTCTTGCCTGCAAGTTGCCGCCGTATCTATACTTAAATTCAGAAAGAGTTTTATTTGCCACATGCCGTAGGAACCATTATGAAAAGATTTACCCTAGCACTTCTAGCCAGCCTATGCCTTACAACTACCAACCTAGAAACCTACCCCCCTTACACGATCAACCTCCCATCGCTCGTGCCCAACGCACATGCATCAACCGGAAGTCCTTATGCATACCTTGGATTCAACGGAAATCGCGGAGGCTCTAGTCGGCTTATTTTGGGCATTGAAAATAAGATTCGCGAAAGCAGGCACAATTCAAAGCTGGGCAAATCACACTCTGAGCCAAAAAGTCTTAATATTAAACAGCTCGATGATAATCGGCCCAAACCTCGCAAAACGCAGTCAACCGGAAACATAAACAGCGAACAAGAGCTAACCATCACAATGCCTGAAACACTTTATCGCATTACAAGGCACACCAAGCTGCTCGACGCAACGGTAGACCAAACTCACGTCATCAGCCCACAACTTGGCGTTAACAACATTCTGCTTGTCGCCCGCATGGAGCCATTGAATAAGTGTAGGTTCTCGAAGGCTATGGTTAACAACATCGAATACTACCTAGCGCAAGAGCTAAATAAGGCCCTTGCAGCACTTGACTCACAATCAATCAAAAAAGATGCCCACAGCTACCACTCACTCACAGGGCTCAATCAAGAGAATATCGCCCTGGTCACAAAAGAAATCCAAAAAGCGATGCTTAAGGTCCACAAAGAGGCTCTCAAAACCTACAAACAACGATTTCGTTCAAAAGGTAGCTACTCAACATACGTTGAAGGCGTAAGCCTGACAGCAGCAGTAGCACACAACAACCAACTGTACACAGTCCAGGTCGGGAGAACAGATCAAGTTGCAGTCATCGCTACGCACAAAGATAAACTGCTTAATGCTCCAAGCAAACGCGGCAACAACTGGAAGCGCCTTGGACGGCGCAACGGCGAAAACCCCGAGGTATATGTTGCCAATGTACCGCTCGATTCAGATCAGCCTATAACCATTTCAATCGTTGACTTGACGAGTATAAAACTGTCCACAGCAATAGATCTAACCAAGCAATACGAAGAGAAATCAGAAACAAAAGTTGCAGCTAAAAAACTCCTTGAACTCGACCCGTACGCCATTATTGTTCGCGCACAAGCAAACACCGTAGACCGCAAGTATTCTGTAAAAAAAGAAACCTTTTGGAGTCGGCTTAAAGCCTGGTGGAATAACAGAAGAAATCACAGTACTAGCAGCGTAAAGTATATCCACAACCTTAGTTAAAATTAGCACAAATAAGGCTGGTTAACAGCGAGGGGCGCCTTTTCGGACGCCCCTCGCTGTTAACCAGCCTTATTTGTCTTTTTTATCCTTCTTAAGTTCTTTGCGAAGGTCGTCTATCTGCGCTTGCATATCTTCAAATCTCGCTTGAACACCCTCATAACGCTCCTTCATATCTTCATTATCATTGCTCAATTCTTGAACAGCCTTAATAAGTGGCGTAACCAATTCTGCGTAACAAATACTATAATAACCCAATTCAGAATTTGGACGATTCACTGCAAAATCTGGGTGACCATGCCGCATTGCCACCTCATCAAGCTCTTGCCCTATCAAACCGTACCTTTGTTTATCACCTTCACCTGCAATAAGGTGATAGCTAACGGTATTTAAATCATTAATAAACTCTAGGCCTAAATTAGATGGCTCGATATCGCGCTTCAAACGTTTATCAGAAGAAGCGGCCCATGCTGTTGCCCCATTTGTCAGCTTTACACCACCACTTGTATTGCTAACCTCAAGCTCATCATCTCCAGAGTCGTACCACATTCCAACGTCAACTCCGTTAGTAAAGGAATAAGCTGGTGTTGATATGGTTCCATCCGTAGCACGCACATAACCACTAGCACCATTTAAGGTCAAAACTCCAACAGAACTTAATGCCATTTTTTCTGTTGAATGCGTTGCTCCAACGGCAGTCTTAAATGACAATTTAGTCGCATGATCGGAACCGGTGTGCCTACTCTCTGCAACAGCCTCAATCGCAGCAACATCATGCTCTCCCAAGCTTTCAGCTGGCGTGTAAAAATCAATAATACCTATCTTATCATCAACCCTAATGTCCGACTCTCCACTGTAAAATCCCAAATATGCTGGCGAATCGTCTCCTGAAGCAGTGTGCTTTATTATTAAGCCCTTATCAGGATCATGAATAAGACGAACTTCACTATCGGCACCAAACCGAATCACAGAGTTATCTGAACCCAGAACAATGTCATCTACAAATGTCACAACTCCATCTGAAGCTATAGTCATTGCTGTGGCAGCATTAGCAGAACCAATTGTTCCACCATCCTTGATCTTTATATCGTCAACAAAGGCCACAATACCATCTGAAGCTATAGTTATTGAACTCGTAGCGCTGGCAGAACCAATTGTGCCGGCATCAGGAATCACTATCGAGCCGCTACCACCATTTAGTGTCAAAACACCAACCGAGCTTAAAGCCATTTTTTCTGTTGAATGCGTTGCTCCAGCTGCAGTTTTAAACGACAATTTAGTTGCATGATCTGAACCTGTATGCCTACTTTCTGCAACAGCCTCAATCGCAGCAACATCATGCTCTCCCAAGGTTTCAGCTGGCGTATAAAAATCAATAATACCAATCTTGTCATCAACTCTAATGTCCGACTCTCCACTATAAAAACCCAAATATGCAGGCGAGTCGTCTCCTGAAGCTGTATGCTTTATTATCAGGCCCTTATCAGGATCATGAACAAGATGAACTTCACTATCGGCACCAAAACGAATAACAGAATTATCTGAACCCATAACAATGTCATCAACAAATGTCACAACTCCATCTGAGGCTATAGTCATTGCTGTATCGGCACTGGCTGAACCAATCGTTCCACCATCTTTAATTTTGATATCATCGATAAAGGTTGCGATGCCATCCGAAGCTATAGTTATTGCAGCAGAAGTAGTGGCCGAACCAATCGTTCCGCCATCAGGAATTACTATCGCCCCACTGCTACCATTCAATGTAAGCACGCCGGTTGAGCTAAGCGACATCTTCTCTGCCGCAGCCTCAGATGCCGCTGTTTTAAACGACAACTTAGTAGGATTATTTGTAGCGCCAAAAGTAGCCTCTGCAACAGCTTCAATCCCGGCCGCAACCAACACAGCATCCGCCCCTGTTTCACCTATTGCCTGAAAATCAACTACGCCAATTTTATCATTAACAGCAACAATTGCTTCATCACTTTGGAGGGTAAGAGAAACAGGCTTTGCCGCACCTGTAGCAGCATGCTTTAATATAAGACCCTTATCAGCGTTATGAGCAAGCTCAACTTCTTGGTCATTGCCAAAATAGATGACGCCACCATCGGCTAAGTACAAGTCACTCCACTCAAGACTAGCGCTACCCAAAGCCGCTGAATCAGCCGAAGCCGGTGCTAAAGCACCAGTAAATGTAATACCATCAGAGAAAGTCACAATTCCGTCAGAAGCTATAGTTATTGCAGCAGGAGTAGTCATCGAGCCAATCGTTCCACCATCCTTAATCTTGATATCATCGACAAAAGTTACAATGCCATCCAAAGCGATTGCTATTGCTGTAGCAGCGCTAGTTGAACCGATCGTTCCACTATCTTTAATTTTGATATCATCGACAAAGGTTACGATGCCATCAGAAGCTATAGTTATTGCAGCAGAAGTAGTGGCCGAACCAATCGTTCCGCCATCAGGAATCACTATCGCCCCACTGCCACCATTGAGCGTAAGCACACCGATTGAACTAAGTTTCATCTTCTCAGCGGCAGCTTCTGATGCTGCTGTTTTGAATGACAGCTTGGTAGGATTATTTGTAGCGTCAAAGGTAGCTTCTGCAACAGCTTCAATCCCGGCAGAAACTAGAACAGCATCAGCTCCTGTTTCACCTATTGCCTGGAAGTCAATGACACCGATTTTATCGGAAGCATCAATAATTGCCTCATTACTTTGGAGGGTAAGATATACAGGCGTGTTCGAACCCGAAGCAGCGTGCTTTAATATAAGACCCCTATCAGCAACATGGGTTAAGGTAATTTCTTGGTCACTACCAAAATATACAATCCCACCATCTGCTAAAAACAGATCACTCCACTCAAGGCTAGCGCTACCCAAAGCCGCACCATCTGCCGAAGCCGGCGCTAAAGCACCAGTAAATGTAACACCACCAGAACCAGACTTAAGTGCAACTTGTGTTGTACCGTTTGTATTACCTATAGTAATCGTTCTATTAGCCGCACCTGTACCAATATTAATGGCCTGAGCATCCGCATCGTTACCTACATTAATTGCACCACTAGTAGAGTTCAAAGACATAGCACCGGTACAATCAAGATCTATTGTCGTTGCAGAAGACAGCGTTGTTGTACCTGTTCCACCAAGCACAAATGATGCAGTTCCGTCAGTAAGAGTCAAAGCGTCACCCGACGTAAGCGTGATAGCTGTTGAAGTAGCTGTAAATGCAGTGTTACCTGGGGAACCAAGCGCCAATGTTCCAGTGCCGTGAGGGTATATCGTTATGTTTTCATTGTCAGCAATGGTGGCAATACTAATATCACTTGTAGTATTAATATGCCATCTACTACCCAATAGCGAACGTGAGTATGCATTTAAATTATCGCTAACAATACGCAAAACTGCGTCATCTTCGATGCAGTCATGATGATTCTGAAGCAACTCCTGACAGCCATCAATAGCATCCAAAAGAACTTCCATTTCTATCATATGCTTGCCACGTTTAACGCATTCAAAAAGCTCGCTAACAGCTTCTGGAATCTCGAGACCGCGACAAGCACGTTCTAGAACCATAACAGCTGGAGCTATATCAGAACCATCAGGCAGAACCAAGCAAATCTTGCATGAATAGTAATCACTAAATGAATTGTATGAATCCGAACCTTGTACAGCCTTTAATAGTCCTACCGGAAGCAAAAACGATACCAACAACAATGCTCTTATTGTACGCGCCGCTGTCTTCATGAACTCTCCTTTGTATCCTATTTTTTAACAAAGTCACATTATAAGAAACATAAAAATAGAGCAATAGCTTTATGTTTCTGTGTAAAAGCGCAAGAAAATATTGTAAATCACGAGTTCATTGTCAAAATAAACCACCGGAGCCCGGTTTAAGGCCTGGTGGAATAATAGAAGAAATCACAGTACTAGAAGCGTAAAGTATATCCACAACCTTAGTTAAAATTAGCACACAAAAGGGGCGCCTTTTCGGACGCCCCTCGCTGTTGACCAGCCTTATTTGTCTTTTTTATCCTTCTTAAGCTTTTTACGCAGGTCGTCTATCTGCGCTTGCATACTTTCATATTGCGCTTGAACGGCCTCATAACGTGTTTGCATGTCTTCATACATTACTTGTGTATCTTCAGACCTGCTACTTAACTCCTGAACAGACCTTATCAGTGGAGCTATTAAGCTCGAATAAGCAACGCCATACTTTTCGGACTCGCCACCAGGACGGTGAATTCCCGCAAAGTCAGGATGCCCATGCCGCGTTACCACCTCTTCAAGCTCTTGAGCAATTAAGCCATACGATGCTTTAGGATTTTTACCAGAAATTCTACGGTAACTAACAGGGTTTAAATCATTGATAAAATCAAGACCCAAATCCGACATCATGATATCGCGCTTTAAGCATCTATCAGAAGACTCAAAGAAGCCTGTCGAACTGTAAACAGCAGACCAACCAGCTGAAGAGCTTCCAGACTTATAAAGGTTATCACCGGAAGGTAAAACATCACTTCTAACCGTAATCGTATCAACCGCGGTATCACCGATGTCCATCATTTTAGTTAACGTACCGTCTGTCCGGGCTGTGTAAAAAATCAAAGAACCATCCTCAGCTCCGCTTGTTGCTGTTTTTACCTTAGCCTCAACTCTTGCAAACTCTTGGTTGTTTTGTAGCGTATCATCAGCATAAAACTCAATTGTACCTGACAAGTCACCAGCTGCACCAGCTGCACCCTTATCCATCACAAAACGGAACTTGGCCGCTGCTGTGTCGTTGGTTGTGTTTTTCAACTCAAACAATGGTTTTGATGCTGTAGCACTATCGATAATTACCGATGGCGTTGTAGCAAGTACGGCAACCGTCGAGGTAAAGTCAACTGTTGGCGCAACCACATCAAGCTTTGTATCAGCATCAATATCTAATTGACCGTCAGCGCTTGAAGCTATTGAAATCGCTGAATCTCGGAACTGCAATGCCATAGCGTCATTCAAGCGAACACCCGTGTCAGCAATATGAGTTAGCTTTACATCCTGATCATTGCCCAAGTTTATAACACTACCATCAGCTAAGAACAGGTCGCTCCATTCAAGGGTTGCTGAGCCAAGTGCCGCAGCATCTGCTACCGAAGGAACAACACTACCTTTAACTGTCAGAACACCGGTTGAACTGAGCGACATCTTCTCTGCCGCAGCTTCTGATGCTGCTGTTTTAAACGACAGCTTGGTTGCATTGTTAGCAATTCCAAACGTTCCTTCTGAAACCGCTTCAATACCAGCTGCGATCAAAATTGCATCTGTTCCACCCGCCTCATCTGGCGCTTGGAAGTCTATTGCGCCAATTACATCACTGACCACAACCGCAGTTGAACCTGTCTGAAGTGTAAGGATCATCGGTGTATTAGCAGCTGTAGCAACACGCTTGAAGTCAAGCCCATCAGTTGCAGAGTCATGAGTTATCGTCGCATCTGAAGTAGCACCAAAACTTAGAACTGCACTATCTGAAGCCAAGGAAACATCATCGCCAACCCAAAGATCAGCTGCAACACCAAGGCCACCACCAACTGTCAAAGCACCTGTAGTCGAAGAGCTTGATGCTGTTGTAGCAGTCACAGCAACTACACCACCCGAGGATATAGAAATCGCATCTGGATCACCAGCAGAACCAATGGTTCCCGCATTCTTGATGAGAACATCATCTACAAATGTTACTACTCCATCAGAAGCTATAGTTATAGCAGCAGGAGTAGTGGCCGAACCAATCGTTCCGCCGTCTGTAATTTTCAATGCTACTACACCATCAGAAGCTATAGTTATGGCATCAGTTGTGCCAACCGAACCAATCGTTCCACTATTGGGAATTATTATCGAACCACTGCCACCATTAAGTGTAAGTACACCGGTTGAACTAAGCCTCATTTTTTCTGCGGCGGCTTCTGATGCTGCTGTTTTAAATGATAACTTGGTAGCATTGTTGGCCGCACCAAATGTTCCTTCTGAAACCGCTTCAATACCAGCTGCGATCAAAATTGAATCTGTTCCACCGGCCTCATCAGGCGCTTGGAAATCTATGGCACCAATAACATCACTTGCCACAACCGCCGTTGATCCAGTTTGCAAGGTAAGAATCATTGGCGTGTTAGCACTTGTAGCAACACGTTTGAAGTCAAGGCCATCAGTTGCAGTGTCATGAGTTATTGTTGCATCTTGCGTATTACCCAAGCTTATTGCTGCACCATCGGCTAAGAATAGATCGCTCCACTCAAGGGCCGCACTGCCCAATGCACTACCATCGGCTGAATTTGGCGTTAATGCACCACCAACCTTCATTGCGCCGCTTACGTTCACCTCTGAGGAGGCGTTAATGTCAACTGTTGGCGCAGTTATTTCAATTTCTGTATCTGCATCAATATCAAGTTGTCCATCTGCGCTTGAGCTTATCTTTAATGCGCTATCGCGGAACTGAAGCTCTCTTGAGCTGTTGAGCAATAAACCAGTATCAGCTACATGTGTCAACGTTACATCTTGATCATTGCCAAAACCCAACACGGCACCATCACCAAGATACAGGTCGCTCCACTCAAGATCTGTTATTCCAAGTGAATAAGTGTTTGCATCTGAAGGAACAAGACTACCTCTAAAGGTGGCCATCAAGTTGCCAGACATCCCAAGATCCATCGTCAAAGTCTCGGTACCAGCTATCATAGTGTAGAAGGCTAAAGCACCATCTTCTGTTGTGCTTGTAGGATCTTTAATCCGAGCCTGAACACGAGCATACGTTGTCTGATTACTTGCTGAATCTTCACCGTCAAAATAAATACCTGCTAAGAAGTCATTAGCTGCTGGACTTGAACTGTTGTTATGCATCTTAACTTGAGGGTATGGGCCCGAACCACTGTCGCCAACCTGTGTAATTGCCATTCCACCAGTACCAAGATTTACGTTGACCGCTGTTGAACCGGTCGTATTACCAATAGTAATCGTTCGAGCTGCTGCACCTGTACCAACATTAATGTTCTGCGCAACCGCATCTGTTCCGATGCCAATTGTTGACGCGGAATCAATTGTTAAAGCACCACCAGCATCTATATCAACTGTGCTGCTTGGAGTTATCGCAATGGTTGTCATGCCAGTTTCTGATAAAGCTCCTGCACCATCAAAGTCCAAGGTCGCAACATCATCACCGTATTTACTTACTCCAGCACCTTGCATGGTCAATGTACCGCTTGGTGTAACCGTAAAGTTAGTCATACCAGCTTCTGTTACAGCACCGGCACCATCAAAGTCCCAGGTTGCAACATCATCACCGTACTTACTGACTCCAGCACCTTGCATGGTCAATGTACCGCTTGGCGTTACTGTTAAATTTGTCATACCAGTTTCTGTTACAGCACCGGCACCATCAAAGTCCCAGGTTGCAACATCGTCACCGTATACACTTGCTCCAGTACCCTTAACGCTCATCGTTGCGCCATCAATTGTAACTGCGCCTGTTGCATTCACATCAAAGGCTGCTGTAGCAATCTGAACTTCAGTATCGGCTGAAACATCTAATTGTCCATCTGCACTAGACCAAATTTTGAGAGCGCTATCACGGAACTGAAGTTCTCGCGTGCTATTTAGCAATAATCCAGTATCGGCTACGTGTGTCAGCGTTACATCTTGGTCATTACCAAAACCTAACACGGCACCATCGCCAAGATACAGGTCGCTCCATTCTAGATCTGTTATTCCAAG
>JABJEI010000013.1 GCA_018663245.1 bacterium
GTCAGCGCCCTCTGATGACCAGAAGCGAGTAACAACGGCATGGGCCATCTCTTTTTTGAGAGCCATCGGATGTTTTTTATCACTGGTAACATCCTGCTGCAAAGCCGCAATTTCAGATTCACTGAGTTGCACGAGCAAGTGCAGATATCGCCACATCAAAACATCTGATATCGACATCAACTTACCGTAGGCCTGGTCAGCAGGCTCAGAAATACCGATGTAGTTACCCAAAGATTTCGACATTTTTTGCACACCATCCAGACCTTCCAAGATCGGCATAGTCATAACAACCTGTGCGTCTTTACCGTACTGTTCCTGTAAAAAACGCCCCATCATCAGATTAAACGTCTGATCAGTTCCACCCAACTCAACATCAGCGTCAAGCGCAACGGAGTCATACCCCTGCATAATCGGGTATAGAAGCTCGTGCATGCCGATAGCTTGTTGCTCCTTTAAGCGCCGAGCAAAGTCATTGCGCTCAATAATACGAGCAACCGTCGTTTTTGCACACAGCTTAAGCACATCGTCAAAGCCAAGCTTGCTCAGCCATTCAGAATTGTATCGTACGGTAAACCGTTCTGGGTCAAGAATTTTTGAAACCTGTTCAAAGTATGTTTTGGTATTATGCTCGATCGCTTCTTGAGTTAGTGGAGGTCGAGTTTTTGACTTACCACTCGGGTCCCCGATGCGTGCGGTAAAGTCACCAATCAAAAAGATTACATTGTGGCCCTGGTCCTGGAATTCTCGCATTTTGCTAAGCACCAATGCGTGCCCCAAATGTAAATCTGGCGCCGTCGGGTCCATCCCAAGCTTAATTGTAAGGCAATCTTTTTTTTGTAATTTTGCCTCAAGCTCACCAGCTGGGAGCACAGAATCGGTTCCTGCCAACAATCGTTCAATATTTTTGTTCATAACAATCCGATATCGCAGTACACACGCTTATTTATCCGATTACCAGATACCGCAGCATAACGCTAATTAAGTTTATAAGGGACAAAATAGCTGAGTAAAAAAGACCTTCAGGGAAAATGAACACAAGAACTATTAAAACAGCCATAACCACCCACTCGCTCTGAACCGACCAGTGCGGATAGCGCTTTAACAGCCATACCACGATAGGGTTAACTGCAGCAAATATTGCACTAAAAAATGCTAGTGAAAGATTAACAGTAAAAAGCGTGCTCAACGCAACCACAGCCATAACCACAAATGCTGAGCTACCCGGGAACAGATGAGCAACTTGTCGAACCGAAGAACCAATCGAAGGAGCCATGCTCCCGTTCAACAAGAACATGGTAACACCTGAACCAACTGCCAGTGCAATCGCACACAACAGTCCAGATGTAGCAATCAAGAATCTCTTTATAGGTCGCCAAGAGCCGGTAACCATGCGAGTGTCGTACGGAACCGGTCGAGTCCATGCAACTCTTAGTAACATAAGAAAAATTACTCCCATCAAGCGTACATGCACAAACGGGTTAAGCGTAAACCAGCCCAAACGTTTAGCTGTATCATCTCCAAATTTATCTGCCAACCAAGTCTGAAAATACCCAATCAAACAGACAGAGAAAACATAGCCTGCAAATAGGAAAACTTTTGTCAGAATATCGTCGGCATACACCACAGAAAACATACTGATGCCCCAAAAAAAGGTTATTTAAAATTACACTTCTTAGTTTAGTTGAGCTCCCATTGCCGGTCAATACAACCAACAATTGCCAACGCGACCATTTTGGCCAAAAGAACGAGACTCTAGTACACTAGAATCAACAATTATACTAATTTTAATGTATACCCTAATGGATATTCAATGGACAAACGTTACAATCATCTTGCCGGAGAGAAAACGGCCCAAGAACTTTGGAGCCGACAAAAAACCTACGCCTACAAGCCTGGTAGCGGCCAGCTGTACAGCATCGATACACCACCACCCACAGTCTCTGGGTCCCTGCATATCGGGCATATTTTCTCTTATACACAGACCGACATCATTGCACGCTTTAAGCGGCTTGAAGGTCACCCCGTATTTTATCCATTTGGCTTTGACGATAACGGCCTACCGACCGAACGGTTTGTAGAGAAGAAGCTGGGTGTTTACGCTCCAAACATGCAACGATCAGAATTTATTAAGCTTTGTTTAAATGAGACAGAAGAAGCAGAAAAAGATTTCCAAGACCTTTGGCAGAAAATGGGCCTCTCGGTTGACTGGGACAAATGCTACTCTACAATCTCCCCAACTGCCCGAATGATTGCACAGCGCTCCTTCATCGACCTTTACAAAAAAGGCTTCATTTACAAAAAAATGGAACCTGCACTTTACTGCACAACCTGCCGAACCTCAGTTGCACAAGCAGAACTAGAAGATGTCGAAAAAGACGGCATATTCAGCACAATAGCATTTAAAGACCAAGACGGTGGCGACCTTTTGATAGCCACTACACGGCCAGAGCTTCTTGGCTCATGCGTGGCAATGTTCTTCCACCCAGAGGATGAACGTTACAAGTCACTGCTTGGCAAACAAGCAACTGTTCCAGTATTTGGCTACAAGGTACCGATCATGGCCGACGAATTAGTCGACCCAGACAAAGGTACCGGCCTTGTTATGTGCTGCACCTTTGGTGACAAAAATGATATCGCATGGTTCAAAAAACATAACCTTGAATATCGTCAATCAGTTGGCCTTGACGGCTGCTGGACCAAGCAAGCAGGACCTCTTGAGGGCCTGAAGGTGCAAGCCGCGCGCAAAAAAATCACTGAACTCCTGACAGACTCTGGTGAGCTTCGTGAGCAGAAAAAAATAAAACATTCGGTCAACGTGTACGAACGATCAAAAAAAGAGATCGAATACGTCATGCTCAACCAATGGTTCCTTAGAATAATGCCATACAAAAAAGAGCTTATTGAGCTTGGCCAGTCAATCAACTGGTACCCCAGCTTTATGAAAACTCGTTACCAAAACTGGGTTCAAAACATTGGATGGGACTGGTGCTTGTCACGGCAACGTTTTTACGGCATTCCGTTCCCGGCCTGGCACTGTACAGCTTGCGAGCATGTTGTACTAGCTGACCCCAAGCAACTTCCGATAGAACCACAAGAGCAAAACTACAAAGGCTCATGCCCGGCTTGTAACGCAGACAGCATGGTTCCTGACACAGATGTGATGGACACCTGGAACACCTCATCGCTGACACCCTACATAACCGCATCACTTTTGACCGGCAAGCCAGAAACAGTCTTTGAAGATTCACTAAAGAGCAACTATCTACCGATGGGCATGCGCCCACAAGCGCACGACATCATTCGGACCTGGGCTTTTTACACAATCATCAAGACGTGGATGCACCAGGACACTATCCCTTGGCGCGACATCGTAATCTCTGGTCATGTTCTAAGCAGAGCAAACGAGAAGATTTCAAAATCACGTGGAAACACACCAACCAAGCCTAGCCAGCTGCTTGTGATGTATCCGGCTGATGTAATCCGTTACTGGACAGCCTCGGGCAACCTTGGTACCGACATCGCCTTTTCTGACACGCAGTTCAAACTTGGGCAGCGATTGCTTAACAAGCTGTGGAATGCATTTAGATTTATTGGTGAGCACATGTCATCATCAAAAACCACGACCGATGCTCATGACTCCCTAACAGTTTCTGACATAGATTCACTCAACGCGATCAACAGATGGATCTTGACTCAGTCAGACCGATGCTTTGAGCGATATCAACGCTACCTTGATCGTTACGAATATAATCTTGCACTCAACGAGGCCGAGCACTTCTTCTGGTCAGATTGGTGCGACAACTACCTTGAGCTAGTAAAGCATCAGCTGTTTAACCCCGAGTTATACCCTGAGAAGGAAGTAGCAGCTACCAAGACAACGCTCTTCATTGTCGGGCTACGCATCTTACAACTTTTTGCGCCATACATGCCTCATATTACAGAGGTCATTTATCAAGAACTGTACAAAGCTCACGTTGGTCATGACTCGTTGCATACACTCAATTTTGCACGTGTAATAACTCCAACATTTGGCAGCATGCAGGGCGCGATCGACATTCTGGCCATCACGGCACAGGTACGCAAGCTCAAAACAGAACATAAACTATCGCTTAAGGTACCGCTTGCAACACTAACAATCCTGAGCGCCAACAAAACATTGGCTGTAACAGTCACCTCGAACCAGCAACTGATCAACGGCGTAACCCAAGCTAACAGCGTACTGGTTAAAACACCGATGAACGGCGACCAAAATAACCTGACAAGTGTTGATGACAAGTGGCATGCAACACTAATATTTAAAGAGCCTGAAGAACAGGACAAAAAAAGATGATTCGTATCATAAATCGGCAACGAAAAATCAAGCTCGACACGGCAGAGCTAAAGCGCAATGCTAAACGACTTCTTGAACTGTTGGAGTACGCGGATTTTGACCTAGGAGTCATGCTGTGCAACGAGAAAACCATCAGGGACTACAACCGGCAAAATCGTGGCAAAGATTACGAGACCGACGTCCTTGCCTTCCCGTATCATGAAGATGCAACTCCTGACACCAAAATCATTGCACAAGATGATGACCAAAGAAATTTGGGCGACATTATAATCTGCCCAGAATACCTTGAGCGCAACCCCAAAGAAATGGTCGGGAATATGCAGGAACGCGTCACCAGAATACTGGTACATGCAACCTGCCACCTCCTGGGCTATGACCATATCAAGGATGATGATTTTGCGATTATGCAGGCCAAAGAAACTTGGCTGCTCAATCAATTAAAGTAATACTTTGTTAGGGGGCGGATGCCCCCTAACAATCCCCCAACCACAATTGTCTCTTTTCTTAAACTCACGCTTCTTACACTTTTATCTATAACTATTTTCCTATCTATACTTTAATTCTTGGGATCCAGCCTCTAAATAGATCATTTGATCGCCTTTTACATCTATACTTTAATTCTTTAGCAAGGGGTTGCTTGTCCAACCCCTTGCAGACAAGGACACCAAGGAGGGCCTTGGAACCCTACGCAAAAAACGTTGCAACCAGAAGCTAACGCTTTTAGGTTGCTTCAAACAGTTCTGCTAATAATGAAGACTTTTAGAAACTTGTTTCCTTGTCATCCTCGCATATACGAGGATGACAAAAGAGATAGCACCCTTTATATCCAAAACTTACCTTCCGGGCAAACAAAAAATAGTTATGGCCACCATATAAAAATAACTCCGCTTAACGTGTACTGTTGAAGAAACTGCAGAGCTTTAGCTCGAGGTTTCAAGTTTACTCGCGTGGGGCCCAGGGGTTTCCCTGGCACCCTTGTCCGCGAGGGGTTGGGTGAGCAACCCCTCGCAAAAAGACTTAAAGAGAGATAGTAAAAAAAATTGTTGTAAAAGAAGGAGATTAGGCTGCCTGCTCGTTATTCGTAGCTAAAAGAGCTAAGTACCAGCAAAGCCTGGCCTCAAGCCCTTGCTAAAGAATTAAAGTATGGTTGTAAGAAAAATGGTTATGGCTACATAATTAAGAGTCGGACTCAAAGCTGCGCGTAATTAACGATCAAAAAAAACGTTATAAAAATCGTTAATACAGTCTTGAGCACCAGAAACAGCACCTGGAAAAACTTTCAGGCCACTGTAAAAAGCCATAACTGCATAAAACAGTTTACGCTTCTTGCCTTCGCTGTGCACAACATTCCATCCGCCAAAAATTAATGCCGTACGCCAAAATAACTTCCTGACATCCTCAATAGCAAGCTGCTTAGATTGCGAGGCCGAAACAGTGCTGCGCATCTCTCTTAACCGATTTTTGCTCAACTCGTTGCCTGCATGCGAACCTGTAGCAACCGTCATCAAACCAAGTAAAAGTAATATCTTTTTAACCATTCTACGTACCTTTTATTGAACTTGTTTTACAGTTAATTAGGAGGCCGGCTTTGTTTAAGCTGGCCCCCTTTAATTTATTAGTTAATACTTCTTAATCGTTAATATCGACGTATCTTGTCAAACATTAGATATCGAACAACAGTTCCCACAACCTCTATAGCAATATGTCCAAGCCATCCCTTACGGTTTTTGGAAAAATAAACCTTATCAGTCCGCTTGTCAGCCGCATCAGCACGAGTGCGTTCTTTGCCAACCTGTGCTTCAAGCTCTGCGTTACTCTTCAAGAGCTTCTTGTTCTTTGATTGCGCTCCATTCAACTCAATATCTGATGCTCTTTTCTGGCTCGCAATCTTGCGCTCAAAATCAGATTTCATGCTAGCAAGTCTGCGCTCAAAATAATTTTTCATACTATTTTTCTCAAGATCTGAGGCTTTTTCACTTGCAGCTAACTCACGATCACTAATCGCTTTTTGACTTGATAGCTTATTATCAAGCATATTCTTCATACTATCTAAATTTTTTTGCTTCTTTGCCAACGCACGCTTAGAATCCGCCAAAACATTTGCCAAGTCACGCTTAGCATTTACCTTCTGATTTTTCAGTTCAAGCTCAGCGTTTTTCTGGTCTTTTGCTCGATCAAGCGCAGATTGCTTCAGTTGCTCATTCAAATTTACATTGTACTTAGCGGAATAATTGATCATCTTTTGCTGATCGACAGCATTCAATACTGAAGTCTCTGAAGCTACAACGGTGCCTGAGAGAGCAAGTAAACCAGCAAGTAGCAAATTTTTTGCTGTGTTCATGTAAAAATCCTGTTTTTGGGTAAAGTTTGTTTAATCTTAATCTCGCTATAATCAAACGAAGCAGAGCCTCGTCGCAGTAGAAACGTAAACGGAACGGATTAGCAACGCAAAGTCGCATCGTAGTGCAACGAAGACGGAACAGATTCTAAAAGAGGGTCGGCCAAGATTAACTTTGCCGACCCTCTTGATTTTTATTGCGATTGATTACCGCAATTTAGCTTTTACCAAAGATGGTTTTAGCTATCCAAAGACTTTTTAGTCTTAGCTACTTTCAAGCTCCAGCTCTTAAATAGTTTTTTAGGAAGATGCTTCCTGGCACGATTAACAAACTGGTTGTTACAGCCTTTAACTACGTAGCTAGTTGCATTATATGCTCCATTCTCTACAGACTGCACAAGCCCACCAA
>JABJEI010000010.1 GCA_018663245.1 bacterium
ACTTCACAGTTAATATGTAAAAGTGTAAACAATTTCTAAAGATCTTATTCAATATCCTTAAATGAACTACTTAAAGACTGGATCCCCGTTCAAAGCCGGGGATGACAAGAGGGAAATGCTTTATATATTTTCAGGAAAAAAGCCCAGCAAATAGCAACTTACATGTCTAGGCGAATTCTCTAAAAATAAATAATTCAATTGAGTGTGCTTCCTTGCCTGCCCTCTTTGTCCGGCGAGGCTTTGTCGAGGCCCTACTTCGCTAAAGTCTCCCCCTTCGTTTGTTATCAATAATGGTTTATTATTTCAAATATTGAATTTATACAAATGATTGTTGTATCATATGTATAGAAGGAAAGTATGATTTTGATGAAAGATTGATCTGGAGCATGTTATGGCACACAGAAATAGAAAAAACTTTTTACAGTGGTTAGCTGGTAGGCGCACACTGTTGCTTGGATGTATTATTGGCATGGTTGCAGTAGTAGGTGTTTTTACGCTTTATCGTCATTTTGTTAGGCCTCCTGTGCGGCATCAAGAGTCGGTGGTTTTTAATATCCGCGAGTCAGCAGACTCTGACAAAGTGATTGCTCGCAAGGGAATTTTTATTAAACGTCCTGGCGCGCGAGCTACGGTATTAATTTGCCACGGGTTCATGTGCAATAAGCACGATGTCTCATTTTTGCGGGCCATATTTTCTGATTACAATATCTTTATTTTTGACTTCCGGGCTCATGGTGAGCTGACGCAGGGGCAGTGCTGCTCATTTGGATACAACGAGATGTACGATGTTTTGGGTGCTGTAGACTTTATCCGCACCGACCGCCATGTTGGCAAGCTTCCGGTATTTGCTTACGGTTTCTCGATGGGTGCAGCTGCGGCAATCATGGCACAAGAAAAAGACCCTAATCTGTTTGATGGATTGGTTCTTGATTGTCCGTTTGATTCTAGTGACGGCATTATTGATCGAGGGCTAAACAATATTAAAATTCGTTTTTTTGGGCATGAGTATTTTTTGCCTGGGCGTTGGATATTGCGTCGTTATGCCTACTCATCGTGGGTTCAATCAATTCTGAAGATGATTATGCGGACAACGGTCAAGCTTGATACTCGACGTATCAATACCTGTGTGCACCAGATTTCGCCGGTTAAAGCGGCACAAAACATTGCACGTCCGTGCCTTTTTATAACTTGCAAAAATGATGTAAAAGCGCCAGCACATGCGGTTAAGGCTGTGTACGATGGCGTTAAAGGGTACAAGCGGTTGTGGGTAACCAACGGTCGCAGACACTTTGATTCGTTTTTTTATAATCCAGATCGGTACACCGGAGTGGTACAGCGATTTATTCGCGAAGTGTTAGACGGGAAAATTAAACGTAAAGATGTAGAAAAAATTGTACATGATTTTGAAGAAGACGAGATGGTTTCAATTCAGGGAACGCGCGCTGACCCGTGCGAACAGCTCTGAATAGGTTTTTAGGAGGACAGGATAGTGAAGAATAGTATAAAAATAATATTGTTGACGATTATCATACCAACGGCAGCTTTGGGGGGTATCCATTCAGGAAGCTCTTTGGATTGGTTCCGTAAACAGATAACCAAGCATTTTATGACCGTTCCAATGTTTTATCGCTACAGTCTTAAGGGGCTAAAGGGTGAGGCTAAAAAACGAGCACGTAAGATGAATAGCGATCAACAAGCTCTCTTTAAGCATGTCAGCAAGGTTGACTCTTTTAAGGATGCAGGTGTGCGCTTTATCAAGGTTGATTTAGGCAAAAAACGGGCAAAGGCTCTGGAAGAGCGCTATAAACTTGAGCGTAAACCGGCTGAATCGCAGCCAACGTACACGACCATGATTTTTCATGATGGGGTACCAGTGACTGACGAGCAAGAAGAGCCGGTAAAGATAACTAATCCTGGCAACGATGCGCATTTGCGTAGCTTTGTTGAGCGCCATTTAGGTGAGCAAGTTAACGCAAAATTAGTAGAAAAAGAAAAACGAAAACGTGAGCAGCGACAAGCTCGTGTGCTCTTTGCGAGCCAATCGTACCACCCTTGGTATGGTTACGGTGGACCGTACTACGGACGGTATGCATGGAATCCTGGGTATTATGGTCCTGGATTCGGTTTTGCTCATCATTCTGGATATGTTTGGTAACTGGCTTACAAACTATTGCAAGTACGGCTTGACCCTGGTTACGTTTAATCGCGAGAAAGATATTGATTGCGATTTGAAAGGGTTTTGGTCATGCGTGACTGTTTTTCAAAAATTAGGCTTTGCTTACTATTAGTTTTGGTCGGTGGTTTTGTTGGTTCGTCTTGGGCAGATTTTGCTTCAGAAGAAGTGACTGACCTGGCTGAAAAGGCAATCGAAGGTACTGTTTTGGATGGCCTTGAAAAAACACTTGGAGATGGTGCAGGCGAGATGGTGGCCAAGGATTTGGCTGCAGAACTTGGGCCTCAAATTCTCAAGACGCTGGACTCAGATGCTACGGATTTTACAGTAAACATCTCTGAGGATGCTATAAAAGACTCCATTGAGAATGTTGCGCAAGATCTTGGCAAAGATGTCGACCCAGAAGAGTTGACAGAGGATTTTAAACCTACAGAAACAACAAGCGATGTTACTGAAGAAATGAAGACAAACATCTCTGATGCACAAACATCGGGAAGTGCTATTTCTGACTCTCCTAGCGATACAATTAATGATGCACAAACTAAACTGAATAATGCGGCTGATAAAATATCTAAACTAAGAGAAGTTGATACGACGGGTATGTCTGATGCAGATAAGGCCTTGCATGAAGAGAAGCTTAAGACTGCCATGAGTGATCAGATAGACAAAAATAATGATCTGATTAACGCGGTTAAGGAAGATGCAAAATCTTCTGAAGTTGCTGTAACTAATTCAACTAAGACGCTTGATACCGATGTAGATGCTTTTGAAAAGGCAACTAGCAATGATAGTGAGCTAGGCGGAAGCGGTGGTAATAAACCGCCCGAGGGTCAGACTAAGGAAGAGGTTGTTCAAGCAACAAAAGATGCTAAGAAATCGTTAGAAGAGTCTGGTGATGATTTAACAGAAACAACTAAAACTGAGGGCGACTCAAAAATTGAAGAGGCCAAATCTGATTTGAAGGACAAGCAAAAAATGCTTGAAGATTTTAATGATGAGCTGGAAAAAGATAGTAAGCTTAAAGATAGTGACAAAAAAAAGCTCTCCAAGACTAAAAGAGAAGAGCTAGTTCAGCATCGAAATGCACAAGTTGATGCCGTTGAGGAAGCCAAAAAAGCTCTGACGAGTCAATTTGAAGACGCTGGTGAAGCAGAAGAGGCGGTTAGTAAAACGATTAAAGATGCACTTGATGAGCATCTCGAAGAGGTTACTCCCACATTTAAGTCAAAATTCAAGCGAGCGCTTTCGTGGATTGGCGATAAAATCAAGGCTGGCTTAGGTAAGCTTATTGAAACATTAGCGTTGGCTGTTGCATTTGGAATTCCAGCATTTATTCTTGGTTCTTTGGATAAAGACAGGAAGGGTGCTGCAAGTCAAAAGCAAGTTGCAGAGGTTGTTGACTTTGCAGGGTTGAAGTTCCAGATTCCGCGGACACTACTTGCTAAAAACAATGCTTTATCCGGTAAATACTACATTTACATGGCTGCTCCTGGCGACACTCCTACTCACAAAGAACTTTGGAGTGGATGGGGCCTAATTAGTGGTTGGATAAAACGTTTTGGTACAACTGAATCTGCTTCAAAGAGAAAGCCTGCTGATTATAAGTATAATGATCGCTTTGTTCCCAATGTTGATTCAACTTCAGGCAAGTTTGCTCAAGCGGTTTCTTTCTGGAAAAACACAACGTTTGCTGTTGCCGTTGATAATTATGGTAAAATTGGTCAAGTAATGATTGGCAGTAAAGAGGCTAAATCTGTACTTTTGATTGGCGGTCAAGGTGCTGGGTATCAAATGCTTAGCAGCGGTGCTCCAGCTAGTCCTGATAGACCAATGCACTTTATTTACGGTACTAACGCAAAAAATGGCAGAAATGACTTCCCAACTATTAGCGATGTTCTTAAAGAAATTCGAGGCTGGGTTGAAAACCCACCAGCTACAATCGAGGTAAACAAGATTGTAAACGGTACTAAATCGCTTCCTTCTGCAATTAAGACGACTACTAAGGCTAAAGCCCCTGGTAATAAAGCAATAGCGTATGTGATGGGACAGCAGTCTCACGACAAAAAAGTCACTCACAGTTCTGGTAAAATAAACGATAATTATCCACGTACCTTGTTGCCAATGGCGAACTCACTTAACAGTAATGTTACGATAAAGTTCAAAAATGGTAAGGCTGTTAGTAGTGCGACGATAGTCAAAATAGATAAAAAAGATAAGAGTGATGAGTCAAGCAAGACTCAGGCAACTGGGGATGATTCGGCCGATGGCTCGGATCCTGACCCCAGTGGAGCTACAGGGATAGGTTTTAACATTCAGGGTATACATTCAATTCCCGCGGGCGATAAAGTAAAAACACCAATCTTGCAGATTATTTCTAACCAACCAAAGGCAGATTTGGTTGAAGCGGCATTTGTTAAAGCGGGTCCGTCTGATAAAGCATCTAAAGAATCTGGCGACTCTGAAGCGCTAGTTTCAGCGAACTTTGTTGCGTATGGTTTAAAGATTTATCAAACGCCTCATACAATGCTTGCTAAGCAGTTGCAGGATCGAGAGCGGGCGAGATCGCTTGAAGCAATAAATAGAAAGGCGGCTGGAGAGGATGTGCCTGATGATCAGGCAGTGAGTTATGAATCTATGATTTATGACTATGTTTTGCCTCTTGACCAGACATTCACACCAGTTGAGTTGTTTGTTGTTCAGTCTAGCGACGACATAGCGTTCCCGACTTTGATTTTGAATTCAGAAATAGCGTTTGTATGGAGCTTCCTTGATAATCGTGTTACGAATGTCAAAACAGGTAAGCTTTTTGCGGACAAAGAAGGTCCTGTTACAAAAACATCTGTAGAGATGGTTCGCGAAAAAGAGCACGTAACAGAAAAAATAAACGCATTCTTGGACCGAAAAAACAGTACATTTTCAGCTTCAAAAGATCCGAACTTGCGAGAATTAGGATCACTGTTTGAGGGCTATGGCCAAGATGGTTCAGAAGCTCACGGACAGGTTGCTACTCTTAAGCAGATGAAGGACGATCTCAAGGTTGGGCCTTTCTTGATTGGTGGGCACGAGTACTTTACTCTGCGATCTGACTTCTACTCTCCACCGGAAACGGGGATTGCTGAAAGTGAAAATCCAAATCTATTCATCTACAAGCATGAGCTAAAGGCCGTTCGCCTTAGTCGTGAACTTCTGTTGTACAAATCGCTTCACACTCAGGATGGCCATAAATTGTATACAGCCTTGAGCGGGTTGCTGCGCACTATCTTTAGTAATCATAGTAACCCTAAGTACAAAAACGATGATCTTAAGGGTTTGTATGGTTATGTTAGTGCCTTTGTCTCGTACTGGTATAAGTTTAATAAG
>JABJEI010000003.1 GCA_018663245.1 bacterium
CAGGGTTGCTGCAACATCGATAAGACTATTGCTTGTGGCGATGGGTCATTCAACATCGAGTGTTCAACAAATGCTGGTCTGCGCATGCAAATGCATGTAGACCAATCTGGAACTATAAGAACATGCACTCCGCTGGAAAGTACAGCAACTTGCTGGGCAACCCCCGAGGAAGTAAGTCTGCTTCGTTCTGGTTTGAAACATAATCGCGGTGATCATAAATTTACATTGAGAGAGAAACAAGTAGATAGGTCCTTGTTTAAGCGTGCGCCCGAGGCCCTTAAAAAACGTTTTGAGCTTGATGATAGTCTCGGCGGTGTTGGTGAAACGGCTAAATGCAATAGCTGGCAGAGCTGGCATGAGGCAAGCTGTGAAATAATACCAGGTAAACAATCGAGTGATAAAATTATCGTTCAATGTAACAGATATCGAGCTCAGTTTGTCAGAGAGTGTATTCAGAAAAGGGTGCGTAGGACACATTCGCCAACAGGTATCGCAGGTAAGTATGAAGGCATAGAAATATCATGGATTGATGTAGAACATGTCTTTGATCAAAAATGTGATGGGGCTAAAAATATAGTGGGCGGACATTGGGACCGTAATGGATATCTTAAAAAGGCCGGTGTACTTGAGGTGAAGACTTTAAATACGTAATGCTTGCACGTTCAAGTGACAAGGGCATTGGCTTTCTGTGGTGCTATTTGCTCGAACATTTGGGAGGTTCGCTCCAGAGTGATAAAAGACAGTTTTATATTATTACTGATGACTCGTTTGTGTATATCGGCTTTAAGAAAAATGGCTTGAAACCAGACTATAAAGTATTTTCTGATGATGATCAAGAGTTGCTTCTTTTTAAAGATGACCCACACTATCATCCATTCAAAACGACTAAGCAGGGCTTTGATAGCCTTGTATGGCAGTCAAATTCGATGTTTGAGGAATCTCCAATTGACGGATTTTGTATTTATGAAACGGCTCAAGATGTTTGGTCAGTAAGCGAACTTACTGACTATGGTTTTACCTTGTACCGATCGATTGCTGAGCCAAGAACAGGTTTTTTACCTTCAAGCCTTAAGTCAGGGTTGCTATGATCAGTATTTCTGCCAAAGTCGAAAGAAATTCATCGATGAGATTGCTGTGTATTGAGAAGTACGATTATGACAAAATTTCGCATTACTGTTCCCTTGCTCGTTCAAAAGACAGGGGTGTCGGCTATTTGTGGGCATTTTTGTTCGAAATAATCGAGACTAGAAAATTAGATGAATTTTTTAAGATGATAAACACTTTTGAGCCAGAGGGCTTCTTTGGCTTGTTTTATATTTTTACGATCGATTCTAATGTTTACATTGGCTGCAGTAAGGATGGTTTAGGGGTAGAAGATCGGCCACTTTTTAAAGATGATCAAAATTACTATCCGTTTAGAACAACTAAACAGGCTTTTTGCGATTTGACATGTCGATGGTTAGAGCTGTATAAAAAAGCATCACCGGGAATCGCGATTGAAGAAGTTGCTCAAGATGTCTGGCAGGTTAACGCTTTAACAGAAGAAGCGGTGAATCGTTATCAAAAAATAAATAGATATCGAAATGGTGCAATCATAGCTGATGATTGGAAGAGTAAGATTAAATATGATGGCCGCCTGGTATAATAACTGAACTGCAAATCAGGATGTTGGTTAAAATCAGCCTAACTAATTGTAGAGTCAGTTTATCAACAACTTATTTGAAGCTGATAAAAGTTTCCTCCCTTAAATAAGGAGGGGCTTTGCCGCGTTATAACGGGTAAAGCCCCTAATAAAAGACTTTATACTATCCGGCGATTTGGCTACTTATGTAATACAGTTGGCTGTTTAGAGTTGGTAGCTGCTTCTTCATCTCAGCATTTATGATAGCATGGTAACCAGCTTCAGGATCAACAACTTTGTTTGTGAAGTAGGTCACGTTATAGCGGCTAATCATCTGAGAGTTATTAAACGATTTTGCGTACAATTTTTGCAGAACTTCTGATTTGTTCACCATTGACGCTTTTCGGTATGAGCGTATCTGAGCGCTGTATGAGCTAGAAGTAATAACATAGCCGACTTCTTTTGTGTTGTATTTGTTTTCGAGCATAATGTTGTACATCAACTCAACACTCTGAACTGCTTTTTTAAGGTCTATTCCAAAGTAATTTTGTTTGGGGCTAGGATTCTTTGGTGCTGGATACCAGAGCTTGCGGGTTATTGGAGAAACAAAGTGTTTTTTTGCCATTGCTCGGCCGGCAGATTGAAGTTTTTTCAATAACCATAGTTTGCGCCCAAGAAGTCCTGATCCGTTGATCATGGCCTGTTTTGATGAATGTTTAGATGCTTTAATTGCAAGATCAAGCGTTGGGTCATCAGCACTGCTAAGGTCGTAAATCGAAAGAGCGAGCTTGAGGCTGGCTTGTATGATGTTATCCATCTCTTGGCCGGCAGCTTTAATTTTGGCAATGCTAGCGGCTTTTTGTTTGTCAGGGATGTCTGCGATTTTTTGGCCAATATCATCAAATACTTTATCGATCTTTTTGCTGTAAGCGTCCCGATTGAATGATTGCTGGTAAAACTCCTTCCAACCAAACCCGAAGTATTGTTTGAGGATTGGGTCTACTTCTTGGCCAATATTGTCATACTGCTTATTTTTATTGCTGATTACATTTTGGTATGAGCTGTAGTATTCGTCTACAGCATTGGCGTATATTTTTTTGAGATAATTAACTTTGTAAGGGATTGTGGGATTCTTTTCGCTATAATCATGGAACTTTTTTTGCGAGTCGTTATATTCAGATTCTGTTATTTGTCTATAATTGTCACTCGACCATGGGACGTTTTTTGTTGGGATGATGTCTATTATAAGTCTGTTAAAATCAGCCATTTTTTGTATTTTGTTAGACCATTTGATAAAAACTAGTGAATCATCGTCGTTTAGGTTGTATGAGACGCTTTCTACTAAATTTGCAGCTTGTTGTAGAATTGCTTGTTTGCGCAGGATCATGTTGCCATTGGCTGTTGGGTTCCAGTCTGACTTGTCGTAGGCCCAGTCATTTATAGTAGATTCAAGAAGTTTATTACAGCCATCAAGTCCGATAGGTTGTCTTGGTCTGCAGGCGTTTGATAAATTGTATTCTTTTATTCCTACGTTTATCAATTGTTGTGCGGTGTTAACGGCGCTGTTTATGTTTTGAGTATCGTTTGGACCACTTACAGCGTCATTTTCTTTGTTTATAATTTTGTCTATTTGGTTGCTTGCTTGCGCGTACGTCGGTGATTGGTCTGCATTGTTTACGTAGTATTCGTCTGGAGAAAATTTAAATTGTGTTTTGAATTCAGATTCACTGAAGGTAAATTTTTTGGGTAGTTTGTAGGCACTTACTGCACCAGTAAATGTAACAATCAATGCAAGACTAAGTAATCGCTTCATGTTGCTCCTTTTTTACAGTAAAAAGCTTTAAAACAGTATCTCATCTTTAACAGAAGAGAGAGCACAAGAGCAAGGAGTTGTTTTGTCTGTTATCCGTTTACTAGTTCTTGGACAAAGGCTTGCGCGTCAAATTGCCGCAAATCTTCGACAGTTTCTCCGAATGAAATAGCCTGAACTGAAATTTTTAGAGTATGGGCGATAGCGAATGCTATGCCACCCTTACCGGTGCCGTCCATCTTGGTTAACACAATGCCATCAAGCTGTGTGCTTTCTTGGAACAGGCGGGCTTGTTCTAGTGAATTTTGGCCTAGCATTGCATCGACTGTGAGTAGGGTGCAGATAAGCTCATTTGGGAAGTGGCGTTCGATAACTTTATTTATTTTCTCAAGCTCTTTCATGAGGTTGACACGAGTTTGTAAGCGTCCGGCTGTGTCGACTATAACAGCATCAATGTTGTTTTCTTTAGCTTCTTTGCATCCTTGAAAAACAACCGATGCTGGGTCTTGTCCGTCTATACCCCGAACAACGGGTACATTGAGTCGGGTTCCCCAGACTTCTAGTTGGTCTTGTGCTGCAGCGCGGAAGGTGTCAGCTGCAACTAGCATTACCGATTTGCCTTCTTTTTGCAGACGATGGGCGAGCTTAGCCGCTAGTGTTGTCTTGCCGCTACCGTTAACGCCTACCAGGAGGAATACACGGCATTCAGAAATTGATTTATCGGGTGGGAATAGGCTTTTGAGCTCTGTACACAGCGCCTGTTTTAGGTCGCTGCCTTGTGTGATGTTGCCATCTTCCCAAGATTTTTTAAGTCGATCCATTAAAAGACGAGTCGTACTCATGCCAGTGTCAGCTTCGATGAGTATGCGTTCAAGCTTGTCTAGCGTTGTTTGGTCAACTGAACCCTTAAACAGAGCGCTAAGCTTGCTTGTAATCGCGGTGTATAGTTTGGAAAGTTTATCTTTAATAAATCCGAACATCTTTTTGGTTTCCCTTGTTGACTAGTTTTTGCTTACGGTTCATATCAATCAGGCTAACGAGCCTGTGTCTGCTTGACAAGGCTCAAGGCTCTCTCAATTAGGGTGCGTAGATGCCTGTAGTCGGTTCCGGCGCTTTGTGCATAGGCTTTAAAAAATGATTGAAGCCTGTCAGTGCTCCACGATGCTAGTGTGCATTGTTCGCGAATTAGACCTAGCAGGAGCTCATCAACGGTTGCCAGGCCTGTGGCATTGCTTATGAGTGAGGGTAGGTAGTTGTCTTTGTCTAAAAAGCGTGATTTTTGTTCTTGATCAGGATTTAGGACAAAGGTGTGAATTTTGGGTGGTTGTGGTGGAAGGTGATAAAAAAACTTACCATTTTCTTCGTAGCCTAGAGGTAGGCAGGAGCAGATTGTTTGCAAAAACTCAAAAATTTGTGGTTGCTCCTGGTGCAGTTGTTCGTCTGTTTTTTGGTAAGCGATTGGTTGTCGCATTGGGTCATCTGACCCTGTTTGCACGGCATAAACTATAGCGTACAGTGTACGATTGTTGCTTGTAGTACTGACCAGTGAGCCCATTGATGGGGCTTGGTCCCATTTCCAGCATTGTGCCTTCCAGTTGCTGAGTGAGCTTGCTACAATTTCAGCAAAAGCGTTGTTGTCCGCTGGTACGCTTTTCATTGATTCCTTTCAAAAAAGTTTTTCTGTGAATAATGCTGGGACCCTGTTGACTGAGTCCAAGACGATGTTTTTGTGTGCCGTATCCTTTGTTTGAACTCATATCAAAACCGGTGATGGTTGTGTCTAGGCGACTCATAAGTTGGTCTCGAACAACTTTTGCAACAATTGATGCGGCTGCAATTGAGCTGGAGAACGTTTCACCTTTGCAAAAAGCGATCACTGGAGCTTGGGTTGAACGGGTTACAAGTGGCATTGCGTCAACTAAAATCAGGTCTGGGTGGCGCGCGGCGTTTACAAGCAAATGGCTGACAGCTTTTCGCATTGCTCGCATTGTTGCTTGGTAGATATTATACCTGTCGACCATGACATGATTTTGGACTCCAATTCCATACCAACAGTGCTCCATAATCCAATTATATGCCTCGAGCCTTTTTTTAGCAGAAATTTCCTTAGAATCACGAATAATTGATGGTATTGACTTTTCTGTTAGAATGATTGCACATGCTACAACAGGGCCTGCAAGGCACCCTCGGCCAACCTCGTCTATGCCGCATACAAAGCCATTATCGGACCATATTTTTTGCTCGAAAAAGTCCTTATATTCGGGGCATTTTTGAATATGCACATTAGCGCCTTGGTGTTTTCCATTTGACATGGTAAATATAACCTGTACAATTAGAATATAAGTAAAAATAATGAAACACGGTGTTTTTTATACTGTATAACCTTTTAAATTCCCAGGCAATACGTGGGATCAGAAGGAGTCAATCTATGTCAATTTCTTCAACAGCACTACGTGTCAAAGAATTGCTACGTGAAAAAGGCTGGACTACGAAGGTTTTAGCGGAAAAAACGGGTATGTCGGAAAGTTATCTGACCCACATTAAAAATGGTACTCGCCGTTGGAATGAAGATTCCCTAAAAAAATTAGCTGATGCTTTTGAAATAGATCCAATTGCACTTTTTGCACAGCATCGTAAACGTACTGACAACATCAAAGCTGAAGTTGCAGTACCAGAACATGCTGGTGATGTTCAATTAAGTGTTCAGGTTGTTCCGGTAACGGGTGAGATTCCATCGAATCCATCACCGTACAATAACCAGCTCGCGCAAATTACATCTGGTTTTAAAGATGTATTTGTTCCAGCATTAAATAGCTCAGATCAAAATATGTTCGCACTTTCATTGCAGAACAATCAGTTGGCTCCCGTTTTTGTTAAGGGTGACTTACTGATTATTTCTCCAGAAGTATGGACACATTCAGGTGATATCGCGGCCGTTGAATATGGTAACGAGACGCCAGTTAAAGCAATCATGCAGGTAACCTACACAGACGATTTCATTGTTCTTGAGTCGGTTAACCACAAGCAATCGCCAATCGCACTGGTTCGCAGTAAGGATCACTTCCGTATAATCGGTCGTATTGTTCAGCGTCAGCAACGATTCGCATAAGCTTTTTCTATTAAAGAAAATCAAAAAGAGCAGTTTGTCTAAGACAGGCTGCTCTTTTTTGTGTCTTAACAGAAAGTGCAAGCCCCTTTTGTTTTTCTTCTAGCGTGGTAAAATAGATAATGATTAAACAAGGTCCGTTGGGGACTTTGTAGTGTTTTTAACACTTCCGTTTATCGTATTGTTAGGAGAGCCGAATGGTTCGTTATGAGACACTCTTTCTGAGTGTTCCTGAAATTACTACTGCAGAACAAGAAAAATTAGAGCGTGATTTCGCCGCGTTGATCGAGACGAAGCAAGGCAAAGTTAAGTCTTTTGACCGTTGGGGTAAGTATCTTTTAGCTTATCCTGTACGCAAAAATGATTACGGTGTTTATTACCTCGCTCGTTTTGATATTGACTCTGAGTATGAAGGCAACATTCACACAGACATCACTACATATTTTAAGCTTCGTTATTCAGAATTGGTTATGCGTCTGATGACTAGCAGCCTTGATGAAGATGCTCCTAGTGAATACAAACGACCACAATCACTTGATGAAAGTATTGAGGGCGGTGGTGTTGATAAGTTTATTAAAGACAACAAAATGGATGATATTTTAAAATCATCACAACAGTCTGCTGCATCTGAAACATCCGATGTTTCAGCAAAATCAGAAGCTGTTGAGCAGGATTCATCCGATCAAACAGTAGAACAATCTGAAGAATCTGCTACAAAAGAAACTGAAGCGGTAGTTGTTGAAGAACAGCCAGCTGTAGAAGTTGAAAAAGTTGTAGAAGAAGTCGTAGCGGTTAAAGAAGTAGCTGCTAAGAAGGAGAAAGTTGTTTCTCCGGTTAAGCCGTCTAAAAAACAAGAAGTTTCTGATTCTAAAAAAGAAGAGACTCCTGTTGCTGACGCTGTCGACAAAACTGATGAAGATACTACACAAGATCAGGAGAAGGCATAATGTCACGTAAAATGAAGCTGCGCATTGGTGCGCGTCTACTGAAGAAAAAAGTTCGTCGTAGTGGTTACTCCGCTCGCAAGCGTTGCCGTTTCACCAGTGATCCTGAATTGGCAAAAACTATCGATTACAAAAATGCTGATCTTCTAAAAATGTTCTTAACAGAACGTGGTAAGATTTTGCCGGCTCGTATTTCGGGTACTAAAGCAAAATATCAGCGTCTTTTGACCAAGCAAATTAAAAAATCTCGCATCATGGCACTTCTTCCATTCTGCGCTCCACGAGAGTAAGCGATTGTTACAAGCATCTTGCTTAGATTTTAAAACCGCTCCCATTATTTGGGGGCGGTTTTTTCTTTAATTATAGACTTATTGATTGTTAGCGCTTATTGAATTTCATCCGGGTGTGTCGCATGTTTGATAAATTATATGCTAGGCTAGCATTGTGTAATGTGCACCATTATTTATCAGGTTCGTTATTTATCAGGTTTGTTTGCTCTGTGAGCAGTACTGAGCTGATATATGCTATCAAACAGGATAATCAGTTAGGGACTTAAATGTTTAGAGGAGCCGCGAAAACGTGGGCCTTGTTGGGTTTGATTGCTGGTATGATTATCTCTGGCGTAGTTGTTTGGCGCATTCATAATCCATCTGAGCGTATTCTGGATTATCAGGAAAAGCGTGATGAGAGAATAATAGCTGATCTTTTTTCTAATAATATTTACTGGTTGTTTGAGACATTGAGCTTTAGGTCTGTTGAATCGTATTTGCGATCAGAAGACTACAAATCTAGGCGACCATCATACCGCATGAAGGTGTATTTGATTGGGAACAACCCGGTTGGGTTCATATCGTATTACAAAGATCGTTCTGGCGTTGGGCAAATACGCTTTTTGGTTACCGACTCAAATGTCAGGGGTAGGGGAATAGGGAAAAAATTGGTACAATATGCATTCGATGATTTAGTGCGTAACGGATGTAGTGTTGTAACGTTGGTTACTCGCACGAATAATGTTGGTGCTAGTCGGTTGTATAAGCGGTCAGGTTTTTTTGTTATGAAGCAAGAGGACGGATTTGTATCGTTTGCCAAAAGAGCAGTCTGTGTGCAATAATGCCGGCAGATTGCCTTATTATTTAAGAAAAGGAATTTTGGATGAAAATTACAAGTTTATGTTTGTTGGTCGTTGCCTCTGGAACTTTAGTTGCTCAGCAGATTGGTAACGTTGAAATGTATGGTCCTGCGACCGTATCAAGAAGCTATCTGCGACCAAGTCCGGTTGTTGACACGTCTGACTTTGAGTCCGAAGTTGGCTTTGATGACGAATTTGATTTTGATGCTCAGTTAGAATCGCTTGAGGATATTGCTATCAGCAGTGGTGAGTTGGCTGATTATAGTTTATTGCTTTATGCACGTTCTGTGGCGCCACGCTTTACACAATTTGTTCTATCTATTGGCTCCAAGGTATTTGTTGTATATCAAGATGCAAAAGATTCATTGAGAAGTTGGTTTGCTCGTCGTAATGTAAACATAAAACATGTGTTGATCGGATTAAAGTTGCGATCAGCTCGTTCATCTGAATCTTCTGATAAGGTGGCTGATGGCTCGGCATAACTTTGCTGTTTTTGTCGACAATCTTAAAGATACAATAACTGATCAGGTTTGGAACTCTGTTGATCGAGAGCTTTGTCGTCGTGTCGTTAAGATTTTGCGATTGAAAGCCGGTGACTGGCTAACGATTTTTGATGGCAATCAACAAGCGTTTGTACAGTTGAGTCAGGTTACTAGCAAAGCTATTGTGGGCAGCGTAAAGGAATTTAATGTTGTACAGGAGCTGACTCCTTACATTACCTACTGTCTGCCTTTGTTAAAAAAAGATTCTCTAGAAAAAGCGATCTACTCCTTAGCTGAGCTTGGTGTAAATCGTATCGTTCCATTTACTTCTTCAAAAACACATACGTTAGCCGAACAGGCTTTGCGGTATGATCGATTAAAAAAAATTCTGATAGCCGCTTGCGAGCAGGCAAAGCAGCTATGCCTTCCCGAGATTGCACCTGTCATGAGCTTTGACCAGCTGTTGAGTAGTGAGGCTTTGCAAGGAGCATCGCATAAAATCTATTTTGACGGAGCGGGAGAGCCTGTAACAGGTCTTATTAATCGACTAGATTGTTCGGATTCAATCTGTTTAATGAGTGGTCCAGAAGCGGACTTGAGTGAGGAAGAAAAGGTATCTATAAAGAAATCTGATTTTTCTTTTACCAGATTGACACCAACTGTACTACGTGCGCATCAGGCTGTTACGATTGGTTTGGGCGTTGTGCGTAGTGTTCTTTCATGTACAGTGGCACTAGCTGCTGAGTGATTCCTTCTTTATTTGACCATTGTTTGAGCCCCTGAAGGGCCAAAGCGTGTACGGAGCAGCTGTCTGGCAGATCATCGGCTATGATGGCTTGTGGAAGCAAAGCTGCAACTTCAGAAGAAAATACTTTTACTCCATTGCCCACCAAGTATGGTGCTGACGTTTTGCACTGTTCTTTTATTAGCGTTAGTGCGGTAGCTATGGGTGCACAGCCGATTATTGGCTCTTGTTCACGGCTTTTGAGTATAGCGTAGTAAGCCTGACCGGTGTATGCATTCAAAAGTGCTACGGTTGCCCGATCATCTTGTGCATGTTCGTGTACAAATGTAGTTAGACCGTTTACACCAACGATTGGTGTTCCGGTTGCAAAACTTAATCCATTTGCTGTCGCTATAAGAATTCTAAGTGTGGTGAAGGGCCCAGGTCCTTGATGTGTGGCAAAAAAATCAATTGAATCGAGTGGAGTGTTGTTCTGCTCAAGGATCTGATGAATTAGACTGATTATTTTTTTGCTGGCTGTTTTTTTGTCATGCTGCACAAAGCCAATGCAAGCCGTATCGTTATACAGGGCCAGATCAACTGTTAGGTAGGTTGTGTGGAGTACTAGGTAGATTGCCATTGTTAATTATGTCAGTCGATTATTTTTGGTTTTTACATTTGTATTGCTGATAAAAAATGCTGAAGGTATCAAACTCAAGCGTTTTTTCTTTTTTTGGAACGATTCTACCACAGTTTAGACATCTCCAACCTTCGTAATTGAGAAAGTGATCGAAAAAAGATTGTAGCACCATTAAACCAGAACATTTACTACATTTCATAACTATTCCTTTTTTACCCTGGTCCGGTTTCCTTTTTTCTCGAGCCTTTCTGTTGTCTGCCCAGAAGTCATATGCGGTCAGTAGTACCTATTGTGAGGGTACTGTGTCCTTGATTGGTATGTCAAGATGAACAGTTAAGGTATATAGTTTATTGCCCTACAGCCTGAAGATAAGAGTCTAGAATAAATGCTGCTGCTACTGAGTGTAGTTTGATTTTTTCTTCTTTGTTCATCGGCTTTGTTAGGTTAGCTGCACGTTTACTTGATAGGCGTTCATCCCACATTATCCATGAACATTGTGTAAATTTTTGCTCAAGTTGTTCGGCTGTTGTGCGGACTTTAATTGTTTGTTGTGAGTCATGCCCTTTCATTGTACGAGGGAGACCGACAACAACGGTGCCGATATTTTGTGTTGTAAGCGTTTTTTCTAAAAAATCTATTAAATCATTTGATTTAACTGTTTTGTAAGGTCGAGCGATAAAGCCCAGCTCATCCGAAATGGCTGTTCCTGTCCAAGCATCGCCTACATCTAGGGCAAGAATTTTCATTACGTGATTTCCTAAGGTAATTTGGGTATTGTTTTTTTTACTTTATATAGCATAACACAGGCGCACTGTACGTTATTTGCAAGAGCGGGTAGACTATTGTCGGTTTGTCCTTTTATACTGTCTTATTTCTTTGTTTCATGGAGAAGATATGTTGTCGTTTATGAGTAATCTTGTTTGCATTGTTAATGATTACGTATGGGGTTGGCCCATGGTAATTGGCGCGCTAGCTACAGGTACTATTCTGACAATCGCACTTGGGTTTGTACAATTCCGTTCGTTTTTCACAGCGTGGAAAATGGCGATTTTTTCTGATTCGGACACGGCTGAAGGGACAGATATTTCGCCTTTTCAGGCCTTTATCAATGCCCTTGGTACAAGTCTGGGTAACGGAGGACTTGCTGGTACCGCGACGGCTATTCATTTAGGTGGTCCTGGTGCGGCAATTTGGATGTTTATTTTTGGCTTTCTATGTATGGCCTTCCGCTATATTGAAGTATATATTTCGATTGGTCTTGTTGGTCAGCAAACTAAAGGGCCGAATAGCATCGGTGGCCCGATGGAATATTTCAAGCGTTTGCCTGGAAGTTTTATTTTACCTTCGTTATACGCATTGCTTTGCCTGTTTTACAGCTTAGCTAGTGGTAACGCGTTGCAGTGTAATTCGGTTCGCTTTGGAGTTGAGTCGATTTTGTCACGTGCTGGGTTTAGCGGTGCATTGGCATACTCAACTTACGCGATAGCGTTCTTATTATTTGCCTTTGTGGTTTATCTGATGGTTGGTGGTGCGGCACGTATTTTGCGAATTTCTGATCGCCTTGTACCTCTTAAAGTTGGATTATTTGTCCTTTCTGCAAGTATCGTCTTAATCTACAACTGGGCAGCATTGCTCCCAGCGCTAAAGCTTATGATTTTAAGTGCGTTTACGCCTAAAGCAGTTGGTGGTGCGGCATTGGGTAGCTCGATTCGCTACGGTATTGCACGTACGCTAAATGCTAACGAAGCTGGTCTTGGTATCGCAGGTGTATTGTACGGAGCCTCGGGTAGCAAACGTCCTGTACAGGACAGTATTGCCTCAATGTTAAGTACGTTTATAAGCACACATGTTATGACCTTTGCAGTTGCATTGTGTATCGTTTCCAGCGGTGTATGGAATAATGGCATGACAGGTATCGATCTTGACATTGCTGCGTTTAGTAGCGCATTTGGTTGGGTTGGTGCTCTTGTGGTGACCACACTTTCGGTTATGTTTGGAATCGGTGTACTTGTTTCGTACGGTTACATTGCTCGTCGATGCTGGTTATTTTTGACCGGTGGTAGATTCTCTACTCTTTTCTCTATTTTGTACTGCTGTATTGCATTCTTTGGCACAATCATTCAAGTCAAAACGCTATTTTGTGTGTGTGACTTAGTAAATGCAGGAATGTTTGTGATAGTGATGTACGCATCGTTTGCCTTCTTGCCAGAATTACGAGCAGGCTTACGCAAGTATCGCTCACGAGTATAAAGGCATTGAATGAGCGTTGATTCTCTGTCGGGGGTATTTCCCGTCGCTTGTCATACCAACAATGTTGGTGCAGGTACAGTTTTTGTAGCGATCAATGGATCTAAAGAAAATGGCGCCCGGTACATCGCACAAGCGATTGACCGTGGCGCTTCGTCTATAGTTATTGAGCGTGGCAAATTTGACCCTACTGTTCGTGATTTATGTAATTCTCGAGGTGTAGAGCTTGTTGAGGTTGAAAATGCGCGTAAAGAGCTTGCTACGTTGAGCGCTAAGGCCGCAGGTTCGCCTGACAAGAAGCTTTGTATCATCGGCGTTACGGGAACCAAAGGTAAGACTACGACCTGTTGGATGCTGGAGCATATTTTCAGAACTGCTGGTTTTCGCACAGCTTTGACCTCTACGCAGGTTAATCGCATCGGCAATGAGGATTTTATAACCAAGCTTACAACACGTCAGCCAGACTACTTGCATCAATTTCTTAAGCTTTGTGTTGAGCGTGATGTTCAGATATTGATCATGGAAGTTGCTGCACAGGCGACATCGCTTTATCGAACGCATGGCATTGGTTTTGATGGTGTTTTGTTTACTAATTTTTCTATTGAGCACTCAGAATTCTATCCAAGCATGGCTGAATATTTGGTAGCCAAGGTTACCTTGTTTGAACAAGCACGAAAAGCTGCTCCAATGTTATTGAACGCGGATGACAAAACTTGTCAGCGCGTAGCTAAAAGCATAGCAGGTAGCATAACGTATGGACTGGATCATGCAGCTAATTTTTGCGCTCAATATCAGGCTATGAACAAAGGCCAAGCAACAATTTTGTATGATGGGCAGGAGGTTGTGTGTCCTTCGTTGATGGGTGAATACAATGCTTCAAACATGCTTGCAGCCTTGGCGATGGCTTGTAGCAAGGGCGTTACTCTTGAAGTTATAAAGCGGGCATTGGTTAGCATGCCAAACATTCCTGCTCGTCTTGAACGGTATAAGTGGTCCCGCGGCATTGTTTGTTACGTAGATTATGCTCATAATCCATCATCATATGAGGTTCTTTTCAAGACTTTGCAAGAGCAGACCAAGCACCTAACAGTGGTCTTTGGTTGTGGTGGAGAACGTGGTAAAGACAGACGGTCAATAATGGGTGGAATAGCAGATAAGTTTGCTGATCAGATTGTTTTGACTTGGGATAACTCGCGTAGTGAATCGACAAAAGAGATTGTTAGTGACATTCGCGTTGGTATAAAGAATCAAGAAAAGATTACAGTTGAGTTGAATCGCGTACAAGCTATTAATTATGCTTATGAAAGCGCTCCTGATGGAGCTATTGTTGCGATACTTGGTCGTGGAGGCGATCCGTATATAAAAGAGCAGGGCGGTGCGTTATTAAGTGATGTTACTGTTGCTAAATCTTTGAGCATATAACGTTAAGTAAAACAAGAAAAAGGGGACCGAATTGGCCCCCTTTTTTATTTAGTTATTTCTTTGCGTGATGAATTTGAGCTGAATGGTGATGAGCTGCTTTGTGCTTGCTACAGTGACAGCAATCTTTTTGCCAGTACCATACGGCGCATACAGCGCCTATGATTACCATTATGATAACGAATTTGTTATCTTTCATTTTTTTCCTTCTGATGGATGAGAATAGTAAACAACGTATACGCTACATCGTTTCTTTTTGATGTTACAATATTTTGCAATTAAACGTATTTATGCACGAAGTCTTTAAGGCTTTCACCTTCTCGTACAGCTTTTTCTTTTAGCTCTTCACCAACTTTTTCTAGGTAAACTACGTGTGGTATGTACTTCACGTTATGTTTGTTAGCGAGTTCTGGATGGTGATCAATGTTTACACTTATAAAGTCTAGTTTTTCTGAAAGTTTATGAGCTAATTCCTTGTATTCTTTTTTCATCATGCCGCATGCAGGGCACCAATTAGCATGGAACTTTACTATCGCTTTTTTACCGATAACATGCTCGATTTTTTTTCCTTTTTCAAGCTCAACAACGTGAGACTTTGTGCTTTTGTGACCTTTGTCAGCCTTAGCATTAGCTTTTGCTACTGGTGCTTTAGTTTGTGCTGGCGCTTTAGAGGATTTGTCATTGTCGCCAATGCAGCCAGTAATCATGATCATCGATGCGAATGCTACGATGTGGTGGATAGATATTTTCATAGATTTTCCTTTAATATGTGAAAAATGGTGTTTTGGTTATCCTACATTTTTTACCATGCATTTCTACTAAAGAGTAACCGTTGAGATAAACTTAAGAAAATCTTTAATCATTTTTTTAAGTTATTGAATTTTGCTTGTCAGTGGCTTGGCCGGCAATGCCGTGTAGCGCATGGGTCTTTAAGCGAGGGCTATACGTTTGTAGTACGTTGTCATGTCCAGGACTGCATCGTATTATTTTACCGATTTTAGTCTGGATACTCCCCGTACACCAGCTTACCATTAGGGCCAGGGGGTCATTACGAACGTGCCAATGCGGATAGTCGTTGTTTAGTTGTTTTGTATGCTGCTCCAGGTCGGCATAGAGAATGTCTTTTTGCTTAAAAATAGTTTCCATGTGTGAAGATTCTGTCTCATATATTTTGGAAATTTAACAATATAAGTTCCCATGATTTAGGGTATTTTCAACTGTTGCGTGCTGTTGGTCTGCGTGGTAACCTTGAGCTGCGACTAGGGGTGCTATAATTCCAATTACGCTTTTTGGTGCATGACTGTATCATGTTGTAGGCTGCACAGCAGCTATAGAGGATTATACACTTTTATTGCGGAAATTAGTCTTTGTGAAAGGGGGACTTTAGCACACAAATTTTTTACTTTTTGAAAGGGAAGATGTGGGATTGCAATCTTCGGTTGACCTCGTTAACGGTTTAAACCAAAGTATAACTTCTGTTACCGATATTCATCATTCGGTTATTAAGCGTGATGGATCAAGCGTACCGTTTGATCGAGATAAGTTACGTATTATCATCAAGAATGTAAGTGCTCGTGTTGAAGGTAACATTTCGGTTGATTTAGTGCTTTCTGAGCTTGATCGTACTGTTTTTGATGGTATTACAACTATTGATATTGAGCGAGCACTAATTTTGGCCTGTGTGAGCTTTATTGAAAGAGATCCTGCGTATGGTTACGTGGCGGCTTGTCTTGTTTGGCAGCGACTTTTCAAAGAGGTTACTGGTGAATCGGTTGGTAATGATCCGGCCGTTTATAAGACCATGTATGCAGAAGCGTTTGTTAAAGGAATACAATACGGCGTCAAGATGGACATCTTTGATGAGCGACTTTTGGAATTCGATCTAGAGACGCTTTCTAAGCATATTGTCATTGAACGGGACAATAATTTTTCATACCTTGGTGCTCAAACATTATATGAGCGTTACTTTGTAAAGCACGAAGGTATGCGCTTTGAAATGCCGCAGTCGTTTTGGATGCGAGTAGCTATGGGCTTGTCTGTTGGTGAGAAAGATAGAACGCGTAGAGCGCTTGAATTTTATGATGTTCTTTCAACAATGCGTTTTGTTAATTCAACGCCAACATTGTACCATTCCGGATTTAAGGTAGCGCAGCTAAGCTCATGTTATTTGGGTACAGTTGGTGATGATTTGTCCGAGATTTTTAAAAGTCTTGGCGATAGTGCTCAACTCTCTAAGTGGGCCGGCGGTGTCGGGTATGACTGGACAAATATCCGTGCAACTGGATCGGCGATTAAGTCTATAAAGGCAACCAGTCAGGGAGTGATCCCCTTTCTTAAGCTGGCAAACGATGTGGTAGTTGCTATCACTCGTAGTGGCATTCGGCGAGGTGGAACCTGTAGCTACCTTGAAAGTTGGCATTTAGAGATTGAAGATTTCCTTGATTTGCGTCGCAACACTGGTGATGAGCGTCGTAGAACACACGACATGAATACGGCGAACTGGATACCTGATTTGTTTATGAAGCGGGTTGTTTCTGGCGAGCAGTGGACGCTGTTTTCTCCTAATAATGTGCCTGATTTGCATAGTTTGTACGGTAAGGCCTTTGAAAAAAGGTACGAAGAGTACGAGCAGATGACACTCAATGGGCAGATAGCTATTTTTAAGACGATTCCAGCAAAGCAGCTGTGGCGCAAAATGCTGAGTAGATTGTTTGAGACAGGGCATCCATGGATCACATTCAAAGATGCATGTAATGTTCGTTCACCTCAAGATCATGTTGGTGTAGTTAACTGTTCGAATTTGTGTACTGAGATTACGCTTAATACTTCCAAGGAAGAGACGGCTGTTTGTAATCTTGGTTCGGTAAATCTTAAGAATCACATTGGACCTAATGGCTTGGATTATAAACTTTTGGAAAAAACGGTAACAACTGCTGTACGCATGCTTGATAACGTGATTGATATAAATTTTTATCCAACCAAAGAAGCAAAAAATTCCAATTTAAAGCATAGGCCGGTTGGTCTGGGCATGATGGGCTTTCAGGATGCTTTGTTTAAGCAAGACTTGGCGTTCCAGAGCTCACAAGCTCTAGATTTTGCTGATGAAGCTGGTGAAGTTATCTCGTATTATGCCATTCAAGCTTCAGCGGACTTGGCTGCTGAGCGTGGAGCGTATCAGTCGTACAAGGGCTCTAAGTGGGATCGTAGTATCTTCCCGCTTGATACAGTAGCTTTGCTTGAGGCTGAACGAGGGGTCTCTATCGAGCGCATTGGTAAGGAGCGTATGGATTGGGGCAATCTTAAGAAAAAGGTTGCTAGTCATGGAATGCGTAATTCAACATTAATGGCTGTTGCGCCAACTGCGACAATCTCGAATATTTCTGGTTGTTTTCCATGCATTGAACCGATATTTAAAAATATTTACGTCAAAGCAAACCAGAACGGTGAGTTTGTAGTGGTCAATGAATATCTAGTTAAAGATTTAAAAAAACAAGGATTGTGGAGTAAGGATACACTTGATCTGATCAAGTATTACGATGGTAATATTTCGTTGATTCCATCAATTCCTGAGAATCTGAAACAAAAATATAAGACTGCTTTTGAAATTGATCCAAAAATAGCACTTCGTATGACGGCTGCGCGTGGTAAGTGGATTGATCAAAGTCAATCACATAACGTATTTATGCAGGGAGTTTCTGGTAAACTTCTTAACGATATTTATCTAACAGCTTGGCGTTTGGGTCTTAAGACGACATATTATTTACGCACACTGGCTGCTACTCAGGTTGAGAAGTCTACGCTGGATGCCAAAAAGTTTGGCTATACTCAAAAACGAGTTTACGATGCTATGCCAGGTGAGCCGGCCGAGAAAGAGGCCGAGAAGCCAACTACGTTTAACGGAGTAAAGCGTTGCAAAATAGATGATGAAGAATGTGAATCATGTCAGTAAGCATAAAGAGCGATAAGGAGTAGGTTATGGCTATCATCAACAATTCTAAGACAGATCCAAATAAAATTCTGCCAATGACCTACAAATGGGCTAGGCAGCATTATCGTGACGGTGTTGCAAACAACTGGGTACCTGAAGAGGTGTCGATGCAGCAGGACATAGAACAGTGGAAATCAAAAACCATTTTGAGTGACTCAGAACGACGTATGATTCTTTGGAATTTGGGATTTTTTTCAACTGCTGAATCTCTAACGGCAAACAACTTAGTATTGGCTGTTTACAGGCAGGTAACAAACCCTGAGTGTCGACAGTACATTCTGCGTCAAGCCTACGAAGAAGCGGTACATACAGATACGTTTATTTACTGTTGTGATTCGTTGGGACTTGATCCAGACCAAATTTACACCATGTACAATACTGTGCCCAGCATAAAGGCAAAAGATGACTACGTTGTTAAGCTGACGACTTCAATCTTTGACCCGACGTTTGAAACAAAGGGAATCGACAACATCCGTAAGTTTTTGCACGACTTGATTGGATACTACGTCATCATGGAAGGAATCTTCTTCTATGCTGGTTTTGCTATGATGTTGGCTTTGCGTCGTCAAGGTAAAATGGTTGGGATTGGTGAGCAGTTTGAGTATATCATGCGTGACGAAAGCATTCATTTGGCTTTTGGTTGTGATTTGATTAATACAATTAAGGCAGAAAATCCTGCAATTTGGACACAAGAGTTCCAGAAAGAGATAACTGCACTTATCAAGGAATCTGTTGAGCTTGAAAAAGTTTATGCGCGTGATGCGTGTCCGCAGGGTGTGCTTGGAATTAATGCTGACCAGTTTTGTAATTATGTTGAGCATATTGCTGACAGACGGCTTGAGCGTATTGATTTGCCTAAAGTGTATAATCAGGAAAATCCATTTCCATGGATGGCTCAGTCAACCGACTTGACCAAAGAAAAGAACTTTTTTGAAACCCGTGTTACCGAGTATCAAAATGCCGGTTCATTGGAATGGGAATAGCGTTATAACAGTTCTTATTTGAAGATAATGGTATCCGGTGAGTTACAGCTGTAACTCACCGGTTCATTTTTGCTATCAACATGTGGTATCTTGCCAGCACAAGTAAATTGTTTGCCAAATACTTTGGGGAGCGTATGAAGCAGTTATGTGAATTTTTTTATGATGATAGTTCAAGGATTGCCAAACCGGCCATTCTTGAACAAGTAGAGTCTTTGCATGATGCCTGTGCAATGATGGCTGAGCATGGCTTTGTTCGTGTTTTGCATGATCAGTCAGCCAGAGACGAAATTAATGAGCTTGCGAGCAAGTTTAGCGATGTTGAGCTTGTTGTAGTTGTTGGCATGGGAGGTTCAACTCTTGGTTTACAGGCATTATATCAGGTTGCACTAGCGGACCCAGAATGCGTCATGCGCGAGAAATTGCAGTTTATTGATACGGTTGATACTGACAAATTTATTGGGCAGTGTGATCAGCTTGGCAAGCGCATGGAGCGCGATAGTGCATCCGTCTTGTTTGTGATCATCTCTAAGTCTGGTACGACGGTTGAAACTATAGCAAATTTGATGATGATAGAATCGATGGTCAAGAATCTTTCGCATACAGAACAGGCTAATTTTGTGTGCATTACAGGCCATGATTCACCATTGTGGGAATATGCTGCTCAGCACAGCTATTCGAGACTGCCTATACCGACCGATGTTGGCGGACGGTACTCTGTTCTAACTGCGGTTGGTCTTTTTCCGTTGGCGGTATTAGGTGTTGATATTGCGGCTCTGCATGAGGCTGCAAGATCGGTGGCTAAGGTTGAGAATGGCCCTGTAATTAGTGCGGCTATTCGGTATTTAGAGTATAGACAAAGTAGGCAAATTCATGATCTATTTTTGTTTTCAGCCTATCTTGAGTCGTTTGGTAAGTGGTCTCGTCAATTGATAGCAGAAAGTTTGGGCAAAAAGCATGACTGCTCTGGGAAAGAAGTTTGCTCTGGTATAACTCCGATTGTTTCGATTGGGACGCAAGATTTGCATTCAATGGCACAATTATATTTTGCGGGCCCGCGCGATAAATTTACGACATTTATTAGTGTCGAAAAATCATATAGATCAGCGAATTTTTCTGATGATGTTTGGCAGCAATCACCATTTGAGCGACTAGGTGGAAAGCCATACAGCTGCATCATGAAGAGTGTTGAATATGGGACCAAAAAAGCATATACGGCCGAGGGAATGCCATTCATTAGTTTTGTTTGTGAACAAGCATCGATGAAGCATGTTGTGTACCTGATGCAGTGGATGATGATGGAAACCGTTTTGCTGGGTACGTTATTGGAGGTTAATCCTTTTGATCAGCCTGGAGTTGAGACCTATAAACGGGAACTTAGAGGGAGGCTACAAGATGTTTAATGGGGTTATCGTACTGTTTGGTGTGACTGGCAACTTAGCAACACATAAGCTTTTACCGGCATTGTATGCGCTTGCTCGTCGGGCTAAAAGCAATTTTAAAATTGTTGGTTGTGCGCTTGAGTCAATCGATCTAAAAGAACTTTTGGAATTGGTAAAAGCCAACATAAAGGACTTTGACCAGGAATCATGGAAATCATTTTGTAAGAAAATTGTATACCAACAGTTAGATTTTACCGATCAAACGGGGTATTCATTGTTGCTAGAAAAAGTGGTTAAGTGTGAACAAGAGCTTGGTGGGGCGAGTAATCGGCTGCTATATTTTTCGGTTCCTCCACAACTATTTGATTTGCTGACACGTAGTGTTGTGCAAATTTCTTTGGTTAAGTCGGGAATGCTGGGTGAGGGTGGCCAGCCTTGGCACAGAATTGTGTACGAGAAGCCGTTTGGCCTAAATCATGCAATGGCCGATCAGATTAATAAAACAATTGAAGAGATTATTGATGAGCAGCAGATATTTAGAGTCGATCATTATCTTTTGCATGAGATTGTAAATAATATCGTGCATGTGCGTTTTGCCAATAGACTTTTTGATCCTGCGTGGAATGCTAAAAATATCGATCATGTACAGATTGTTATGCTCGAAAAATCTTGCCCTGAAGGTGACGCTGTAACCAGGCAGATGGGGACAATAAAAGATGTGGTTCAGTCACATCTTTTGCAGTTGATTGCCTTGGTTGCCATGGAGCAGCCTAACTGTTTGGGTAATGATTCTGTGCGCGAAAGCAAAATTCAGGTCATGAGTAAGGTAGAATTTATGGATGGAGTTTTAGGGATTGCTCGGGGATGCAAAACATGCGATGATTCTGATTCACCAGATTCAGAGACGTTTGCCGCATTGTCATTCTCGATTGATACGCCTCGCTGGCAGGGGGTGCCTTTTTTTGTAGTAACGGGCAAATGTTTAGAAAAAAAAGAGACGATGATTCACATTGTATTCAAACCAACGGGTTGCTCTTCAGATTTAACAAAGCCAAATATTCTGACACTACAGATTGCACCAGATGAAGGTTTTTCTGTGTCTTTGAATGTACAAAAACCAGGAATGGCAGAGGGTTTTGAGTCGGTGACTATGGATTATTGTCACAAATGTATTTTTGGTGCCATGACACCAAAAGCATACGAGTCCCTTTTTGATAATATTATACGCGGTAATCGTTTGGTTTCGGTTGGGCGTGATGAAATATGCCAGGCTTGGGATATAGCAGAAAAAGTTTTGGAGCGTTCATTGTCTATGTTTGATTATCAACATGGTCAAAATGGCCCGCAAGAGGCTCAAGAATTTATAAAACGTTCCGGTGGGGAGTGGTTAATATGAAGGTATGTGTAGTTGGTTTGGGCCGCATGGGTAATGCTATTGCGCGTCGTTTGCATCTGGATGGTCATCAGGTAATTGGCTACGATCCGTCGCAGGGTGCTCGGTCTACGGTTGAGCAAAATGGTGTACAAACCGCTAGTTCTTTGGAGAAGGCTGTTGCTGATGTTAAAGCAGTTTGGCTCATGGTTCCTGCGGGTGAGGTTGTTGATAAAGTTCTAAGTGTTGTTCGTACAAGTGCGAAAGCTGGTACGGTAATTATCGATGGTGGAAACAGTCATTTTACTGATTCAAAGCAACGAGCGCTGGAGCTGCATGGCGAAGGTATATCCTTTCTTGATTGTGGTACATCAGGGGGCGTTCACGGTTTGCGTGATGGATTTTGCTTGATGGTCGGGGGCGATCGTCTTGCGTTTGAGGAAGTTGAGCCTATTTTTAAGACGCTTTCTGCTCAAGGTGGTTACGGTTACATGGGTCCATCTGGGTCCGGTCATTGTGTAAAAATGGTGCACAATGGCATAGAATATGCGCTTTTGCAGGCTTATGCAGATGGCTTTAATTTGCTCAAGAAATCAGAATTTACAAAGCTTGATTTGGCCCAAATTTCGGGTGTTTGGTCAAATGGGTCGGTTATTCGATCGTGGATTGTTGATCTATGTAAAAATGTTTTTGATAAGGATCAAGACTTTAAGGCCGTTGATGGCTGTATTGAACAGGGTGGAACGGGAAAGTGGACGATCGAATATGCCAATGAACGGGAGGTGGATATGCCACTTACTAAAAAGGCGCTGGATATTCGCTTTGACTCGTGTAAGTCTGGAGGTGATTATGCAACAAAGCTGGTTGCTTTGTTACGAAATCAGTTTGGTGGCCATAAAGTTATAAAAAAGGCTGATAATGACACGAATAATTGATATCAGTTGGCCACTTTTTGAAGGGGTTAAAGAGTACGAGGACAACAAGAGTCTGAAATTTGATTGGCATAAAACCATGAAAGATGGTCAGATTAACCAGTCAAAAATCTCCCTTGACTCACATACTGGAACACATATTGATGCTCCGTTACACATGACAGAGAATGGTCTTTCGGTGGACAAAATATCTTTGTACTCGGTGGTTGGAAATGCGATTGTTCTCGATCTGACCTACAAGCGAGAAAAAATCACTCTCGGGGATCTTAAAAAAGAAGAAATTGAGCCGGGCGCAATTGTGCTTTTTAAAACGCAAAACAGCTACCAGTCAGTTAATTCTTCGTTTAACCCAAATTTTGTGTATTTGGACAGTAGTGCTGCAAAGTTTTTGGCCCACAAGAAGGTTCGCGCTGTTGGGATAGATTCGCTAAGTTTGGGTAGTCATGACGCTCATCAAGAGTTATCTGTAAAGTCTATTCCTGTGATTGAGGGGCTGCGCCTTAAGCATGTTGTACAGGGGCAGTACTTTTTGGTCTGTTTACCTATAAAGGTTCGTGGACTTGAAGCTGCGCCAGCACGAGCTATTTTGTTTGATAGACGCAATTTCTAATCTATGGGTACATTTTTATTGTAGGCCGTCTTCGTTGATTAACAAAATTGCTCCAAGCAAACAGTTTTGATAACCATCTGGTACCACTTTTTTTCTGACCAACAGTTAACACGGTCTGTTGCAGCATGGCACGAAGATTGCTTCTTAAATTTTTGAATGTTTCAACAAATGGCATACGATCTTTTTGGATCTTTAAGAAAGTTTCCCACTGTTCTTTTGAGTCCCGTAGTTGAGTTGCTGGTAGTACTTTTGATGCAATACGATCGATACTTTCGTGAATCGAGGGTGGCTTGAATCGGACTTGGTTTATATAGTGCATGTTGATTTGGTGGACTCGTGCAAAGCATGCTATCCACCAAGCGGCGCGAATAAATTGACCTACACTGCTTTCGTACGGATCTTGTCCCAAAACAAATTCAACGGTCTGATTTATGATCCACTTACCTAGTGCATACTCAAGCGGCACAAAGTTGCTAAACAGCACAAATGGGGCATATTCAACTACATTTATTAGGCCAGATCCGGACTGATTTGATGGTTGCGTATTAGAGGTCATGATGCTTAACGTCAGCAGAAAACCTATAAATAGTTTCTTCAAGTTGAGTACCCCGTTTTATTTATATTATTTTGGGTATTCTCTTGCTTGCTGGTTTGTTTGTCAAGCGTCTTGTAGGGGGTATGCGTTGCTTTTTCTTCTGTGCATATTTTGTGTCTGAGGCCAAACAGGCTGATTTTAGTGCTGTTAGTTGCCTTGCAAGTGCAGGACTTTCTTTTTTGTATGATAGCTGTACATTTAGATTTTTTATTTTCAGTTGAGTGACAGCTTGGCTGAGTGCTTTGCACCAGGCGCTTGTTGGTTGTTCAAGAATTAGGTTGCTAATTTGAGGTGAGCCGGTGGCTTTGACAACGGCCGGCTGTAAATTAAATATTAATGTTGCTTTATTGACTCCCATGCGAGCCGTCTGCTTACTTACCGTTACCTCTGTTCCACCTTGTTTTTGTTCGATGCTGATTGGTGTTGCACGGATAATCAGTTTTTGATTGTGGTGATAACGATTAACAATGTGCGTTGTTAGTGAGGCGGTAATTAACAGAATGCATAGTGCTAGACTACAGCGCATTCGCTCTCGAGGCCATTGAGCAACAATGAGAAATGCCATGACTAAAACAAATATAGAAAGTATGAATGGTGGGCGCGTGGTGTACAGTAGCCATGAACTTGAGCCTTGACCTACAGACCACACCCAGAATTGACTGCACCATTCAAGCAAGGTGATGATTGGTGCATGCGGAATTGAGATTATCTGACAGATAGTTACAAGAGAGCACAGTAGCAAGAAGGTGGCCAAAAATGGACCAAAAATCAAATTGCCAAGCGGAGCTGCAATTGACATACCAAGCCCCCAGCTTGCCAAAAACGGCCATGAGCATGCAGTGATAAATAGTTGAACTTGTGCGAGCAATAAAAGCTGTTCCTTGCCTGAGCGGGCAAGATTCTTGAAAAGTTTTAACATAACATTAATTATGGTACCAAAAATGCTTACTTTGTCATTAATGGGCGTGTTACGGTAACTATACGGTCATTTTTATATTTGCTAAAGGGGTGAAGTATGCGTAAATCACGATTTTTAATATTGCTTGTGATGATTGGGGGAAATGGAGGTTTGTATGCAGGAGCCGGTGTTGGCAACCTGGAATACGAAGTTGATCATCAGCAGCAAATTATGAGAAAACTGTCTGCAGAGCAGTATGAAGATATTCGTTTGTTAAGCGATTTATGTACAGAGCTTGAGTTCTCGCAAAGTGGCATGCCGGTTAAAGGCTTGCCTATCAAGCTATTGATGCGTTTGATCGAGAAGATTGCTCGTTCATCGGTGCATGATTTTGGCAAACTGCTTTATAGCGATCAATCATTCAATATCATGCGATCATTGCTTCATCGTATTGTTGTTGCTATTCACAACAAGGTTGTTCCAGAACAGCAAAACATGAGCCAGGAAGATCGAGCTTTGATGTTGGTTCGTGGTGCTATGAAGGCGATTGTAGACTTGAGAGATGATAAAATAGATCAAATGGAATTCGCGCAAAAAACCTTTGTGCTAGGACTTTGTTTGCTAAAGTTAGTGGTGGACATTGAAGAAGAGGCTGGGTACAAAGTCGCCTAATCTATCAGTGGAATAATTTTAAGGTTTTTAAAAGCTCTCCCGTTTTGGGGGAGCTTTTTTTGGCCTCATCGAAGAAGTTTGATTTTTCGTACAGGTTATTAGTAATGTTAATAGAATTTTCACAGAATGCTTTTAATGTTTAATTTATGAAAATCCCTGAATTATTTTTATTAGAACATAGGTGGCAACTTTTGTTTAATTTGTACTTTGCGGCCAAGCTTGATAGACTTAAAAAATTAACCATTGAAATTAATTTTAGATTATGACTATCATGATAGTGGACAAGTTAGGTTCATTATTTGCGTATATTTGCGCATTGGAGAGATAGTCATGAAGATGAAATACATTAGCTGGGTGGGATTACTTTTACTTACAAGTGGTCTATATTCACGTGCAAAATATGGTTGGGACCAGCGACAACAAGCATCAATGAATGAGCCGGCTACGCATCAAGGAGTACTTTCTCCACAATATAATGACCCAGTTTTTGGCAAGCTCAAAGAACAACTGCTTGGTGAGTCGATTGGCAAAATGGTAAAGGTTATGGGTGATGCGCTAAGCAGCGATAAGTCACGCGATGTAATGGGCAAACAGCTAAATAGATTACTTGCGCGTGAAGAGAATAACTTAGTTGTAGTTAAGGGTTCGCCTGCGGTGATGCAGCATAATCGGAAAAAAGCTAAATCACGCATGCGAGTAATACATGTTTTACAGAATCTGGTAACTAACTAACTTTGTTTCACAATCGCAAAAGGTGCCTAAGGGCCACAAACTTTTCATGATTCTTTTTAAAAACCATTGCTATTTGTAATTGCTATTTGTTATGATTAAGATAGTGAAGGAGAAAGAATGTATGCCGCAGTGGCATAGGTTTTTACTTTTTATAACAAGGAGAACATCATGAAGAAACTTATTACATTACTGACAGTCGTAACATTGGCTGGTTCAGTACAGGCGTTAAATTTTGGTAGTATCGTAAGCAAGGGTGAATCAACTCTTAAAAGAGCGCGAGAAGATGCTGGTACAACCGAACGTAAGATTAGTAAGCGTAAGCGCGTAGTTTCTAAGGCTGCGGTTCAAAAAGCAGCTAAACTAGCTAAAAAGGAAGCTCTTATCGCAAAATCTGACGCTAAGCGTTTAGCTGCATTTGCAAAGAAAAATGCAAAGTTTGATAAGCTAGAAGTAAGAGTCATGGCTATATACAGAAAGCTAGTAGATGCGATTAAATCATTGCGTAAACTAGATAGTAATCTGCGTGACGCTGATAAGACGCTTGGTACGTTGTTTACCAAATTTGGCAAGATTCATGGAGCGCTTGGTAGTTTGCCTGGTGTTAAGAATCATGCGATTATTCCGTCACAGCTTCCTGGTGGCATGAAGATGCCAAAGGCATTTAAAATGCCAAAGAATGGTTTTAGGCTGTAAAGCTTAATCATAAATTTCCACTGGGCCTCTAAGGGGTCCATTTGTGGATTATGTTTGGATTACACTGTTGCGCGCATTATGAGCTAACATGATTGTCGGTTTCGATAATTGTTTGTTGTGTTCGCGGGCACGGATGTATTCACATTATTTTGTAAGGGGATCTAAAAAAGATCCCCTTCTTTTTTGCCTAATTGTTCTTGACGTTTCTTGTGTGATCTTCCTACGCTGAGCTCAAAGATTATTATTAATTTGCGATGTGTGGGAGAGGATTTGTGAACAAGGCATTGCTACAGCGAGTAGCGTATAATATAAGTCGTTGGTCGATTTTGTCGACAACAGCGGCTGGCTCAGGTCATCCAACGTCCTGTTTAAGTGCTGTCGATCTTATAGCAGTACTTTTTTTTAAAGAAATGTGCTTTGATCCGTTTGATCCAGAAAATCCAAACAATGATCGTTTTATTCTCTCTAAGGGGCATGCTGCTCCACTTCTGTACGCAGTTTGGCATGAGCTGGGAGTTATTTCTGATCAAGAGATGCTTTCATTACGAAAATTCGATTCAATTTTAGAAGGCCATCCAACGCCCAGATTTAGCCGCTCTGAGGCCTCAACGGGGTCGCTGGGGTGTGGTCTATCGATTGGTGTAGGGTTTGCGTTAGCGGCACGTTTAAGAGCAAGCAGTGCCCGTACATTTGTTTTGATGGGTGACAGTGAAATTGCCGAGGGGTCGGTATGGGAGGCTGTACAGCTTGCCCGGCATTACAAAATTGGGTCTCTGACTGCGATGGTCGACTTAAATCGACTTGGTCAATCAACACAAACGATGTTTGGTCACGATGCACATGCAGTTGCAGCATTGTTCGAGGCATTTGGTTGGAAGGCATTGGTTGTTGATGGGCATGACCTGGAGGCAATTTCAAAGGCTTTTGAGCAAGCTGCAGATACGCTAGATGTGCCTACTTGCATTGTTGCAAAAACTTTTAAGGGTAATGGCATTGATCATGTGCAAAATAAAAATGGATTTCATGGAAAGGCGTTCAGTAAGGAAGAGCAGCAATTGGTGCTTGAGGAGCTTGAGCAACGATTTATAACTGCACAGAAGTCTATTGCCCAAGAGCTTGCAGATGATACTTGCTCGCCAGAGCGGGAGCTTCAAGAGCAATGTTTAGTAAAAGAAGTCTGTAAGTTACCCGAGTATGATCTTGGAGAAATGGTTTCGGTTCGTAAAGCGTTTGGGCAGACGTTAGCGGCGCTTGGATCATGTAATGAGAAGATTGTTAGCCTTGATGCTGAGGTTAAGAACTCAACTTACGCTTATCTTTTTGAGGATAAATTCCCTAATCGTTTTTTCCAAAGTTTTATTGCCGAGCAAAATATGGTTGGTATGGCCACTGGCTTGGCTTCACGAGGTTTTGTACCGTTTACTTCTACTTTTGGTGTATTTTTTTCGCGGGCACATGATCAGATACGTATGGCTGCAGTTGGACGATCTCCATTACGATTGGTAGGTACCCATGCAGGTCTTTCAATAGGTTCGGATGGTCCTTCTCAGATGGCCCTTGAAGACATTGCCATGATGAGGGCTATACCCGATTCTGTAATTTTATATCCATCTGATGCGGTAAGTACGGCAAAATGTGTGCAACTCATGGCCGATCATTATGATGGGATTACATATCTGCGTGCAACGCGCATGGCAACATCGGTATTGTATCGCAATGATGAGTCGTTTGAGTTGGGCGGTATGAAGATCGTACGTTCAAGTAAGCAGGATGTTGTATGTGTAGTAGGAGCGGGCGTTACGTTATTCCAAGCGCTTGAAGCGTATGATGAATTGCTTGCGCAAGGAATCAATATATCCGTCATTGATTGTTATTCGGTAAAACCGTTGCCAGCACAGCAGCTTTATGAGGTGGCACAACGGTCGCAAGGGCGTGTGATTTGTGTTGAGGATCATTACATACAGGGTGGCTTGGGTGAGGCAATAGCGGCAGCAATTTCGGACGAACAGGTTCAAGTTACAGTTCTGGCTGTTGAACAGCTTCCACGTTCGGGATCGCCCGAAAAGTTGCTTGCCTGGGCAGGGATTGATGCAAAAGCTATTGTTACAGCTGTAAAAAATTTGAATGAAATTCAAAATAAATAATTGCTTCTAGCCTATATTTGTGCTATAATAAAAGTATCGAATGAGTTGATGGAATCGGGCTTAACAGTCAATAAGATTTCTGTGACGGCTGATTGTGCTCATTTGAATCAATAAAATTTTTATCTTCGCTTAGTATGAGGAGAATGGCATGAATATACATGCATTTTTTCTTTGGCTCTTTGGGTCTTTCCTCTTTTTTGTGCTTGAAATTGGGCATCCTGGCCTTTGTTTTTTCCTAGCGTTTAGTTTTGGATCTTTGGCTGGAGCGTTTGCAAGTTTGGTATATCCTGGATTAACGGTTCAGCTTTACTGGTATGTAGGCGTTACGTTAGTTTCGTTTTTCCTATTACGGCATTTTGTGCGTCATTCTAATAAAGCAACTATGCCAGAAACCAATATACAAGCATTAATTGGTAAACTAGCCTTGGTTGTTTCAGAAATTTCTGATAATCAACCCGGACAAGTTCAGGTTGGTGGAGAGCGTTGGCGAGCCCGATCTGTGAATTCCAAGACGATTAGACATGGATCACAGGTTCGAATAAACTTCATTAAAGGGGCTACTGTTTTTGTGACTACTATCCAAGAGGGTGAATCACAAAAGCTATAGAGCTGATTAAGCTAAAAAAAACAGACAGTTAAAAAAATAATTTATAACGATTTGGAAGGGGACATTATGATCCTACTACAATTGGCGATATTGGTTGCAGTTGGAAGTTTGGCACTTCTTATTTTGCTTAGCCAATCTATTTATCTAGTTCGCCAAGCTGAGGCTGTTGTTATTGAGCATTTCGGTCGGTATAGTCGCACTTTGAGACCTGGATTACATTTCATCGTACCATTCCTCGAAACCGCTCGTCGTGTGACTTGGGTGTACGTTGGTTCTGATGGTGGCCGATACTATCGTTATGCCAGAGTTCTTAGTCGTATTGATTTACGTGAGACAGTGTATGATTTTCCTAGGCAAAACGTTATCACTAAGGATAATGTAACGATGGAAATCAATGCTTTGCTCTACTACCAGATTACTGATCCAAAAGCGGCAGTATACGAGGTTTGCAATTTACCAGAAGCAATCGAACAGCTGACACAAACAACGTTGCGTGACGTTATCGGGTCGTTAGACCTGGATGAGACTCTTGTTTCTCGCGGCCAAATTAACGAACGTTTGCGTATAATTCTTGATGAGGCCACTGATAAGTGGGGCGTCAAGATTAACAGGGTTGAGCTCAAAGAGGTTAATCCACCAGACGACATTCGTTTAGCTATGGAAAAACAGATGCGTGCGGAACGTGATCGTCGTGCAATGATTCTCGAAGCAGAAGGTCACAAGCGCGCAACTATTCTAGAAGCAGAGGGTGAGAAAGAATCTCAGGTTCTGCGAGCACATGGACAAGCAGAAGCGAGAGTTTCTATGGCTGAAGGTGAGGCTGTTGCTCGTTTAAAGATCGCACAAGCAGAAGCGCAGTCTATTGCCAACATCAAGAAGGTACATCCTGAAGGTGATCCTTTAGCCTACATGACGGCATTGCACTACTTTAAGTCAATGCCAGAAATGATGAAGGGTAAAAACGATAAGTTAATTATTGTGCCTTACGAGGCAAGCGCAATGGTTGGTTCTGTTGCAACCATCAAGAAGTTATTCGACCAAGTGTCAGAATAATACAAAACCCCGCCATATACCAATGGCGGGGTTCTTTTTTTGTTTATAAAAAGATATCTACTTAATCATCCCAAGAAATACCAAGTCTTGTTTCAAACTCTTGAAGCTCTTGATCTGTTATACTTTTGTTTGCAACCAGATGAGCAATTATGTTTATACAGCTACCAAGAACCCCCATTGCCATTTTTTGCGCGGCTCCAGGAGCATCTTCGTTCATATAAAAATGCATCATACTTCCCACGATCCCGCCAACGTTGCTAACGTACGGGTCAATTTGCTCGGGTTCGTTGTTATCGTCCTGATTACGCATCTGTTGCTCAAGGTGTCCAGACAGGAGTGAGCATTGACGAAAAGTGTCTTGGATGTAGGCAGCTGTTGTTAAAGAATCTTCTTCAGCTTCAAGTATGAACATGGAGTTTTGCATGATGTGCTCAACATGTTCTTGTATTATAGAGTTGTGTTGTGTTGCAAACAGTGGAAGACAAGACGAAATAAGCGCTATTCCGACGGTGATAGATCGTTGGGTAATCATGCCTAAATACTCCTTAATAAACAAACAGAGAGCGAATAAGCTCAACTTCAATTTCTACAAAGAGTACGTATGTATTGCTGTGTAGTCTAGTCTTTATCTTTGTTGCTAGGCATTTTTTTGATAAGGACAGAAAGCACGCGCTTTTTTGTCGCCTTTTCTACTGTAAATATATATCCCTCATAGACAAGGTTGTCGTCTTTTTGAGGTAATCGCTGAAGTTGTGTTGTTAAAAACCCACTCAGAGTTAATGCATCAAATTTATCAAAATTGAGGCCAAGATCATCGTATAAATCTTCAAGATTTGCTGATCCTTGAACGATCCATTCAGTTGCATTGCGTGCAACAATTGGCTTAATTATTGTTGATTCATATTCGTCTTGAATGTCACCGACAATTTCTTCAAGTACATCTTCAAGTGTTACAAGTCCAACAACGCTTCCGAACTCATTAAGTACGATAGCAATATGCATACGCTCTTGACGGAACTCGCGTAATAATTGGTTTATTTTGATGTGCTCGTTTGTAAACAGAATAGGGCGTAAAAGTCCTTCAACTGAAAACTCTTTTTGTTGATCAACTGGACACTTGAACAGTAGATCTTTCAGGTGCAACATGCCAACGATGTTGTCTTGTCTGTCTTTGTAAACTGGTACACGAGAGAATTGGTATTTGCAGAATTGGCTCATTGCCTGATCGACGGTTGTGTCGACCTTGATGCTCCACATTTGAGTGCCAGGTACCATGATTTCGCGCACCTTGGTGCTGCCTAAATCAAAAATGCTGTTGAGCATATTTAATTTTTCAGGCTCAATGACACCTTTCTTCTTAACCGTATCAATCAAGAATCTAATTTCTGTTTCAGTTACAACCCCGTTGCTTTCTTCAATACCTATACTTGATTCCATTTTATTGCTTACTTTTATCAAAAGCGTGGCAAAGGGGTAGCATAGGTAATAAAAAATGTTGGTAATCCACAAAGTTGATTTAAAGAGATTTTCGCCATACGCTTGAGCGAAATTTTTGGGTAAAATCTCGCCAAAAATTGCGATGGCAATCGTGGTTAGTGCACCTGCAATCAAAATAGAAAAGGTGCCACCAACGTCCAATGTACTACGGACAATTTTCTCAAAAACGTTAGCAGCAACAACACCTGCTAGGGTGCTCATGATCAAAATTGTTATCAATACACGTCGAGGATTGTGCTCTATTGAATTGATCAACGACTTGTAGCCATCAGTTGTTCGAGAGATTTCTTTCAACTTAAAAAGACGAAGAGCCGTTACGCTGGTTTCAAGGAATGAAAACAGGGCATACACGGCCAAGGCGGCGACGAATATTGATATCTGTGTTGCTAACAAACTGTACGAAAACATCTCACTCATTCTTTTCTCCCTTGAGGGCTACTCACGAATCTCCCTCTTCGTAATCTTGCGATGCTTGCAGGTCAAATTCTTTATCAAAGAATGAACGCAGTTTTTCGGCTCGTAGGGGATGTCGTAATTTGCGTAAGGCCTTAACTTCAATTTGTCGTATACGTTCACGAGTAACGGCAAAATCTTTGCCTACCTCTTCAAGCGTATGCTCAGAAGCAACATCAATTCCAAAACGCATCTTTAAGACTTTTTCTTCGCGCGGTGTTAGTGTTTTTAGAACTTCACGTACACGGTGTTTAAGGTCGTTGGAGCTGACAGATTCGGCTGGTGATACTTCGTTCACATTTTCGATAAAGTCTTTTATTGACGCATCTTCTCCATCACCAACAGGTGTTTCTAGCGAGATGGGTTCTTTGGAGATCTTTATGATGTTTTTGATCTTCTTTTCATCAATATTAAGCTGCTTTGCTAGCTCTGTGTGAGTTGGTTCTCGCCCATGCTCTTGCAAAAACGTACGCTTAATTTTGTTAATTTTGTTAAGAGTTTCGACCATGTGTACAGGAACACGAATTGTTTTTGACTGGTCGGCAATTGCTCGTGTAATTGCTTGTCGAATCCACCAAGTTGCATAGGTAGAAAATTTATATCCACGTTCGAACTCAAATTTCTCAACAGCCTTTGTCAGACCAATATTACCTTCTTGGATAAGATCCAGAAAGTGTAGGCCACGATTGATGTATTTTTTAGCTATATTGACTACTAATCGTAGATTAGCTCTTGTAAGATCGTCTTTTGCAAATTTATCTTGTGTTTGTGCTGCTGCAAATTGTCGATAGCTTAAACGTAGTTCTTTTTCTGTAAGACCTACTTCAAGTTCAATTTTTTTGACACCATTGAGTGTGCTCTTCTCTAGATTAACTAGTTCAGCATGCTTTGTCTTGGTCTCGTTGGTGTATTTTTTGACGGGCCCAAGGGCCTTCATTTGCTTGGCAATATCTTTTGCCTCTGCATATTTTTCGTCCATCTTTTTGATGTATTTCTCAAGCTTTGCGCCTAGTTTACGCGTTAACTTGTTTGACACCTTAATTGATCGGATGGTGTCACTGATGGTTTGTTTGTTTTCTTGAACCTTTGCAAGCAACTCTTTTTTATTGGCTGCTGAGCTAGGCTTGTCGCTATATTGCTTGCAAATTTTTTCTTCATGCTTAATGAGCTTGTCGATAGCATCGATTGTGTTGAGAAAGGCTTCTTTCTCTTGATCGTATTTTGGGAGGTTGTCTTCGTCAAAAGCAGAAAACTGAATAAGCTCTTTAAGCTGTACGTTGCTTTCACGCAATTTTTCGCCTATTAACACAAATTCTTTGTGAATAATTGGTGTCTTAGAAACGATCTCGACAGATTTTGATTTACTGTTTGATATCTTGTCGGCGATTACCTTTTCAGTAACCTTGTTGAGCAACGGTATTTTTCCGATGTCACGCAGATAACACTTAACGCCATCAGATATATGGGAATCATCTTTGCTGTATATTGGCTGAAGATTGCTAGCAGTGGTTGTAGCTTTTTCGGTCAAAGATGTTTTTTTCTGTTTGTGCGCAAGGCTGCTTTCTTCGTTTTCTGTACGTGCAGATGATGGAGCTGTGTCGCCTTTTTCGAGCTCTTCCTGCGTTACCAGTTCGATGTTTTCTCGCTCAATACGCTTGAGAAGCTTGGTTGACTTGCTATCAGAAAGCTTGTTTTGCTCACAAAATTCCATCACTTCTTCATAAGTAATGTGTTGGCTATTCTTACCCTGTTCTATGAGTTGTTCGATATTTTCCTGAACGATGTCCAAAGAACTACTTTGTGCAGTTGGTTTTTTGGCTTTTGCGCTCATTCAGTTGTCCCTTTGCTTAATAATTGTTTCTTCAAAGTTTCAAATTCTTTCAAAATAGTGTTGATCTGTTCAGGTGAATTTTTATCCGCCTGTGCAACACGTTGCTTTACGTCGCTAACTATTGATCGCCAATGTTGTTTGTGGAACTGTGTTATCAACTGTTTAAAGTTGTGTTCAGTTGGTTCATCATCAACCTCGACTAAAAGACGATCAACACACTTCTGCTCTGTATTATTGAGTCGCTCATACAGTGTGTTAAAGTCAACTCTTTTGTTGTTTGATAACAAAAGTTGCAGTTTTTTCAAGATGTCTCTGAGCGGTTGTGACAGATAAACCATGTAAAATGTATCATGAGGACTGCCCACCAGGTCGAGGTTTTTCAGTATAACAGAAAAAAGTCGTTTCTCTAGCATGCTCATGCGGGTTATATTTTGGGTAGGTTGTGCTGCTGGTACAGCTTCTTTACCGTATTCTTGAGTTGATTCAGGCTGTTTTTGTAATTCAGTTTTGAGCACATCAAAGGGCAAGTTAAGCTGTCGAGCAGAGCGATGTAGTAATATTTCTTGCCTGAGAGGGTCTTTTACGTGGGAGATTGTATCAAGCAGTTTTCGTGTAAGTGCGATACGCTCCTGTGTTGATTTTTGTGAAATATTCTTGCCTAGTGTATCAATAAAAAATACAAAAATATCTTGGGCATCTTTCTTAAGGTCGGTCTGAGAATTTTCTTTAAGGTAGGTTGCAGGGTCATGCCCTTTAGGTAGCCTAATTACGAAAGGATCAAGGTTTGCGTTCCAAGACATTTGGGTTAAACGTAATACCGCCTTTTCACCTGCGGAATCGCTGTCATAAACAACGTACAAGCGTTGTGCGTATCGGGCTAAAATGGTCAAATGTTGAGGTGTACATGCGGTGCCCAGTGTTGCAACAGTGTTTGTATAGCCGTGTTGAACCATGGCAAGGCAGTCTGTGTAACCTTCGACTAGGAATACAGAGTCTTCTTTTTGTATAGATTTTTTGGCAAATGAAAGACCAAAGAGCAAGCTACTTTTGTTAAAAAACTTGTTTTCGGCGCTGTTGTAGTATTTTGCCCGCGTGTCTTGTTCTCGGAGTACGCGTCCCCCAAAGCCACAAAATCGTCCTATATGATCTTGAATTGGGAAGATAAGACGTTCTTCGAATGGGGAGAAAAATACAGCTTTTTGTTGCCTAACTAACTTTGCTTCTACCAAATTTTGGGCCAAAATGTTGTGTTCTTTATACGACCCAATCAATCGATTAATTGAGCGCATTCCACCTGGCAAATAACCCAAACAGAACTGTTTAATAACCGGTAGAGAAAAACCGCGCTTCTCAAGGTAGATAATGATTTTTGGCTGCTTTAGAAGTTGTTCATGAGAGTACTGCGCAAACAGTTGGCATATTTCTTGGTAACGTTCTCGTTCTGAGCTGCTGGCTATATTTTTTGTGTTTTCTTTAATCTCTTCGGGTGGATTAAGATTGTAGCGGTCAATAAGATGCATAGCCGCTTCTTTGGGTGTATAGTTTTCTGCTTTAGCGATAAAAGAAATTAGGTCGCCGCTTTCGTGGCATCCAAAGCAGTAAAAAATATCCCGATGTGGGCTAACAGTGAATGAAGCTGTGCGTTCGTTGTGGAAGGGGCAGGTGCCTTTCCAGTAGGTTCCAGCACGTTTTAGTGCGGCGTATTCTTTTACGACATCAAGGATAGAAAGTTGCGATTTAACGTACGAAAACAGATTCATAATCGTTTATGAGTACCTCTTGATTGCAATGTCACGATACACAACAGGATAAAGGAAACAGCAGCTGTTACAAGTGCTACTATTTGGTACATGTTGTGATCGTATAGCATAAATTTATGTGTGTGCGAGCTTCTAAAAAAGTCGTTTGCCCATCGTTCGATCGAAATCAATGTAAGGTACAAAAACAGTATAGAGCCGGTGCCGATTTTCAGTTGTTTACGTAAAAAGAAAAGAAGGGCAAAAATCATTATCAAGCTGATGCTGCTGTACAGTTGAGTTGGCAATAAAGCGGTGCCAAGTGGCGCTCCCGCACTATGATTGTGGTACGTAACGCTTAACCATTTGCTTGTAGGCATTCCGTAGCAGCAACCTACTGATAAGCATCCAATTCTACCTATGGATTGCATTAAAGGTGCGTACAGAGCTGTTAAGTCAAGTGCCGCTAGGATTGGTATTTTTTGCCAAGCCAAGTATATCGGGACAATTGTAAACACTCCCAATACACCGCCAACAATGCTGAAACCGCCGTTGGTAATATTGAAAAAATTCCACAAAGTTAGTGCTTGATCGGGTTCAGCAAAGAAGAAAAACAGTCGAGCGCTAAAAATGGCTGAGATGTAACCAACCAGAGTTGCGTCGATAAGTTGGGCTGTACTGGTTAGCTTTGCACGGACGGGGTCATGATAAAGTAGATAAAGCATGGCGAGCAGACCGAGCGCACCAAACGCCCCTAAGGGCAATAAACGTATATAATCGACACAAGTTCTAAGTAGTAGCATGAAGCCTCCTCAACACAGGCAAGTGTAGCATATTTTGTGGATACCGTTTGCTTTGTGTTATGTGAGGGATTTTTGCTTGTTGTGTTGCCTAATTCTGAATATCAACAACCCTATGGCTGCGGGTGTCATTCCTTGAATTAGTGTGGCCCCACCGATTGTTTCCGGATTTGTTTTGGCTATTTTTTGACGAAGTTCTATAGAGAGACCTGGCATATTATTAAGATCTAGGTCAGCAGGAATCTTAAGGCTTTGGTACTGTTCTGTCCGTTTGATCTCGCGCTGCTCGCGTTCAATGTATGGACCGTATAACAGCTGAGCATGAATTGATCGAACTGCACGGTTGGTCAGTGTCAGTGAAGTGTCATTTTCTATTTCTTGTTTTACGTGTGCTAAATCGTAACTTTTGTTTCTTAAAAGTTGAAGTATCACATTATCTTGTTTGTTATTTTTGAGCTGATTAACGGCAGTTTCAATGATGTCATTTTCTTGCTTAATCACAGAATGACGTTCTTTATTGATCAGATTAAGGTTAAAAGCTATGTCGCCTAGTCGCTGAAATACATTGTCTTGGCGAAGAATTAATCGGCGTTCGGCTCGTGACGTGAACATTCGGTATGGTTCATCAACGCCCAATGTTACCAAGTCGTCGATCATAACGCCTATATAGCTTTGGTTTCGGTCTAGTATTAGGGGCTCTTTCTTGAGAGCTTTTAAGCAAGCGTTTATACCTGCAACAATGCCTTGACCGGCAGCTTCTTCGTAACCAGTTGTTCCGTTGATTTGTCCTGCCAAGAATAGTCCGGCTGCTTTTTTAACTTCGAGTGTATGGCGTAGTTGATTAGGGTGAACAAAATCGTATTCTATAGCGTATCCAGGTCTAACAATAGCTGCGTCTTCAAATCCCTTTATTGAACGTATGTACTGTTTCTGTACGTCAAATGGTAGTGAGGTAGAAAGACCGTTTGGGTATACTTCTTCGCTTTCAAGGCTTTCTGGCTCAACAAAAACATGGTGTGATTGTTTGTCAGGGAAGCGAGCAATTTTGTCTTCGATAGAAGGGCAGTAGCGAGGTCCAATTCCGCTTATATTACCGCTATACATTGCGGACAAGTGTAGATTTTTTTTGATTATATCATGCGTTGTTTGATTGGTATGCGTGATGTGGCACGGGTGCTTGTGGTGTATGTTGTGAGGTCCAAACTCGAACAGGTAATCAAGCTTGTCTGCTTCTTGACGCTCCATAACAGAAAAGTCGATGCTTGAGCGCAAAAGACGTGGAGGTGTGCCAGTTTTAAGCCGACCAAGTTTTAGCCCCATGCTAGCAAGGCTTTGCGAAAGAAATGGCACAGCCTGCTCGCCTTGTCTTCCGGCTGAATAGTTGGTTGAGCCGATATGTATTTTGCCATTCAAAAATGTTCCGGTGGTAATTACAACCGAACTAGCACTAATCGTTGTGCCTTCAGCTGTTTTTACACCGGTGATACGGTTTAATTGGTCATGCTCGATGGCAATAACCATGGCAGGAATTAAAGTAAGATTTGGGTATGTTTGTAAAAGTTCTTTGCTTTGGCGCGAGTAGACATGCTTGTCGATTTGTAGCCGTAGCCCTTGAACCGCTGGTCCCTTGCGGGTATTTAGCATTCGAGCTTGCAAGTAACTGCTGGTACAAAGTTGTGGCATTACTCCACCAAGAGCACTGACCTCAAAAACGATGTGACCCTTGCCAATTCCGCCGATAGCAGGATTGCAGGGCATATGACTTATGCGGTCAAGTTTAAGAGTTATAAGTGCCGTTTTTGCACCCATACGAGCCGCAGCACAGGCTGCTTCTACGCCTGCGTGGCCACCGCCTACGACGATTACGTCAAAATGTAGGCCGCTTTGTGGGTTCATAGATACCGATCATTTTGCAAAAAACATTATTTGTACAATTATTCAGCCGGTGTAAACAGGATGTATAATAGCCTAGTTTACCGTAAAAATGCTTGGTAACTCAAATCATTTATGCTTGTTGCCAGGATTAATTGCCTGGCGAAAGTAGAGCTGTTCGCATAAGTTCTGGTTGAATGCTTCTTTGTTCTGCTGCAGATGACTCGATAACGTGCCATGCTGTTTCCCAGTATGCGTCTTCTTCTGCTGGAGTCATAAGTCGTGTACGAGGCTTGCAACGTTCAATTATGTAATTTTCAAGAAAGTGGTCAATCGCTTCGCGATGTTTGTCTTTACCGATAATGAAGTTGAAAGCTTTTTCGCCGAGTGCTTTGACAAATGCTAGGCCGCGGGGAATATTTTTAAGCCATGTACGTTCTGGGTTTAGGATAACTGTTCCTTGGAAGGCCATTTCGCCTAGAATGCTAGCAATAGCTTTGCCGTAGGGTAGTTTGGTGATCCAAGCGTATTTACTTGTTAGTGATTCAGTTTGATCTGGGCATGCAAGGCAAGTTCGGTAATACTGTTCCATTTTTTGCATAGATCGCTGAACAATTTTTAAGCCTTCATCGGCAAGTGTTGAGTTCTCTTTGTGTTGCATTAATTCGCGAGATAAATCAAAAGCAATGTCGCGTAAATCGCGTGCTTTTTGTGATCCACTTGTACGTGCCATAATATCTAGACGGCAAGCAACATCGTATGAGAATGCGATTAAATTGTTATGTTCTTGTTGCGCAAAAGCTTGAGCTGTTTTAATTAACTTTTCAAGTTTTGGGACATTTTGATCTTGATACGTGGCTCGAAAATTTGAAATAGCAGCGGGATCTGTATGACAGAAGCTGGCTTCGACGGTTCCGAGTAAAAGTGCGGTCATCGTAATGGCCGCGAATAATTTATTTTTAAACATATAACCTCCAATGGTAACGAGGCTATTTGGCCCCTTGTTTAGTTTTATTATACAGATTTGCTACAGTTTGTCAAATAACGCCACTGGATAGGCTGATTCAGCCGCGTTATTATGTAGGAAGTTGTGCGGTAATTGCCGCCTGTGACATTTGTTGGGTACACTTAGAATGTTGATGAGATGACCTCATAATTAGGGAACAACCAACAGATGATTTATCACATAGCACAACTGCTACGTCCGACCTATTCGTGGCTTAACCTGTTTCGTTACGTTAGCTTCCGCGCTATGGGAGCACTTCTAACAGCTCTCTTGGTGTCATTTATTTTTGGTGGCTTTGTTATCAAGTGGTTTACGAAGATTTTTAAAACTCGCGTACGCAAACATACTCCGGACTCCCATCAAATAAAAAATGGAATGCCAACGATGGGTGGTTTGTTTATCATCGGCGTGGTGATGCTAACGACAGTATTGTGGTGTAATTTGATGGCCCCAGAGGTATGGATTTTGAGTGGAACCATAATTGGTTTTGGCTTGATAGGCTGTGTTGATGATTACTATAAAATAATACGGGATCGGGGTATCAGTGCGTCAGTTAAGTTTAGTGCACAATGCTTGGTAGCTACAGGTTCTGCAGCTGCATGGTTATATTTAATTAATCCGCCTACAACGCTAGTTTTTCCATTCTTTAAGCTTCTACAGCCTGATATTGGAATTTTCTTTATTCCATGGGTGGTCTTTGTTCTTGTTGGTACGGGCAATGCAGTTAATTTAACTGATGGTCTTGATGGGCTTGCCATCGGCTCATTGATTTCAAACTTTAGCCTTTTCAGCATTGTTGCCTACGTTAGTGGGCATTTTTTCTTTGCGGATTATCTGGCAATACCTTATACGCCAACGGCTGAATTGGTCGTTATGGGTGGAAGCTTGGTTGGATCATCGCTGGGATTTTTGTGGTATAACACCTATCCCGCTCAAATTTTTATGGGAGATGTCGGCTCATTGGGCTTGGGTGCGGCGCTTGGATTGATGGCCTTAATGACTAAGCAAGAGTTGATTTTGCCTATTGCCGGTGGGCTGTTTGTGCTAGAAACAGTCTCAGTTATTATTCAGGTTTCTTGGTACAAAATGTTCAAGCGGCGAATTCTACTCATGGCACCCATTCACCATCATTTTGAGTTGAAAGGGTGGCCAGAGTCAAAGATAACAACTCGCTTTGGTATTATCTCGTTTGTTCTTAGTTTAATTGCGTTTATGACGCTTAAAATGCGCTAAAAGGTATTTTAAGAATAAATACCTTTGAATAAACCCTTTATACTTTAATTCTTTTCTCTTGCTTGCATGTTTTCCTTGTCCTGCGAAGGTGGATCGAGCTAACTTTTATGCTTTGTTTTCTTACAAGCAGATATCTAAATCTTTTTGCGAGGGGTTGAAGCCAGGCTTCGCTGGTACTTCGCTCTTTGAGCTACGAAGGACAGGCAGCCCAACCCAATCGACCCCCCTGTCCTGCGAAGCCTTTGGCGAAGCGGGATGGACCCCTACGCGAGTAACTTGAAACCTCGAGCTACGCTCTGCAATTTCTTCAACAGGCCTGTCCGGCGAAGCTTTACGCGAAGCCTGGAACACGCTCAACGGAGTTGTTTTTAGATAACTCCGTCTGGTATGCCTAGCTTAAAAAAACACCACCTTGTCATCCTCGTGCATACGGGGATCCAGTCTTTCAGTAGTTCATTTTAGAGCATAGATCTCGCGATTTATTGTTGTTGTATTTTGCAATCATTTGCTACCCATTTTTCATATTTTAAGGAGCTTGTTTCTAGTCCTGGATCCCCGTTCAAAGCCGGGGATGACAAAGGAAAAAACTTTATTGCGTCCAGGGGAAGTTTAAAGTCTTGGCGTAGAACGTAGGTGAAATTACGCGAAGCCTGGAGTCGTACTCAACTGAGTTGTTTTTAAGTCACTATTCGCTTGTTTGGCAGATAAGCTTTGGACATGAAAGATGCTCTCTTTTGTCATCCCCGGCTTTGAACGGGGATCCAGTCTTTTAGTATCTCATTTTCAAATAAGGAAGGGGAAGCAGGACTTTTTTTGTTGTGTTTTACTAATACTTGCTACATAGCTTCATATTTTACGGATATTACTTCTAGTTCTGGATTCCCGTATTCACGAGGATGACAGGGAAGTGTTTTTTAGACGAAGACGGAAGTAGCCCCCCTGTCTCTGCGAAGCTTCTAAAATTGAGTGCTTTTCGGGTTTAGTAAGTTGCATACAAAGCAAATTTATAAAGATTTTCATTATTAGCTAAACTGTTTGAAGCAACCTAAAAGCGCAAGCTTCTGGTTGCAACGTTTTTTGCGTAAGGATTTCAAAGGTCTCCCTTTGACGCCATTGTATGCAAGGGGTTAGGCGAGTAACCCCTTGCTAAAAAATTAAAGAAAGTTTTGTTTGTAAGTAAACACTTATTATTCGACGTGAATAGTAGGTTCTTCAGGGTCAAGAGCATCAAGCTCAAGCTGACCCTCTTCATGCTCTAGTGGTGTATACCCACGGAAGAATGCGAGAGTAGAAAGTGTACCCAAAATTGCTGTGTATATGTAAAAGGCTATTCTGCTTTCTGAGTGCAAGAAGTTTTGTACGAGGGTAACCAGAAAGATTGCACTACCAATAAGTGCTCCAATTCCGATGATGCCAGTGTATAGCGTTGCTCCACGTCGTAACGTGCCTTTGATAAAGGCAAGTGTGATAACGACATAGACGCAAGTAACGCCCAAAACTGCCATTTGTTGCATTGGAATTTGGCTACTTTTTGCAAGTACGATGTAGGTTAGAGCGATTGCTCCCTGTAATAGTACAGCAAATAATGGAATATTATTTTTACTTATTTTGACGAATGTTCGCGAGAATGGAAGTAGATTTTGTTTGGCAACTGCATAAATGTTCCAGCCATTGCTAAACAGGATGCTGTACCCTGATCCAAAGGCCGAGAAGGCAACGCCGATAGCCATCACACGAGCAATAATAACGGCCCAAATTGTGTCGCCTGCAAGTCGTGTTCCGAACATTTTAAATGCTTCAAGCCAGTCTACAGCAAAGATAATATTTTTACCCAGCGCGCCAGAGAACATTGCTTGATAGAGTGCAAGAGTAGCGATAACAAGCGCACATGAGATCAAGACGGCTTTGAGCCCATCTCGAGGATTTTTAAGTTTTGGAGTAATTGCGAGTGTTGCCTCAAATCCAGCGAATGCAAAGAGGGCGAATGATAGAGCGTCTGGTAGAGCGCGTGGATGAGCATGAGTAACAAAGTCTTTGATTGAAAATACGAACATACCGCCAATAATAACAAGGGCAATAGGAACGGCTTTTAGGATAGTTATAAACCGTTGAATTCGAGCGCCCATTTTTAGGTTGAGCAAATTTAGGCCGACAAAAGTTAGCATAACGATTATGTCACGGGTCATTATGTTGACTATTGCTAGCTCTGGGATCATTAATTCGGCGATCATGTTGCAAACATGTATTGCCAAAACAGCCGAGCCCATTTTACCGATAGAGTATCCAAAGCTCACTAAAAATCCGGCTATGTAACCAAACTCTCTGTTTGCGTGATCAAAAATAGTGCCTTGCGGATGCTGTTTCATGAGCTCTGCAAAGGTCAAAATAATTGGTGTAACAAGTATTCCCACAGCTAGGTAGGCCAAGGATCCGGCCGTTCCCATCAGGTGTGCAAGTAGAGCTGTATTAATAAACAGTCCCTTGCCAAGCATGATGTTTAAATTAACCAGAATAGCTGTAGACAAAGAAAGTTTATGTTGTGATGGCATAAAAAGGACCCCGATTTATGTCGTGTAAGATGTTGATGAGTTAGTGAACTAAACTGTGCTGAGCAACGAAGCTGGATGTCTGTCTTGCATCCGAAGTCCAGTCTAAACGTTTTTATCAAAAAAGACAAGTGAGGCGCCTAATAGGCCCTGCTGGAGCTATGATTGCTTCCGGCGTAAAGTGACAGCGGGAGCATGATAATTGCAAAGATTAAGAGTGGCCATGCGCCAAACGTCATGATGTTTTGTATGAATGTAGCGATAAAAAGAGTGCTACTGACAAGTGCGGCTATGCTTATAAGCCGTATTTTTAATTTGCTTTGTGAGCAGAAGGCCCATCGTGTGAAGGCCATTACGATTAAGGGGTAAGTGATAACAGTGCCAAGAACGCTCATCTGTTGCATCGGAATTTGGCTTCCATGTGATAACAGGATGTAGGATACGCAGATTATTCCTTGCATGAATACTGATAAAATAGGTGCGCCACTTCGGCTTAATCGGGTGAATAGGTGCGAGAACGGTAGTAAATTATGTTTTGCAATATCATGAACATTCCAACCGCCGCTAAACATAATGCTATAGCCTGACCCAAAGGCGGAAGAGGCTACCCCGACAGTCATTATTCTTGTCAAAATTTGTGCCCACATATTATCACCAACCAGACGAATGCTGAGAGTTTTATATGCTTCTAGCCAGTTATCAGAGTTAATTAGAGCTTGCCCCAAGGCACCTGAAAACATGGTTTGATATAGGCATAAAATCACTACGACCATTGTGCAGGCTAACAGAACGGCCTTCAAACCATCACGTGAATCTTTAAGTTTTGGAATGATAGTAAGTGTCGCTTCAAAGCCTGAAAACGCAAAAAGGGCGAATGAAAATGTTTGTGGAAGCGCCCATGGATTGGCGTTTATTATGAGTGTGTTTAGAGAAAAAGCATACAAACCTCCAACTACTCCAAACAGGATGGGAATTGTTTTTAGGGTGGTAATTGTCGCTTGTATTCGGGCACCCATTTTAAGGTTTAGCAGGTTGAGCGAGACAAACACCCCGATGGCAAAAATATTGCGGTAAAGAATTGGTATTGCGGCCAGTTCTGGAATTATTAACTGTGCGATCATGTTGCATACATGTACGGCCAGTGTAGCTGTTCCAAGCTTGCCGATAGAGAAACCAAAGCTTGCGATAAAGCCTGGGACCCTTCCAAACGCTTTATTAACGTGATCAAATAGGGTGTAGCTTGAATTATTTTTCATCAGCTGTGCAAAGGCGAAGATTATAGGAATAATCGTAATGCCTACGGCCAAATACGCTAATGCTCCGACGCTACCCATGTGCTTAGCCAGTAGGGCTGTATTTACAAAGATCCCTTGGCCAAGAATAATGTTAATGTTGATAAGGACGGCCGTTGTCAGAGAAAATTTGTACAGACTACTCATTTAACGAGTCCTCGCGTAAATGTAACGTTTGGTCTAGTCAATCACTGTTTAGGTAAAAAGGCAAGATAGGCGGCTAGTGAGCCGGCGACTGCTGCATTCAAGCTTTCTGACTTGCCAGGCATTGGTAATGTGACTTTCTGGTCGCATGATGCGAGCCATGTTGAATTTAGCCCATGTGCTTCGTTTCCTACAACTAGCAGGCTTTGTGAAAGTTTATTGTGTACAGGCGCATCTCCTGAATCAACTACCAAAGCTGTCAATGTTGGGCGACTTTTATGCTCAATTAGAGCTTGCCATGTGGTCTGTATAATTGTGATATTTGCGATGTTGCCGGAAGTTGATTGTACAACTTTTGGGCTCCATGGGTCACAGCCATCAATCAGAATAATATTTTGTAAGTCTAGGGCTACCGAAGTTCGGATTAGAGTTCCAACATTCCCTGGTTCGTGCAGATCCGCCAGCACTAGTCCTGGTTTAATGTTTGTTGGCTCGTTGTTTGTTGGTATGGCAAAGGTTGCCAAAATGCCGCTTGGAGTCTTACTCGTGCTCATTTTTTGCATAACTATTGGCTCAACAATGCTTACTGCATCGCAACGCTGGGTAATTGAATGGTGTTGATGTTCAGGTGTTATGTATAGATGTGTTGCTTGCCAACCTGCATCAAAAAATGTTTGTGTGCATCTCATGCCTTGGGCAATAAGTTCTTGATGTTGTGTTCGGCCTTTTTTGGCATGTAATGCTCTTACTTTTTTCACGTGTTGATTGGTTAATGAGGTAATAGTTGGCTGCACAGTCGACTCCTACAAGGTACCGTCAAGGATTTGTTGTCGGTAGTTTTGCATCAAGGCTACCATGAATGCAACGTTGGTTGCAGATGCAATTGTAGCGGCCGTTGGCTCATTTGCCTTGAAAAGATGGTGTAGGTACGCTTTGCTAAACGTTCTTGATAATACGCACTTGCTGTGCGGGTCGATAGGTGAGTAATCTTTTTTGTACTTAGAATTAAGTATTCTTACCATTCCCTGCTTGGTCAAAATAAGGCCATGTCGGGCGATGCGTGTAGGGTGTGAGCTGTCAAAAGTATCAAGGCCAAGTGGAACACATTGTTCTAGTGATGCGAGATCTGCGATCCCAAGCAAGTGATTAGGCTTATCTTCTGGCAGGTTAGGCATAAGCTGGCCTAGCATTGTGACCATCTCGTCTAGTGATTTGCCTAAGCTTCCGCCGATAGCAAAGCCATCAAAATCAAGAGCTGTCAGAGTTGAGCAACTAAGTTTGCGCAGTTTAGGGTCGATTCCACCGTGTATTACTGCGTACATAGCCTGGTTGTTAGGATTTTGTTTGTGGCAATCAAGTGATCGTTTTTCCCATCTATGGGTACGCTCAAGTGATTCTTTAAGTTTTGCTGGGCTTGTATGATAAGGAGGGAGCTCGTCAAATGGAATAATGATGTCTGCGCCAAGATCTTTTTGAGCTTGAACAGATGTTTCTGGAGTTAATAGAATTGGTGTTCCGTCTCTGTATGAGCGAAACAGCACTCCCTCTTCACTAATTTTGAGAACGGAATTATCGCTGCTTTTTTTGCCGCGACTTTTCAACTCATCCTTAACGCCGCCGTAGGCTAGGCTAAATACTTGGAATCCACCAGAATCAGTAATTAAGGGTTGCTTGCGATTGATAAATTTGTGAAGTCCACCAGCTTGTTTAATTACGCTGGTTCCTGGTTGAACCATCAAATGGTAGGTGTTGCAAAACATAAGCTGAAGGCCAAGAGAATCGGCAAGGGTGGTGTCCAGGGCTTTTAATGAGCCGTTTGTTCCAACGGCTACAAAGTTTGGCGTGTCGATGATTCCGTGAGGAGTTATAATTTGTCCAACACGAGCTCGAGACTTTTTTGATTGGTGAATAACTTTAAATGAAAATGGAGTCATAATTAATTTTTTTGCGGAGTAACGAATGAACGAGCGACTTGTAAAAGTGGTGCACCCAAAAGGATAACAATCAATTTTACCAAATAGCTAAACAGAATAAGTTGCCATATATTTTGTACGATACCGTACAATCCAAGCATAGCAAACATAACGGTATCAAGAAGTTGTGTAGAGCTCATGCTTATGTAGTTGCGTAGAATAAAAGCCCGACCTTTAAAGCGGTTTTTTAGAATTCCGTAAAAACGATACTCAATATTTTGTACAACAAAAAATGTGAACAGTGAGGCAAGAATAATGCGAGGAGACGTGATCAAAATAGTGGTAAACGCCTGGCTGGTAGCTCCTACCGTAAACGGTGCGTAAAGTAACTGAAATATTGCAAGAAGCGCAAAAGAGGCGCAGACAAAGCAGCTAGCGTATACGGTTTTACGGGCTTGATCGCGACCAAAATATTCTTGTAGCAGGTTGATGCCAAAAACGGCTCCTACGCCAAGTGCGTCTGATGGTGAGGCCCCTAGGCCAAATAATGAGATTTGTTTTGTTACAAATAGATTTGCAAGCACCCACAGCAGTCCTACGAATGCAGACAAAGCTACAGAACCCAATCGAAGGGCGACTATTGTTAAGGAACAGACCGTTACGATCTGAGCGCAAAAAATAAGTTCGTTACTCATGGCTGTAACAGTGGATACTTATCAAAACCGACCATCAGGCATTCGGTTCTGGGAATCAAGTTAAAGCGATCTATAACCTTTTGTTGCATGAGTCGGGCAAGTTGTACGATGTCTTGGCTTGTGGAACCAGGCTCGGCAACAATCATGTTGGCATGTTGGTATGATACACCCGCATTCCCGACGCTCAGTGTGCCTTTGGCCCCGATGTTGTCCAAGTAAAAAGCAACGTAGATGCATGGGTTTGGCAGGCTTGCGTTTGTCAGTTCGTCTTTAGCAAAATTTCTAAAAAAACTGCCACAGGTTCGCTTGTAGGGGAAGCGTTTGGTTCGGTGTCTAAAGATTTCGACACTTCGGCCCTTGTTGAATGCTGTTTGTAGTTTTGTTGTTTTTGCAAAGCGGAATGTTGCGCTCACCAGGTAATGTTGCCTATCAAAGAGGCGGGATTGATTGTAGCCAAAGTTGAACCAGTCGAAGTCTACTTTGATTATTTTGCCCGTTGCTCGCTCAATGACCTCTGCTTTAACCAGGAATTGGCTCAATAAAAAGTCGTAGTAATGTATGTTGATAAATACTGATCCACCCACGGTTCCCGGTATACCGATGAACTCTTCTGGGCCGGTAAGATCATGCTCTAAACAGTAGGTAATGAGGTCGGCAAAAACTGTTCCTGCGCCAGCTTGTACCAGAGAATATTCTGGCTCATCAGAAACAATTTTGATTACACTGACTTGTGGCCGTATTACAATGCCATCAAAACCAGAGTCACTGATTAGAATGTTGGCACCTTGCCCCAAAACGAAAATATCCAATTTCTGCTTATGTGCAAAATCAAGCGACTTAGCATAGGCAGCAACGGTAGTTGGTTGGGTAAAAAAACGTGCTGGACCGCCAGTTCCAAACCATGTGTATTGTGCGAGTGGGATGTTGGTTTGAACACCGAGCTTGTTCAGCGCTGTTTTGTCTGTAGTTATGTTCATAATTTGTAACGCACAGTTTTTCAAAAAGTTCTTTAAGATCAGGTTAAATTGATATTTTGTAGTTTATCATGGGTTGCTTGTAGTGTCGATTGTGTCGGAAAGGTGCATTGTTACTACGCTAGTTGTGTTGTCTTGAATATCTTTTTCGCTGGTAGGAGTGAATCCAAGTTTTTGGTATAGGTTACAGGTTGGCGTATTGCTTGAGAGAGCTTGAATAGTAATTGGTTTATGGATGTTGTTTTTTTGAGCGTATGCCTTGAGCGTGTTTGTTGCGTAGTGAACCAGCTGTGTTCCGATGCCTTGCCCTCGGAAGATGGGATTGGTTACAAGAACCTCAATAAGTTGAAGCTCTTGCACAAAGGTGACACACCCGCGAGCTTGTTGGTCTAGTTTGTAGATGGCTATTTTTGCAGCAAATGGCTGGTCGTTGATTTCAGTGAATCCGAATAATAACTTTAGGATAGTTTGTCTGGCGTTGTAGTTGAAACTGTCTGGATCTGTTTTATTTACTTGGTAAAAGAGAAGCTGCCTAGCCTCGTACAACATTCCAAATAGGTCACAAAAAATCTTTTTATTATTTTGTTCAAAAAGATTAATGTGACCGCTAGTTTCTTGCTGTTGCATGTCCTGCCCCCCTACATGTCCCCTGTGAGCAGCACCGTCAGTGTTAGTCTTACTCATAGCCTTTGACTGGAATACAAAGCAAGCGTTTTTGGCCAAGTTGGTGAAATTATTCTGCTTAAGCTATACTTTCATCAATTCAAAAGTGGCTTATTTTTTGACACAGGGTTGTTCCATGAAAGTCTCACTGGCCTGGGTTTTTGACCATATTAAACAATCAGTTAAATCGGTAGATGTTGCGCATATTATTGCACATTTTAATGTTACTACCGCTGAGATCGAAGGCTTCCAACGTATACGTATTCCCATAGACAGCATGGCTTGCGCGCGCGTTATTTCTGTTGGGCAAGAGGTTAAGGTTGTATGCGCTGAATGGAATCAGGAGTATGCTTTGCCGCTTCGCAAGGATGCGGTTAAGGATGCGCTTTTTCTTATTAAGCGGTCCGACGAGGCAATTTCTTGGGTTACTTGTGTAGATTTTGCGAGTACAAAAGATGGCTTACTTGCGCGTATTCATCTTAGCGATGATCATATTTCTGGCGCATGGAAAAATACTTTTGAGGCAACTGATTGCATTCTTGAGCTTGATAATAAATCGATTACAAATCGCCCAGATATGTGGGGATACCGTGGATTTGCTCGTGAAGTCGCGGCAATTTTGGACCTTGATTTAATTGATCAAGAAGATTTCCTACACCAAACTCCAGTTCAAACTTTTGAATCAATAACTCCACCTGATCAGGTTGGGCCAATATGCATAGATTTACGCAATTCAAGTCCTTGCAAGCGATTTGCCGGTGTTTTTTTGGAAGATGTGAACAACAGGCCTTCCTCACTATTTATGGCTGCGAGGTTATTGCGTGTTGATACACGAGCAATCAATTGCGTGGTCGATGTTACCAATTATGTAATGCTTGACACCAGTCAGCCTATGCATGCTTTTGATGGTGCAACATTTGCATCTGGAACCGTGATGCCCCGTTGTGCTCGTGCTGGCGAAAAGCTTAAGTTGCTTGATGACGAGACCGTGGAGTTGTGTGACCAGGATATGGTCATTACCGACGGCCAAAAGTTGTTGGCACTGGGTGGCGTTATGGGTGGCCGAGAAGGTAGTGTAACCAATGACGTTAAAACTCTTTTTATTGAGTCTATCTGGTGTGACCCATCAGCTATTCGACGTACAGCCGTACGTTACAAAAAGCGTACAGAAGCCTCATCTCGCTTTGAGAAGTGTCTTGATCCATCGCAAAATGTGTTGGCTATCAAGAGATTTTTAGCATTGCTTGATGATGAGGATATTTCTTACAAGCTTGCCTCATCTATTCTTTCGGTAGGATTTGAGCCTAAGAAGGGTGTAATTAAAGTTGCCCATTCATTTATCGAAAAACGACTAGGTGTATCAATACAACCAGAGCGGGTAATACAAATTCTTGAGAAAATCGGCTTTGAGTTAGTTCAAGATCGGACCGATGAGTTGGTGTACGATATTGCTGTTCCATCATGGAGATCAGCAAAAGATGTCACTATCAAAGAAGATATTATTGAAGAAGTTGGAAGATTTTATGGTTATGATGTCATACCAGGCAAGCCGATAACCATCCCTTCGGATGCTCGAAGCAACATTCCGGTTTTGAGATTGCGTTCTATAAAAGATCACTGTGCCTACTCCTTGCAGATGCGTGAAGTGTTTAATTATGCACTGTATGATGAGAACTTTTTAAGAAAGTTGAACTGGTACCCTAAAGCAGCGGTTGAGCTTAAGAACCCTATATCAGAGCAAGCCAAAGTATTGGCTACCTCGTTGATGCCTCATCTTTTACAAAATATTGAAATCAATGCGCCAATGTACGATTCACTTGCCTTCTTTGAGGTCAACCGTGTGTGGGCCATGAATGATGGTAAAGTTGATGAAGGTACAAAATTGTCAGGAATTGTTTGGAGCAAGCAGGGCACCCCAGATTTTTATGGTGCAAAAGATGCACTTTCGTCTTTGTTTAATATGCTCGGTATTAATACCACATGGCACAAGGCAGAGTCACCGGCTCCTTGGTTTAATAGGCACCGAACGGCAACTGTGCGTTGCGCGCAGACTGATACTGAAGTTGGTGTAGTTGGGTTGCTTGATAGCAAGTTAATAAAAAGACTTGCGTACGGTCATGCTTGGGGCTTTGAGCTAGATTGCGATTTCTTGGTATCTAGCCAGCCAGAAGAAAGTGATTATCAGCCAGTTTCCAAGTTTCCGCCACTTTGTCTCGATGTTAGTATTATGTGTGGCAAAGAGCATACGGTTGCCAGTATTGAAAAATTGATAAGTAGTACAGATGAGCGCATTTCTAGCGTGACTCTTCGTGATAGATTTGAGAAAGTTGAGTGGCCTGATCAGCATTCACTGACGTTTGGTTTTGTGGTTCGAGATGCCTCGAGGACCATGTCCAGTCAAGATATTGATGAGCTGCAAAAGGTTATTGCTAAATCTATTGAAGGAATTGGGGGAACAGTCCGATGAAGCGGTCATTTTGGTGGTATACGTTATTGGCAGCGATTGTTATTTTTTGTGACCAACTTAGTAAGTTTTGGGCACTGCGCGGTGCTGTAAACTCAGTGAATGTTACGACATTTCTTGATTTCGAGTTGACCTTTAATCGAGGTGTTAGCTGGGGACTGCTTAGCTTTTCAAGCCCGCTTGCGCACGGTCTAGTTTCGGTTGCTATTTTTGCAGCACTTTCTCTTTTGGCCGTTTATACGCTGGTTGAATGGTTGAACCATCGTACTGTTATTGCTCCGGTGATGTTGTTTGCAGGAGGTCTGTCAAACTGGATTGACAGATTGATGCGACCTGGTGTTGTTGATTTTATCAAGCTCCACGCTGGTGGTTTTGTATGGCCAACATTCAATATTGCTGACATGTGTGTTGTGTTGGGTCTTATTATTATAATTGCAGGTTTTTCTCGTGATAAGTGAGCTGATTGCTCGTGCTTATCGCTTGGGTTGTGCGCTACTGAGCCCTCCACGATGTTTTTATTGTTATGTCGGAATTCCAGTAGAAAAAGTCTTTTGTGCAGCTTGCCAAGCATCTATTCAGCCAGTTGTCTCGTTACAGCTTTCAGTTACAAAAAAACGTAGTATTACTGTACATTCGGTTGGAGTGTATCAGGAGCCGTTGCGCTCTTTAATCATGGCAAAGCACTGGTCTGACCCTTGCGCGGCTAAAGCGTTGGGGCGTTTGATTGCCAAACAGAGCAAAGAGCTGAATGTTACGTTTGATTGTGTTGTTCCTGTTCCTTTGCACTGGACCCGTTATGCTTCGCGAGGTTTTAATCAGGCTCGCACGATAGCAGATGTTGTTGCCAAAGAGCATGGTGTGCCGGTTATGGACATTATCAAGCGCAAACGTATGACTGAGTATCAAGCAAAATTGGCCGGATCGGCGCGTGTAGAAAATGTTGCTGATTGCTTTGAGTTGGCTGATGAACGCTTTGTTGGAATGTTGCGATCTTGCAATGTTTTATTAGTTGATGACCTGGTGACAACAGGGGCAACAGTAATTTCGGTTGCCAAAGTTTTTAAAACGCTTGGTGTTGCATCAATAACCTGTTTGAGTGTTGCTAGAGCTGTATAGTCGGTGGCCCGATTTGCTCGTTGTGATGGTTGTGCTATGGTACTTTTAAATAGAGATATTGTATTCCGTTTACAGGAGAGGAAAAGGGATAAAATGGACAAGATAATGAACAAAGGCAAAATCGTTTTAATTTGTACTTCACTACTTTTACTTAGTAGTTGTTGGTTTGGTTCAAAGGACTCGCAAGAGAATGCAGTTGATGCTCCTGTAGGTGAGATTCTTGCAAGTATGGACGGTCATTCTCTAATTACGGTTGGTCAGTTTAACGATTACTACAACCAAGTTATTGAATCACAGCCCGGCCTGAAAGATTTAATTGCAAAAAACCCGAATGAAGTTTCTGGCTTTAAAGCACGTTTGTTTGAGAACATGTTGACCGAAGAACTTGCTGTTGCCTGGACTAACAAAGAAGGTAAGCATAACGACAAAGACTACCAGCAAGCACGTAATAATCTGCTACGCATGACTGAGCGCACGTTGGCTATGAAGGTCTTTAGTGAAGCTCACAAGGTAACGGTCTCAGAAGCTGATGCCAAAAAGTTCTACGATCAGAATAAAACGTCTCCTTACTTAGCACATCTGTTTGTTGCAAAAGCTGGTGGTAAAAAGGCTCGAGCCGTATCATTTGGTACAGCTGCTGCAGCTCAGGTATTTGGTAAAGGTCTAACGCCGGCAAGCTTTGCTAAAAAGGCTAAAGATTCCAAGTTCAAGATAGAAGATCTAGGTATTGTAAGTGTACAATCTCGTGGAATTGATCCTTCTCTAGTATTGGGAATTGTGCGTGCCAAAAAGGCTCCAGCTGTTATAGCTGTTCAAGGCAAAGACGGCAAATTTTATGTCGTAGCGCTTGATCAAAAAATTGACGATATCTTCAGGTCATTCAAGGATGTTAAAGATCTAGTTGTTGAGTTAGTAACCAACGATAAGACTCAAAAGCATCTGGCGCAGGAGCTTGGTAAACTGAAGAAGAAATATAATATTAGTTTAAACGAAAAGTTTTTTAAGAAGCCTGTTGCGCCCGCATCAGCTCAAGCCCCTAAAAAGGCCGCGAGTAAATAGAGCGTAAATCAGTGCATTTTGAATGACAAAATTCAGTGGGGAGTTGGTCAATTAGTTTGACTGCTCCCCCTTTTAAGGTGGTTTCATGAAACAGATACTTCGAAGTTGTTTGGTTGCAGTTGTTGTTATGAGTGTGCATGCAGAGTATCAGCTGGTAGATCAGATTGATGCGATAGTGTACTTGGATAACGATAGTTTTATTGTTACTCGTTCAGAGGTTGCCCGTCCTGGTATTGATGGAGCGGCGCGTTCTTTGCAAGATGTTATTTTTGACGAAGTTGCCTTTCGCCATGGTCGAGATTTTTTTAACATACGCATTGATGATGCGGCTATTGATCGACATGTAGCAGGCATTCAAAAAGATTTTAATTTAACAAGCAAAGACATTGAGGCGATGGCTCGTGAGGCTGGTTACACAACTTCCGAGTGGCGTGAGGAGTTCCGTAAAAAACAGACTTTGAACAGCCTTCTTGATTACCGCATTCGCACTCACAGTAAGGGGATGATCTCTGAAGCTGAAGTCCATGCGTACCATGATAAGAATCCACTAGTAATTGATGCAAGTGTTACGCTGCGCAAAGCTGAGGTTTCTTTTGATGGTGAGGATGGTGCGACAGAAGCCCAAAAAACTGATATCACGAAAAAAATGAACAACAAAAAATCATTTAAGTGGAGCACGCCGTTTACGGTAGTTGAGGATGCAATTTCTGAGCAGCTTCAGTCGTTGATCACTGCTGCACCAGGTTCGCTTGTTGGGCCTTTTGAGGCTAGTGATGGGTACGAAGTCTTTTTGGTTGAAAGTCGGGTCAAAACACATCAGATGTCTCTAGAAGACCGATATGATCAAATTATGCGTACACTCAGCGAAGGTCGCTTTAATCAGATGATGAATGAATTCCGTTCAGAACTGATGGACACCGTTGGTGTGGAGTATTCCAAATAACTGAGCTTTGTATGTAACAGCTTTGATATCATAAAAATATGGGACCATCTTCTGCGGTGGTCCCATTATTTGTACTTAAAAATTAAATAAGGAGTCTTAGATGAAACGTTTAATGGTACTGTTGGTTCTAGTTATGGGGTCTGAATGCGTGATCTTGGCTATGGATCAAGGATCGTCTTCAAACAAGGATTCGGACGTTGCAACTAATTGTGAGTTGAATGAAATTAGACGTGCAAGTTTGATTACTTTGATGAAGCGTAACATTAATGACGTATATACGTCCATGTCATCGACACACATAGACTATGGCGATGATACGTTGCGTACGATGACGTTTAACCCGGATGGTACAAAACTGGTCGTAATACCTGGAAGTAAGGTCAAAACTTTTGATTTTGGGGACAAGGGGATTGGAGTAGATCTATACGATATACGCACTGGGAAAAAAGATACTTTGGCATGGTACGCAGGAGGGAGTCCTACGCTTTATTCTGATATAAAGCCTTGTTGGAGCCCAAATGGTGACAAGGTAATGGTAGATTATGTTGGTTTTCCTGGGTTAGCGATTTGGGACATACATCAAAGAAAACATCCGACATGTTCGTTGCAGTATCGTGAAAAAATTGAGGATTCGCTTCATTCTGTGTGCTGGAGCCCGAATGGTAAAACTATTGCGACTATAGATGGATATAAGTCGATTGTGTTGTGGAGTGCGAGAACCGGTGATAAAAAAAATATTCTTAGATTAGATTCTGGATCTCAGATTGAATCGCCGATAAAGGTTATGTGGAATCATAATGATGAGAATGAAATAGCTTTGCGGTTTGGTGGCACAGTTCGCCTGTTTGATATTAATAAGCGTAAGGTTATCAAGGAAGTGGATGCTCAAGAGCAGGAGCTCAAAGATGATATTCCATGGATGGTTAACGCATCGCCATCTCAATTACAACAGCTACCATGCAATCATATTTCTATTGGTTGCCCAATTTGTATGTCGACAGTATACAGTTCAGATCGTTCTATTGCGGCCAGACCAACCAAATATGGAGATAGCGTAAATCTAATAACTCGCGTAAGTGGAAAGAAGCCAGTCTTTAGAAAGCTGGATCGCTTAGGCGGAATGTTGAAGTCATTGGAGTTCAGATCTGATGATACGGTTCTCATTGCAACTGTTTATTGTAAGTATGGTCGCAAGTACAGGCTGTATGATCTTGCTGGTGGGTTGCGCACAGAGTCAACTAGTGATCTATTATCGACGTTAAAAAATATCAAAAACAATAATCTGCTTGAAGCTATTGATTCTTAAGGAGCAACTAATGAAACGTTTAGCAGTTTTATGTGTTTTAATTCTGGGGTCTGAATGCGCGACCTTGGCCATGGAGCAAGGATCATCTTCAAATAATGGTTCAGAAGATCAGGGCTCGGATGTTGTCGCACAGCTTGGATGGGATCTGCATAAGAAAGATAAATTTACTCCTGTTACACGAGCCATGCTCCCGTACTTCCCTACAATTAAGAAAACGTTTCTAGGAAGACAAGCAGAACGTAGCGTCGGGATGGCTGTAATACTTGAGATGGCCAAGGAGGCTGCACAAGTAGACAAGACGGTAGATGAACTATCTGTTTTGGTCGAGCGCTTAAAGGGAATCAGTAGTGGAGAAATTGAGCTTAAGAAGCCATTTTATGTATTTGATTCGGTTCCTGGTAAATCATACGTGAAAGGCAAAAAAAATAGCAGTGAACGATATCGTTGCATGAATGAGTATAGCGTCAAATTATTAGCTGAAACTGTAGGGGTGCTGGTAAAAGCGGAAAAGGGCTCAGCCACAGATTATCAGATAATCGATGCAGCTCTTAACGCTGATACGGGTGATCCGGATATTGGATTAGCTCTTACAGATGATGAGGGAAGGGTGCGAAGTTGCCTGCAAGTTATTGCTGACACGGCTAAGTTGGCCAGATTTTATGACGTAACTGCGGTACGTACTTCTCTGCAAAAAGCTTTGATTTTACAGGCGGGTTCCAAAATAAACTTGGTGCTTGGTTCCGATGTTTTGACTACCAATGATTTGAAAGCAATTAGGCGTGAAAGTCTGATTAAAGTGACTCAACGTAATATCAAAAATTTGTCGATGCCATCGATAGACATAGATTATGACGATAATGAGTTGCGTAGGGTTGTATGTAATTCTGATGGTACAAAGCTGATTGTGGAACCTGGGGGCAAGGTAAAAGTTCCAAGCTTGGATTGTAAAGTCTGTGGAGTGGATGTATACGATATACAGACTGGGGAAAAAGATACCTTGGTATGGGACAAAGGGTGGAAGCCTACATATTTTTCTAATGTAAAGCCATGTTGGAGTCCTAAGGGTGAAAGGTTTCTCGTAGACTATAGCTTTCAGAAAGGGCTGGGGGTTTGGAATATAAATCAAAAGGACAGTCCGCAATCTGTGTTGAAGTGGAATAAATATTTTGGGGATTCTGTTCATGATGCGTGCTGGAGCCCAAATGGTAAAACTATTGCGACCATAGATGGATATAAGTCGATTGTGTTGTGGGACGCAAAAACTGGTGATAAAAAAGACTCTCTAGAATTAGATTACAGATCTCAAGCCATATCGCCGATAAAGGTTATGTGGAATCCTAATAATGAGAATGAAGTAGCTTCGCGGCTTGGTAGCACAGTTAATGTGTGGGATGTTAAGAAGCGTAAAATTACAAAGGTCGTGGATGTTTACGAGCAAGAGCTAAGAGACGAGATTCCATGGATGGTTAAAGCGCCATCGTCTCAACTTAAAGAGCTTCCATGTGATCATTACTGTTACGGTTGTACAATCTGTGATAAGGCGGCGTACAGTTCAGATCGCCGTATGGTGGCCAGGCTAGCTAAATGTAAAAATAGAATAGAATTAATAAATCGCGACAAGGCGCGTGGGACGGGCTTTGATTGTACACAGTTGGATTCTTTTGGTGGCAAGCTGGAATCAGTTCAGTTTAGCTCGAACGACACGGTTCTTGTTGCAACTGTTGATGATAATTCTGGTACAAAATACAGGGTGTATGATCTTGCAGGCGGGTTACGTAAAGAGTCGACGAGCAGCCTACTATTGTTAGCATCAAAAAAATTGAATACCGAGGGAAGAAGTGGCGATGTTTACAAAAGTCTCGTCAACAAGATGGGAAATGATGCTCGATGTCGATATTCTGGATAAACGTAACGATCACATTCAGCCAAAATATTCGTTTGTACGTGGTGAAGGTGGGGCCATACAGACGACGCAATCTTTTGTTGATGATTATCGAAATAGAAGAGACAAGTATCGACAAAGTCTGAAAAATTCGAAAAAACCTGTAATAAATAATCAGTTTGATGACATTGATTCTTAAGGAGTCTTAGATGAAACGCTTAGTCGCATTATTGGTTCTAATTCTGGGCCAAGGATATACAATTCTGGCCGTGGACGATGAATCATCTTTTGTACAAAATCCATTACAACAAACATTATCTTTGTTGGGCTACCAAAAAAGCGATGTAGTGCTTAAAGGTGGTCGCTTGGTGGGTAAGAATCGGCTTGATATTAGATCTAAAGCTTTGAGTAAGGTAGCTCTGGAGTATGTTCCTTATTTAGGCGCTAGCCATGAGCAACTATTTTATTGTAATTATATTAAATCTCGCACGCCTAAGTGGAGTCCTGATAGTACACAACTAGCGATTACACCAGCTGCCCCTAAAGAGTGGAAGCATTATGAAAAAGATGAAGGGGTAGGTGTATACAATCTACTTACAAAAAAAACGGTGTTATTGTCGTGCCCGGATGCTGGGTCGCTGAAGCACAGAAATACAGCATGGAGCTTTGACAGCAAAAAGATTGTCGCTGATTACAATGGCTCTCGTGGCACGATGGTAATTTTTGATGTAAATAAAGCTAAGCTGAGATGCCAGTTAAATTATGGAAACAGGTTTGAAGATAAGATTCATGCTTTGTGCTGGGATAAGTCTGGTAATACCGTCGCAGTTATAAACAGAGACTTTTCTATTGGGCTATGGGACGCAAATTGTGGTAAAAAAATGAAGTCTTTGGTGTCCGGGTTTGAGCGTATAGCAAGGTTGCAGGGTTTGGCAGAGCCCGGGTCATATTCAATAAACATTGCGTACAATCCTAATGATAACAATCAGCTTGTTATGGAGCTTGGCCGTACAGTATCTGTGCTGGATGTTAGGAGTGGTAAGTCTATAGCTTATGTGAATACTGTGCAGGAAGAACTAAAAAAGAATATGCAGTGGGCGGCTGAGTTAATCAAAGATAGTAATAATGGTTTTGAGTGTAATATTTCAGAGTTAAGTCATGATGGTAACACAAATGCTGTAGTTCATTCAGTTAGCTCTAAATCTTTTTGTTGTTCCGATAAAAAAAATATCAGGTTGATTCCCAGTAATAATAAAATAGTCGATCTTGAACACTTCAAGGATATTGCCGACGATAAGGGAAAAGTCCAATCTATTCAATGGTCTCCCGATGATACCTGTTTGGTTGTGCGTGTTGAATCCGAAGTTCACAATGGCTTGGAGCGACCGACTGAGGAATATGAAGTTTATGACCTTGCGGGCAAGTTGCGTGGTGTGGAAGTTGAGAACCTGTTGGCACTATCATCGTTAGCTTCCAATAAAGACCAAAACTTTAAATTAGTTGCAAACAAGCTTAAGGCTGTTATTGATAAGCCAGATAAGCTTGACAACCTTCTTGCTAAGAAGACAAAGGAGATGTTTGGCTAAAAACTGTATCGACAATCGGGACAGTGCCTTACTAGCATGATTTTGGCTAATTTTGACCAGTTTAATATTTTGAATAAAGGAATATCAGATGAAACGTTTAGCAGCTTTGTTAGCTTTAATTATGGGGTTTGGGTGTTCAAGCCTGGCCATGGAGAATGGATCATCGTCTGAGACAAAACAAGATCCTTTACAATCAGCTTTGCTTTCGTTGGGTTTCAGCAAAACCGATGCGACCACCAAAGATGGACTTTTGGTGAGCAAGAAAATGTCCGATATTAAACACAAAGCTTTGTTGAGGGCTATTCATAAGCGCGTTTATTATCGGGACATATCTCACAATGACGTTGACTGTGATAGGAATGTTGAACCTCGTACTATTAAATGGGGTCCAAATAGTGAGAAGCTAGCGATTACGCCGGGTGTGTGTAACTTTCGTGATGATGGTCAGTATGATGAAGGGGTAAGTATTTACAATGCCCTGACAAAAAAAACAAATTTACTGTCGTGCGATGGGGCTGGAATGTTGAAACACAATAAAACAGTTTGGAGCCATAATGGTGATAAGATTGCAGATATTTATGATAAAAGCCCAGTACGAATTTGGGATGTAAATACAGCACAAGAGATATCTAAATTTAAGCATCAGGACGCAATGGCTTTATGTTGGAGTCCGGATGACGATACTATTGTAGTCGTCGAGGATATGAACAAGGATATCGTTGTTAATTTTTTTGATACAAAAAGTGGGCAAAAGAGATCCTTTAAGTCAGGTGTTAAAGATTTATCAGGGTTTCAATATTTATCATGCCCAACGTCATTATTGGTAGATGCTAAATGGAATCCTGACAATGACAACCAGCTTGCTATTAGGCTTGATGAAGTAGTATCTATGCTGGATGTTAGAAGTGGTAAGTGTGTAAAACATGTGATTACTGAGTATGAATCGTTAGCAGATACGATACCATGGGCAAAGGGGTTAATTCCTGACATTAAAACGCCTGAACTTAGCTGTGATGGTAGCATGGAGGTTAAGCACCATTATAACTCGATTTGCCAAAGAACTTTTGTGAATTTGAGAGATTTTGAGGCGGATAAATTAAGTGATGGAAAGTATTCAGGTGTAGTAAAGCTAGGATTGGATTCATTTTATGGCAAAGTTCAATCCACTAGCTGGGCTCCTGATAATACGCGTTTTGCTGTTGATATTGGGAGGCATTGCAAGGTGTATGATATCGCAGGCAAGTTTCGACACTTAACCGTGGACAATTTATTGTTTTTATCGTCGATAACCTCAAAAAATCAATATAAAAAAAATAAATTGTTTGACAACTTGTTGTCTGGTCCTGAGAAATGGCCTAAAGAATTTGAAGGCAAAGCGTTTAATCTGTTTATTAATAAGTTTAAAAGTCTGGTTAGTGCATGCGATGATTATAAAAATCTTGGGAAATTTCTTAAATATTTTTGTGATAAAAATAATATAAAAGATAAGAATATAAACGTAGATGTTACATCTTATTTTTTAGATGATAGTGATTAGATCTTGCTTTCTATTTCTTTCAATTGGGCGTGCTGCTCAAAGTAGCTAGCGAGTAATACTTTCAAGCTCATATCGACATTAAAAAGCCTAAAATATAGGGAATATCAGATGAAACGTTTGGCAGCTTTGTTAGTTTTAATTTTGGGGCCTGGGTGTGCAACCTTGGCCATGGATAAAGATGGATCATCGTCTGATTCAAAACAAAATTCTTTACAACCAGCCTTACGCTTGTTGGGTTACACAAAGAGCGATGCAACATTCGAAAATGGTTTTTTGGTGAGCAATAAATTACCTGATATTGGACGCACAGCTTTAGAGGCGGTGATTCATAAATATCTCCTTGATTTGAATATAATAAGTAAAGAAAAAACGTATGTTGAGCTTGTAAAGCATCGTATAACTAAGTTTAGTTCGAATAGCAGCCTGCTTGCGATTACACCGGGCAATCGTGTGTATCACAGCGATAGGGGATGCGACGAAGGTGTTGATATATACGATGTAGCAACGGGCACAACAAAATCCTTGTTGTGCGTAGGGGCCGGGTTGTTGCGATGTGCCAATACAGAATTTGATCCGAATGGTAAGAAGATCGTCGTAGATCATAATGGCTCTTTTGGTGTGATGCCGATTTGGGATATTGAGACAGCTAAAGTGACATCTCAACTGAAGTATGGTGAAAAATTTGAAGATGCGGTTCGCGCTCTATGTTGGAATAAACATGGTAATACTATCGCAACTGTGAATAAAGAGACTGTCGTTTTATGGGATACAAAAAGCGGACAAAAAAATAACACTTTCAAGCTAGGCAACGTGTCATCTTCGATGCAGGAAAAAGCAAAAATCGCGTACAACCCTAGTGATGACAATCAACTAGCTATACTGCTTGGTCCCGTGATGCGTTTTTGGGATGTTAGGAAGGTTAAGTGCTTAAAGTGCATTGATACTTCCAAAGGTGAATTAAAAGAAGTCGAGCTGTGGATGCCAAAGGTGTCGTTGTCTGAACAGGCTCAAAATAGGCAAGTTTATGAAGAGCGCTCATTGCGCCTAGACTCTGATTTTAAAATAAAATGTATTGCGTATAGCCCTAATCGTAAAATAAAAGCTACGGGGCGGCAATCAAAATCTTGGGGGCATACTACAGAATTAAAAAAACATTTGGACAACAATTGGTTTGGGACTTTTACTAAAGAATTGGGTTGGGAGTCTGTTGATAACAGTAGTGAGTTGCAATCTATTTGTTGGGCTTTCGATAATACAGCCCTTGTTGAGCGTTTAAAAGATGTTGATTGTTGGGGGAAAACTGTGCGTGAAAAATATAAGGTGCATGATTTAGCGGGCAAGTTGCGTCAAGAGCCGGTTAATAACCTACTATTCTTATTGTCATCCAAGAATAATGATGATCTTAATAAAAAATTTGAATCTAAATTAGGTACTGAGGCTTTAAGGTTAGCTAAGCTTTCGGGTCCACTAGAGGTGATTGAATTGGTTAGCGATGAACGATATAAAAAAGATATTGATAACACGATCGGGGGATTTGGTGGTCATAATCATATAATACAACGACGAATAAGACATTATCACATGAACAGGATTAATGAAGGTGAACAGGGTTTAGTACAGGAAAAAACCTTAAACAAGGTCTAGGACGAGATCTCGGTTTCTATTTCTTGTTCCATGAAGAGAGCTTTTTTGATCAATTCATCCTTTTTGTCTTTCCACTCTGCATGCTGCTCAAAGTAGCTAGCAAGTAACGTTTGTAGACTCATGTCGACTTTAAGTGAGCTGCGTTTGGTTCGTGTTTTGGGGATGTGTACAGGGAAGACTCCCACCACATAAATTGCATCCCGGCAGGCATGTTCGATTGCGTTTAGACTGACCGTGTCCTGTGCATCTGCTGGGACATGGTACACAATTTTTAAGACAGCATCTTTAACATCATATTTTTTGATTTTGGCCAGTATTTGCTGGGTCTGATTCTCTTCCCCTGATAGCTTGACTTCAATCTGGTGGAATGGCCGAATTGGTGTCTTGATGAAGGTATACGAGGCTTTATTCTTTTTGGGTATTGAGACCAGGCAGAAACCTTTTTCTTCTTTGCGCTCTCCAAAATCAATTCGCTCAATCGAGCCCGAATAAATTACGCTAGGGTAGCCGTTTGAATTTAGGTTTTGGTGTCGATGCAGGTGGCCCAAGGCAACGTAGTCAAATGGTTTGATCGCAAGTTGCGATGGCAAGATGACAGGGTCTGTCCCATAAATTGCTCTACGTTCTGAGCCAGAGAATACACCGCTGCTTACAGTTAAGTGGCCTGCTAGTACTGCTGGTATGTCCGGGTCAAGTTCGGCTGCCATGTCGGCAATAATTTGTGATACGCCCGATGCTATGTAATCGGTAAGTTGATTTGCATCTTTAAAATTATGTTTAAAGCTGATTGCCAATGAGTTACGCGTAGGCCATGGGATTCCTACGATATTTATTGGGCCATTTTTGGTTTCTAGGCGAATCGTCTTAGGCTTTGATATTACATGGAAACCGCCAACGGGCAGGTCTGCAAATAGTTCTAGTGCATGGGACTTGCCAAAGCTTAGCGGATTATCATGATTACCTACGATAATTATTATCGGAATTTGTGCTTGGTAAAGTCGTAGAAGACAGCCCATCATCAATTTTTGCTGTGTTGGACTTGGATTTGTGGTTTTGTAGGCATCGCCACAAAAAAGAAAAAAATCTACTTTACGCTCAATTGCGACGTCAATGCAATATGAGAGCGCGCGTTCAAAATCAAGAAGACGGGTGTGTATGCCCGTCTTCTGATCTACACGGCCGTAGTTTTCCATGCCAAAATGTATGTCAGCAGTATGTACAAAGGTGATCATAGTTTATAAATTATGCCTTTCTGGCGCAGTCTTCTTTGCGGGAATAAACGCTGAGTCCTTGTTGGGATTTTGCTTGTCTGCACGTAAAGTCGGGGCATAGTTGAGCTTGTTTGTTTGTCGTTCACGAGCGATAGCTAGTGCCTGTGATGGTACATTCTTGGTGATAGTTGAACCAGCTGCGGTGAAGGATGCCTTACCGATAGTCAAAGGTGCAACCAGAGCATTGTTAGCGCCGATATAAGCACAATCTTGGATGTGTGTTTTTTGTAGCTTTGTGCCATCGTGATCGCAAGTTACAGTACCTGCACCGATTGATACATTCTCGCCAACTTGTGTTTGACCAAGGTAGCTCATGTGAGGTGCTTTAGAAAATTTACCGATTACACTGTTGCGTACTTCGACAAAGTTACCGATCTTAGCGCCACTTTTTACAGTTGAGTTTTCATGAACGTGCGCGAATGGTCCAACGGCTGCGTTGTCTTCAACTATTGAGTCATGCACTAATGTATGAGGATGAATTACAGAGTTGTCACCGATTGTGCTGCATTTAATTTTGGAAAATGCGGCGACCATGCAGTGCGAACCGATTTTGGAGCCGCGTAGTATTTGTACTCCTGATCCTATGTAGGTACCAGGACCAATTTCGACATCCAGATGAATGTGTACATTTTGCGCAACGCTAAAGCTTACGCCGTTGTACATCCAGTGGGTAATAATTTCGGCTCGTTTTATTTGTTCGGCAGCCCATAGCTCACGTAAAGTGTTTACACCGCGGACCTTGTCAAAAGGAGCGGAGTGCATGACCAGGGGCAGTTTTTCTTCGCTTGCTAATTTAACTAAATCTGTGATGTAGAATTCATTTTTTGGTTTGTTGGCCTCAAGCTTTTTGATGTGCCCCTCTAGGAAGCTTTTTTTAATCAAGTAGGCGCCTGCATTAATGCAGCAGTCTTCTTCAAAGCTACCTTCAAAGTCGATGGCTTCAACAATGCTTGTGATTCCATCTTTTTCGATTACGCGACCAAACCCGACAACCGATGGATCGTTGCAATGTGCGGTGACAAAGCTGATAGCGGCATTGCTGCTATTATGCTTGTTTATAAGGTCTTGTATAACGTCATGAGTCATTAGTGGCATGTCGCCATTGATAACTAAAATATTGTCTGCTTGCCAGAAAGATTGGCTTGCGAGTAAGGCGTGGCCAGTTCCTCGTTGTTCTTTTTGTTCGGCGTAGTTGATTGGGTAGTCAACACGCTCCTGTAAGACTTTTTTTATATCGCCGGCTTGATAACCAACAACCAGGGTTATCGGGATGCCAAGTTTTTTTAGCATCTTTACGGGGTACACGATCAGTTCTTGACCACAAATATGCTTGACTAGTTTTGAGGTACCCGTTCGAAATCGAGTTGATTTACCCGCCGCCAATACAACTGCTTGGACTGAGTGTTGCATAAAACTTCCTTCTGGCATTTGGTGATGTGCTTTTACTGTCGTGTTATACAGATACTTAGTGCTTTGCAGCCTAACATACTGGTTTGGCTTTTTATAGATTTGGGCACATAAAATGTAAAGTTTTGGAAAAATTGTTTCATGAGGTATTATAAAAAGTGCAAGAATGCTTCTTATTCTTGCACTTGTGTGGAGAGATGGCTGAGTGGTCGAAAGCGGCCGCCTCGAAAGCGGTTATCCCGGGTAACTGGGATCGTAGGTTCGAATCCTACTCTCTCCGCCATTCTTAGCGTAAAGCTTCCTTACCAAAGAATTAACAATGAAAAAAATAAAAATTAAAACTCAACTAGGGACGAGGCCGGCATTGACTTCGGCGCTAACTGGCGTTCAATTTTTGGATGAGTATTGGCTTCAAAGTGAGCAGAAAGAGTTTTGCCGCGACAATGGTCTAAGCTCATGGGGTAATAAGGCGGTCGTAGCTGATAGAATTGTAACGTTTCTTGATATGGGCGAAATATTAACCCCAAAGAAACCAAAGATAAAGGGTCTTGTAGACAGTGATAATCGGATACAAAATTCGACTTTAGTTGTTAATTATAAAAGTGATTCCAAAACGCGCGAATATTTTAAAAAACGGATTGGTTCCCATTTTAAATTTACGGTATCTATGCATGATCATAGGAAGAAGCAACTCCAAAATGGAGTAAAGCTAACGTATGACAATATGGCTATAGAGTGGGAATCAGAGTATGAGCGTAGAAAAAATCCTGGATACCAAACAAAAATTTCAGCGTCGTGTGAATTTAATCAATTTGCTAGAGACTATGCTGATAAAAAGAAAAAAGGTGGCCTTGAAAATATCAAAGTGTCTATGATGCAAATGTGGAAGATGGCAAAACAATGCAAAGGCCCCACGACGCTTAAAAATTTACTTGATACCAAGGCTTGGACGTAAAATAATTCTGTTCATAAAAGTTGAATAGAAGCAACAACCCTGTATCGGTAAGGCCTTGGAAGCTCAAGGTATTGCGGATTCTCCTAATTCTTTTAAATAAATTTTCTAAAAGTTTTTCCTTTCGTCATCCTCGTGAATACGGGGATCCAGTCTTTAAATATCTCCTTTAATAGAATGGAGGGTTTTAGCTTTTCCGGGCAAGGATGGCATACCGTTTGATTGCCCTTGTTGGACTGTCGGTTGTGTGTTATAAACCAGACAACTAATTGGACCGGTCGCTATGCAAAAGGAGCTAAACATGAAGGTCCCCCGTTCTAGGGTTATGTTACTTAACTTTTTTTTACTGACACTTTTTGTGAGTGTCGCACATGCCGATTATCGGGATGATGAATGGAATCACAACGCCGTTTTTACAACGCAGAAACAGGTCGGAACGATTGTTTCAGGTTTTACTGCACTTTTTGTATGCGGCTTAAGGCTTCTGTTAGGTTCTGATAGTTCGGATAGCAAACAGAAGCCTTCGCATGAGGTTTCATCCGGGCAGGATCATGAAGCACCTGTTGAACAGCAATATTGCACTTTGTATGAGCCGGATCCGGCTGAGGTTGAGCGTGCCCGGCTTAAAAAATTGGCGCATAAGAAGAAGCAAAAATTAGATCGCGAAAAGCGGGAAGCTCAGGAGCGTATACTTGCTATAGAGCAGGAAAAGGAAGCTGCAGAGCATAGGAAACGGGCTTCGGCGATTGACTGTGTTGCTCAGCTGTATGCAGAATCAGAATTTTGTGTTATTGACCCGCTGGATGATCCTAAATTGACTCTGTTTGGCGGATTGTCGTCTGATTCAGAATGGCAAAATGAATGGCGTGAACGGCGTAGCAAGTTTGCTCAATTATGCCAGTCGAATGACGCTGATGCAGCCTTTTTGCGATCACGTGAGTTCCATTCCTCGACTCGCAAGTTTGCCCGTGATCATGGGTTTGAGCTGAACAAACTAGAGAAATTTTATGGAACTGCGGGGCAGCATCTGTCTGTTGATGAGATATCTGAAATTGTTGGCGCAACTCAGCTGTATTCTGTTGTACATGGGGCGCA
>JABJEI010000004.1 GCA_018663245.1 bacterium
CTCGCTTGATGTACCAACAGCTTTGCGTATTAAGCAGCAAGCCCAGATAAAAGAAATTACCGAGTGATTAGTGAGACCGGTGTGTTTATGCACGCCGGTCTTTTGTTGTATTGAATCTAGGTAAATAATGGATTGGAGCAGGTAATGTTGAAACGATTTTTTGATAAAAGCGTGCATGATCAACCAGAATCAGTATTGTCGAGATTGGTCAATTTTGTTGGTCCAATTTTCCTGCTAGCCGTTATTGCGGGTGGAGCATGGGCGACACATTATTTCTGGAGCGTGCGACGATGGTCTCGTTTGGTTGTCTGGGGATTTATTGCAATGCTTGTCATGGGAGCAGCAGCACAGCTGTTTGTTGACCGCGTTCGTGGTGTTCGATGGCATGGTATTGTTGATTCGTATGGGGCTTACCGTCTTATGTTTGCATTAAGCATGTCGACCTTGATTGCGAGTAACGAATTTTCTGGGTATGTCGCTTGGGCCTTGATTGGCTTAGGATATTCCTTTGGAACGATTTTTATCGCGTTGGTGTACCGTCGTTTACGAGCAAGTGCATGATTTTAACTTTGTTGATTTCTTGGTTGTTTGACAAGCAACGGGAGCTTGAATGTAGGTATCGCTGGAGACGTTAGTTGGTGCCTAAATAAAAGAGTGTTTCTTGTTGTATACTAGTATGAATTGAACTTCATAATTTGCTAGGACTGCAGTGCGTTGCATAACCTTTTTTGGCAACAAAAGTCAGGCGTTTGTGCCGGATGATATGCGCAAAAATATTCTTCAAAACCCATCTTTGATGATGCATAACCCGTTTGAGGGTATTGCTAATACCATGCTTTTGCGTGACATTGTCATGCTACGTCAGGTTCATGGTATCGATGGGGTTATTATTACTGATGAAGCCTATGCGCAAAGTCTGCATACTCTGCACACGCAGGGTGATTTTTTGGTAACTTCTTTACCACGTTTAGGCCTGAGCGTTGCTACAGCTGATTGTTTACCGGTTTTGTTGTACGACAAGCGCAATCAGGTTGTTAGTGCAATTCATGCAGGTTGGCAAGGCGCGTTGAAGGGTGTTGTTCCTAGAGCAATAGCTGTCTTGCAAAAGCAGTTTGGAACACGCTTGGAAGATCTCCAAGTTTTTTTTGGTCCCAGTGCTCATGCCTGCTGTTACCAAGTTCAAGAGGAATTTTTGCATCGGTTAGATGATTTTGATTGTCAGATGAAAGTGCTGAGCAAGCGTAACGATTCATATTACTTTGATTTGCCTCTTTTTGTTGGCCTGCAACTGAATAGTTTGGGTATTGCGACTTGTGATATCGATACAACAGCCAACGTCTGTACCATCTGTTCTGACAAATTTTGTTCGTACCGTAGGGACCCAAAAAATGAGTTGCGACAGATCAGTCTGATTGCTCTTGTTCCCAATCATTGAGTGGGTATGTGGTTTGTGGTAAAGTAGATATACATAAAAATGCTTTAGATGCCGTACTATTTTAGGGTAAAATATGATTGCAGGATTGCTGGCTAAAATTCTTGGAACCAACAACACTCGACAACTTCGTAAGCTGCGTCCCATTGTTGAGCAGATTAATGCGCTAGAAGAGTCGACTTCAAAACTTTCTGACGAGCAATTGATCGAAAAAACAAATGAATTTCGTGGGCGAATAACCAAAGGTGAGTCACTTGATGACATTCTCCCTGAGGCTTATGCTGCGGTTCGTGAAGTTGGTAAACGTAAACTTGGTATGCGTATTTTTGATGTGCAAATGGTTGGTGGTATCGTTCTTCATCAAGCAAAAATTGCTGAGATGAAGACTGGTGAGGGTAAGACCTTGACCGCGACTATGCCGCTTTATCTTAATGCATTGATGGGCAAGGGTGCACACCTGGTTACGCCTAATGATTACCTTGCAAAACGTGACTCTGAATGGATGAGCCCTATTTACAAAGGTCTCGGATTGACTGTCTCGTGCTTGGGTCACGACATGGATGATGAAACTCGCAAAGAAGCTTACCAAGCAGATATTTTGTACGCAACCAACAACGAGCTTGGTTTTGACTACCTGCGTGATAACATGAAGTTCCGTCTTTCTGATTATGCGCAAAAGGGTCTCAACTACGCTATTGTTGACGAAGTTGACTCGATTCTGATTGATGAGGCACGGACTCCCCTAATTATTTCTGGTCCTGCGCAAGAAAGCAGCGAACTGTATGTACGCATCGACCGAATTATTCCGACCCTGATCAAGGGGACAGATTTTGAAGTTGATGAAAAAGCTCGATCATCTAACCTAACCGAGTTGGGTAACGACAAGATTGAAGCTGCGTTAGGTGTAAAGAACCTGTACGCTATCGAAAATTTAAAACTTCTGCATCACGTCAATCAGGCGCTAAAAGCGCATTCCTTGTTCCGTCGCGATGTTGATTACATTGTAAAAGAGAATCAGGTACTTATTGTTGACGAGTTTACGGGTCGTGCGTTGCCGGGTCGTCGCTATAGCGATGGACTGCATCAAGCGCTTGAGGCTAAGGAGGAGTTGCCAATTGAGCGGGAGTCACAGACACTTGCATCGATTACTCTACAAAATTATTTCCGTCTTTACGGTAGATTGGCCGGTATGACCGGTACGGCAATGACGGACTCAGAAGAGTTCCATAACATCTATAATTTAGACGTTATCTCGATACCGACCAATGTTAATATTATTCGTGATGATAAAGCTGATCTGATATTTTTGACGCAACGGGCCAAGTTTAAGGCTATTGTTGAGGACATCAAAGGGCGGTACAAAAAAGGCCAGCCTGTGCTGGTTGGTACAATTGCTGTTGAGACGTCTGAAATGCTGAGCCAGGTGCTCACGCAAGCAGGCATCCCACACGAAGTACTCAATGCCAAACAACATGCACGAGAAGCCGAAATTGTTGCTCATGCGGGTGAGCCTGGACACATTACGATTGCAACCAACATGGCTGGACGTGGTACTGACATTAAGTTAACACCAGAGTCGTTGAATGCTGGTGGTCTTTATATTCTGGGCACCGACAGGCACGAATCTAGGCGTATTGATAATCAGCTACGTGGTCGTGCGGGTCGTCAAGGTGACCCTGGTGATTCTCGATTCTACATCTCGCTTGAGGATGAGTTGATTCGCATCTTTGCTGGTGACACGATGAAGCGTCAGATGGAGCGATTTGGAATGACCGAAGATGAGACCATCGAGTCGAGTATGGTTTCCAAAACTATTGAACGTGCACAAGAAAAAGTAGAAAAACATAACTTTGATATTCGTAAGCATCTGCTTGAGTATGATGACGTACTAAACAATCAGCGTACGGTTATTTATGAGTACCGTCGCAGTGTTTTGGTGTCAGAAGAAGATATTTATCAGATTGTTCGCGATCTTATTATTGCTACCGTTAGTGACCTTATTGCTTGGTTCTGCCCTAAGCGCAAGGTCGACACGAGCGAGATCAAGCAGGTACTTGAAGTTGCTGGGCACATGGCCGGCATCAAGCCAGAAGATTTTTCACAAGGTCTGTATGATGTTACAACTAGTGACGACCTTAAAAGTGGCCTGGTAGAGGCACTTTTACTTAAGTACGACTTATTCCGTAACAGTGCACCAGCAGAAGCGTTGCACAATGCAGAAAAGTGGTTGGTTCTAGAATCAATCGATGAAGCTTGGAAGCAGCACATGCTTAATCTTGATGCACTTAAAGAAGGTATCAACTTACGTGGTTGGGGACAAAAAAATCCATTGATCGAGTACAAAAAAGAAGCCTTTGTTATGTTCCAGGACATGATGCGTTCAATTCGCTCTGAGATTGTACATCACATTTACCATCTACAACTTGATAGATTTGATTCAAGCCAGATAGAAGAAAAACGTGAGCGTGAGCTACAGGAACTTCAGATGGGTGGTTCGGCTGGTTCGAACGACAGTGATGATGGTGATGACCAGAAGATGAATCGTGCGCAGAGGCGGGCGGCCAAAAAAGGTCGTCGTTAGTTGTCTTAACGACTATAAAGACCTTTTTTTGTTCTTCTTATAAACATATATTTACTTTGAAACTTTTCGTTAGGGGCTTTGTACCAAGTCCCTAACAACCCATTCTTGAAACCATACTCTTTCCCAATCTTCTTACAAACAAACTTTATTTAAGTCTTTCAGCGAAGCTAGAAACGCACCTGACACTTTTATCTATAACTACTTTTGCATATATACTTTAATTTTTTAGCAAGGGGTTACTCGCCTAACCCCTTGCATAGAATGGCGCCAAAGGAAAACCTTTGGAATCCTTACGCAGAAAACGTTGCAACCAGAAGCTAACGCTTTTAGGTTGCTTCAAACAGTTCAGCTAATAATGAAGATTTTTAGATCAAACAACAGAAGCCTCTTCTTGCCCCTGTCGCGGCGTAGCCAAAGGCGAAGACGGATGCATGCCATCCTTGTCCTGCGAAGCCTTGGGCGAAGAAGGGTCATCCTATTTCAGTTTCTGCACATTTTTGAAAGTAACTTACACTTTGTCATCCCCGGCTTTGAACGGGGATCCAGGACTATAAATAAGCTCCTTTAAAACACGACAATTTACAAAGCCTAGCAATGAAAATCATGCAGCTCTATCAAGTTTTATAATGAGCTACTGAAAGACTGGATCACCGTTCAAAGCCGGGGATGGCAAGGAATATAACTTTTCTCAGCTTCAGTTGCGATTTTAGAAAGGAACTACAGTCATTTCTTGCCCCTGTCGCGGCGTAGCCAAAGGCGAAGACGGATGCCCGCCCTCCTTGTTCTGCGAAGCCTTGGCGAAGCGGGATCGTAGCTCTATCAAGTTTTATAATGAGCTGCTGAAAGACTGGA
>JABJEI010000002.1 GCA_018663245.1 bacterium
ACCTAAAAGCGTTAGCTTCTGGTTGCAACGTTTTCTGCGTAAGGGTTCCAAGGTCCTCCTTGGTGTCCTTCTCCGCTAGGGGTTGGACAAGCAACCCCTAGCTAAAATATTAAAGTATAGATGGAGAAATAGTTGTTGTTAAAAATGCAATAAAAGTGAGTTTTTAAGTTACTAACGTAGGAAGCAACCCCTTGTAAAAAAAGGTATTTTGTACCAAGCCTATAATCAAAAAAAACAAAGAGAGGTTTGTTTGCAATAATATTTGCTGATAGAGGGTGTAAGAAAATGAAGTTACAAGTAATGTGGGGTAGTTAGGGGGGAGACCCCCTGCGAACGCTTTTTATGATATCATGGGTTTGTTGAATTATTTTTTGTAATGGAGATTGGGTGTGAAGTTTGTTGACGTTGCCAGTGCTTTTGGTGCAATAGAAGGGGAATCTTCCCGTTTAGAAATGACTCGTCAGCTTGCTTCTTTGTTTCAGGAGGCAACGGCAGACGAGGCGGCTATTATCGCCTACCTAGCGCTTGGCCAACTTCGTCCCACTTACAAGGGAACTCAGTTCAATATTGCACGTAAAAATATGATGAATATCGTTGCCAGGGCAGCGGGGGTTCCTGTTGAACAGGTCAAAGCTGAATTTAAACTATTGGGAGATTTGGGTAAGGTGCTAGAGGCACAACCTGATGTCCAAAATTCATGCACAGGTCTATCGCTTTTGGAACTTAATCAACGCTTGTCGGGTATTGAAGCTTTGGGTGGTACGGGCTCGCAAGAGCTTAAGGCGCAGGCGCTGGTTGATTTGCTTGGCTGTGTAGAACCGGTTGCAGCTAAATTTATTGTGCGAATTGTGTTGGGTACATTACGTCTTGGTTTTTCTGACATGACCATTTTGGATGCTTTATCCTGGATGTTGGTTGGCGATAAGTCGGTTCGTCTTTTGTGTGAGAACGCTTACAACGTTTGTGCTGATATGGGTCGTGTTGCACGAGCTGCCAAAACCGGGGGGCAGGAGGTGCTTGAGCGCATGGGAGTTGTGATGGGTATTCCGATACGCCCCGCAGCTGCAGAGCGCAGCTCATCACCACAAGCTCTGTTTGATAAGCTTGGTCCGTGCATTGCACAAGAAAAATTAGACGGATTTCGTGTACAGGTTCAGGTAAAGCGTACTGCGGATAAAGTTGAGATCTTTTTTTATTCTCGAAATCTGCAAAATATGACAGCGATGTTCCCAGATCTGGCCCAAGCTTTTGAGCGTTTTGAGGTTGAGAGCCTGATTTGCGAAGGCGAAGCGATTATCATTGATGAGCATACGGGTAGCTTTGTTCCTTTTCAGGAGACGGTAAAGCGTAAGCGTAAGCACGGAGTTAAAGAAGCTGCGAAGGAAATGCCACTTACTTTTTTTATGTTCGATATTCTGTATCTGAATGGTCAGTCGTTGCTTAATCAAACGCATACTCAGCGTCGACAGGTGCTTGAGCAGCTAGTTGATAAATACGGTGGGGATACGGTACGTGCTATCGATGAGGCACAAATTAACAGCCCGGATGATATTGAATCCTACTTCTCTCAAGCCATTGCACGAGGCTTGGAGGGGATTGTTGCCAAAAAACCTGATGCGGTATACCGGCCAGGGAAACGTAACTTCAACTGGATTAAGTTCAAACGGCACGAGACTGGGCAGCTGGACGACACAATTGACTGCGTGGTCCTTGGGTACTATGCCGGTAGGGGCAAGCGCTCATCGTTTGGAATTGGTGCAATACTGGTGGGTATTTACAACGAGCAAGAAGACCGATTCGAGACTGTAGCAAAAATTGGTACCGGATTGTCCGATCAAGGCTGGCAAGAGCTTAAGACGTTGTGTGATGAGCAGGCTATCTCAGAACAGCCAAAAAACGTTGTATGTAGCAAGCACCTTGCACCTGATGTGTGGGTGCAACCAAAAACGGTTTGCTTGGTGCGTGCTGACGAGATTACAAAATCTCCTGTGCATAAAGCTGGAGCAGCTGAGGATAAGTTGGGGTATGCGTTACGCTTTCCACGATTCATGGGCTATCGCCAAGACAAACTTGCGACGCAGGCAACAGATTTGAGTGAGTTGAAGCGATTATATGATATTCAGTTTCAATAATTATTTATGCAAATAAGAGCCCGCATTTCGCGGGCTCTGTTACGTGTGTTATTTATGAAACCTTCGTTACCTTTTTGCCTTTTAGGGCTTTGTTAGCAGCTTTCATTGCTTTTTTAGTTGCTGGTTTATTGGTTCCTGAAGGTACCTGTGCCGCCTTTGTTCCTGGAAGATAATACATTGTTTGGTCTGAGCGTATAGCTAAATTTTTGAGCGTAACGACAGGTCCTGCTGATAGATCGGGGGCGAGTTGTAGGGAAAGGTACCATGGAAGTTTCTTTTTATCCGAGATTGTTTTGCCTGGTACATTAATAGCGGCTAGCATTTCGTTGAGATTGTAAGGTGCAATTCCTTGTCCTTTTGGTGGAAGACCGCTGACAATAATGTCGTCGTTGACTACTTTTACAACAATTTCGCCTTTTTTGTTTGCAATTTCATCTTGTAATGAGGTTGAATAGGCTGTGTAGTCGGTAAATGTAAATACAACTTCTGGTTTGTTATCACCCGCGTTTAGGCAGCTTCTTAAAACATCGCCGTCGCTGTTTACAGCTTTTCTGATTGTTGGTCCCGACATTGCGGTTACTGGGCCAACTTTATTTGTTATTTTTGCTGGCGTTTGCCCTGGAGCCGAAACCCAAATGTTAACTTTTGGAGTAGCTGAAAAGTTGGCCATACCGTAAAGGCCCTTATTTGAGTCGGCGTTGAAGTAACCTCGACTTGGGCCCGATGATGTTGTTCCGGCTTTCCTGAATGTGAAACCGCCCATAAATAGGCCAAAGGCAAGAGTCAGTATCGCGACTCCCGCGGTAATATATTTTTTGTTAAACATTAGTTTCCTTGTTTTATATTTTAGTTATGGGAATGTGAGTAGCACTTAGCTTGCATCTCTACCACGAACGGTGTAGGTGAATGGAGCTTCACAAACGATTGGGGCGGTGGTGATGGCAATTCGTCCGTAGTTACCTGTACTTGCTCCGACTGTTATTTTAGGTTTTGACTTTGAGCCTGTGACTGGCTTTATTGCAGGATTTTTATTTGATGCTTTTTCTTTAGGGTTTAATAGAGCATATTCCAGTTCACTGTTGTTATTCTCACCTGATTTGAAGTAGCCATTTAGGTTGCCAGCAGAATTGTATAACGAGAGGTAGTAGTTGTGTGGTTGATCGGCCCAGCCGCCATTCTTGATTATTATGTTGCCACCAAAAATTTGGTTAACAGCGTCCTGTTCGTCTTTAACTAGCGCGCCAAGATCAGATGGAAATGAATCTGTATTTGTATCGCTTATAAGGCGCTCTAGGCCGGTCTTTAGGGTTGAATTAGAGGTGATGTTAAAGGAGGTAATTGCTCCCCAATTAAATTCTTTTCCATCTACAGGAGATTTGTAACCTACCAGAGAAAATGTGTATGTTCCCTTTAAGTCTGGCATGTGATCTGTGCCCCATGAAACTGATCCGCCAGGTCTGACAGTGCCTTTTGCAGTTTTATATATTCTGCCTGAGTCGGCATTGTTGTAAAATGCTTGAAGATATCCGTAGCTTTGTGGTGCGAAAACTGCGTGACCGAAGCCAGTTGCAGTGTGTTTTACGTCATTCCATGCTTTTCCGAAACCGCCCCAACTTTGAACGTTATGATGAAGGGTAAGGCATACCGCTAGGGCTGCTACGCTAGTGATTATTGTTCTTTTTCTCATTTTATTATCTCCTTTGATAATGATAATTACTTCATTTTTCATTATGCCATACAGCAGTGTATGGTTATCAACGATTTAGCTGAATATTGTTTTTGACGAGTTGTATGCTGATGACTGCTCAGCTTTAAGAGCGCTATTTAAAGCCTTCAGCTGGTCGGAAGCTGATTTGCCTGCCTGATAGTCAGCGAAGTAGCGTCCTTGGATAGCACTGTACAGCGTGTTGGCAAGGTTAAAGATATTCTTGATTGTTGCCATGTTTATTGTGGCATTTTTGTGCGCCGATTTGAGTTCGGCTAACATGGTGCTGATGTTGGTTATCGAAGCTAGATCTGTTTTAACAGTTGTGTTGTCGGTGGCTGTTAAGTCGCCGGACCCTCCAAACATAGAATAGGCTTTTTGTGCATATAGTTTTGCGGTTCCGAATTTAAGCATTCCTTCAAGAAGCGCGTCAAGCAGTGTGTCGTAGGCTTGTACTTTGTCAGGGTCACCACCGTCGCCGTTGCGGTAGCTCGCGTACGAGGATTGTATTCCTTTGAAGTAGTCGTTGTTTGCCCGCCCCTTCCAAGAGCTTGAGGTGCCACTAGCTGTGTTGTTGCCGGTTAGATAAGTTGAAAGTTTTTCTATTGCTCCAGCAAAGAAGGCAAGCATCATCTTTACGTATAATGTTTTTTCTGTAGCAGTATCATGTAGTTTTTGTGAAGCAACTTTGAGTGCAACGTCGTAATATCCGGGAGCAGCTAAAGGCTTGTCAACCGCTAAGCAGCTATCACCGATGCCTTGATTGACGTTAATTAAGCTATGATACATGCTTTTAAGCTGTGCATTGTCTTGTTCGAGTGAGACTGCGTATTCAAGATCCCAGTTTATAGTTTTTGCTAAGAGGTAGAAATAATTTTTTCCGCCTTTGGAGTCTTTGGTTTTGTCGTCTTTGGAATCTTTGGGTTTGTCGATTTTGGGGGTTTTGTAGGTTGGGTCTCCAACCAGGCAGTGTGCCAGATCATCAGATTTTTGATGCTTTCCACGGATGTATAGAGCAGATTTTATTCCTCCAAGGTTTTTGGTTTGTGTGTAAAATGCAAAGTCTTGCAAGATAGTTTTGTAATGACTGTACAGCAAGTTGGATAATTTGTAGGCGTCTTGTGGTTTGCTAAATGAGGTTCGTTGTTTAGCATTTGTGAGGGTGGTTAGTGACTTATAAAGTGTTCCTCCGTGTAGCTGGTCTAGCTGCATGAACTCTTGGTGGGAATGGTCGAGATAAAGCTGTCCAAGTTGCTTGGTAATGTCAGTTGATAAATTGTTGAACCAGCCTTTTTGTTGGGCATTTAGATCTGTTTTATCGGTTCCTGTGATTGTGCTTTGTGCGCTTGCGTTATAAAGCTCTGCGCATGGATAGGTGGGGTACCATCGCTTGGGAAGTACCAACGCTTGTACTGGGTAAAAGTGCAGCATGAGCGAGTTGCCAGCCTGGTTGTACACAATTGATAGCTTATAATTTTTTTTATCGACTGTGATGCCATTATCCGCTAGCTCGATCAATTTCGTGTTGTGTTGATTAAATACCTTTGTAAAGCCTGAATAGTACCCCTTTGGAGCCCATTCTTTGTATTCAGACCATGAGATAGAATAAAACTGTAGCATTTTATACAAAAATATAGTGGACGAGAATCCGATTAGTGCTGTACGAAGTTTGCTTTGATCTGGATGCGCTTCTCGCATCAGTTCACCCAGGGCAAGTGGAGCTGATAAGTTCGTAGGAATCTGTTGTATGCACGGTTGCAAAAATATCTGAGCAGATGACTTGACCTGTGTCCCGTACTGTTTGCTACCAACCGTTACAACTCCAACTCGTTGCACTGCCTGGTACATGGTTTTTGTAGAGGCTAGTGACTTTAGCGCGTTGATGCTACTACTGTCTGAGTTTTTTTGATCCGCAGGCATGTGCTGCTGTGCAAATGTGTAGTAGACAAGAGCGTTGTTGAAATGCTTTTGTTTTGCGTACATTCCTCCCAGCGCCTTATAAACTAGTGCAGTTTTGGTCTGTATATCAGACAGATCTGATTTTGAGGGTGATATTTTAGAGGAGTAGATGTTGTTGTTTGTTGTAACCAGTTTCTTGTTTTTCTGGTATGCGGCAATATTGTCTTGGTGGGCAATTAGAAGGTTAAGTTGTTGTTTAACGTTTTGAATAGTTGTGAGTGCGGTTTGTAAATTTTTTGGTGTGTTGGCGTTAGGGCTCTTTTGTAAGGCGTTTAATTGACCTAAAGCGTTGTTTAGATTTGTGAATAACGCATCGACGGCTTGCACTACCTTTGTATCAACGTTGGGTTGAACGAGTTGTTTGTAGTATAGAAGAAGAGGCTTCAACATAGCTTTTGTGTTGGCGAATGAGGCATCAGATACTTTTGATGTTGCCTGCAAAAAACTTTGAGCGATGTTTGTGTACATACTGATTGCAGGTTGGCGAGCTGAATTGTTGGTCGGTAGTTGAGCGGCTATCACGTAAGTTGCCATGCCTTTGCTAAGTGCCGTGTGCCATGAACTCAGCGCAGCGCTGCTGTATTGATTTTTCTTCGTTGCGGTGTTTGCCCATGATGGTGTGTTTTTTGCAAGGTTAAGACTTATTTTGGCTGCCGAAGTTGCCTTTGTCGCCGGTAAATCTTTGATGACCTTGTTGGTGAGAGCTTGATTGCTCAGTAGGTATGGAAGTGCGGCTAGATACCAATTCTGACTGTTTTTAATCTGACCGGGTATGTTATGTGCCCTTGTTGTGGCATAAAGCCCTGCCAACAGATTAGCAAAGTTAACAAAATTTGGCTGAGCACTGCTTGGTTGAGCAAACGGTATTACCAGAAGGCTTTGCACATCATGATCGTAGCTTGCCGAAGCGTTTCTTCCTGCAAGAGCAATGTTTTTAGCAATCGTTTCAAAGCTGTTAAGAGAGTTTGTGTCGCTTAGTTTAGTAAACGCATTTAGCATTGTTATCAGATTGCTAATGGTATTGACGGTTGCTTGGCAATCCTTGGCATTATTACTAGCATTGTTGTTTTGTAAGCTTTTAAATGAGGGAAGCATTAGGTTGGCATTGTTGTTGGGCTGTCCTTGTGCGTGGATTAAAAGTTGTGCAGCTTTGCTAAAGGCTTCATTTGCGGTGGTGTAGTTTGTTTGCGCCTGTTGTAATTTAGTTATCAGTTCTGTGATTGTTGATTTGTACCGAGTTGGTGAGACTTTGTTCGGTGGCAAAGATGACCCAAACAGTGAACTCAAAAGGCCATTCCACGATTTGTTTGTCCAAGCCTTAAGAGCTGCTTTGGCTGCTTCTAGCTCTGAGTTGCCGCTTTTTACCTTCTTTTGGGCTTGGGCTAGTTCTGCTGCCAGTTGTAAAAGTGGAATGCTAGCTGAGCCAAATTCTTGTGCAGCTTTGTCAAAATTTCTTGAATTATAGTCACTAAGTGCAGAAATGAGTGCAGACTTCTTGCGAGTGTAAAGTGCTGCATTGTCATCAGGTTGAATGTTTCTTCCGCTTGATGTTGGCTGCCCCGATAGGGTTTGTAAGTCTTGGTAAACGATTGATGTGGTTTGATAATAGTCGGCTATTTTTGTTGTTATAGAGTTGTTGGTGTCTCCAGCAATGATGGGGGCTTTATTTACGTTTATTTTTGCTTGCTCTTGTTTGATCGCTATGGAAATAATATTGATGTAGTTGTTGTATAGTTCATATCGTTCAGTGCCAGGCTTGTCCCCTGGAACATGAATTGAGCTGTCCCAGTGGGTTTTACTTTGGGTGTATGCTTTGGCTGCCAGGCTTAGGTTCTCATTTGTTAATGATTGCTGTTGGGCCAGATGTCGCATTATTAGCGCGCAAGCTGAAAATGCCATCTGATTACGAGGGTTTTGGTAAAGTTTACGAGCTTTTGCAGCATCAGAAAAATAGGCGGCTAAAGGATTAATTTTAGCGTCATACTGATTAATTTTGTTGATAAATTGATTAAATTTGGCAGTAGTTGCTGGATTTGCTCGTATAAGTTTGTTGTACTGCTCTTGAATCATTCCATTTAAAATGGAAATCAGCATAAGATAAAGTGCTGTAAGGCTGCTGCTGGTGTTATCGATTGATACAGTAACCTCGGCCTTAGGATGCTGATTGCTGAAATCTACAAGTGACTGGTGTAGCTGGGTGATTGATGTCTCAATATCTATTATTGCTTTGTTTATTTTTCCGTAATCAATTTCAAGGTTAGCTCGATCAACTGGCCCTAATTCGCTTAGGTCTACGTACTCCAAAAAATTTGATATTTGATAGTGATTTGTGCTTTTATATTTGGCGGTTAAATTTTGGGCATCAGTTGAATTGTAGTTTCCTAAGGCGCTATCCAGATACTTTTTATTATTTATTGTTTGAGCGGTGTTGTATTTTTGAACAGTTTCATATTTAGCTGTGCTTGGCGTTGTGTAGGTACCTTTGGTGGTATATTGTGTGCCATCGGGTGCTGTATATACCGGATTTGATTCGTACTTTTTTGTGGCTGGTGGTGTATAGCCACTGTTCGGATCGGTATAACCACTGTTTGGATCAGAATATCCGCTGTTTGGATCGGTATAACCACTACTTGGGTCAGAGTATCCACCGCTATAGCTAGAATAGCTGCTATAGTCTCCGCAAGTGGTTTGTGTGTTTATACCTAAGAGTGTGCACAGCAACAGTAATTTCTTCATCTATCGATCTCCTTAAAATTGACTTGTACTTAGCAATAGTGCTGTGCAATTTCTAAGTCAACGATCTAGGAGGTATAGAGTTTTATCCCTGTTCTACAACTCTGACTGTGCTGCCACGTGGGCCCTTGTGTATGTGGAAGTGGACCGGAAATTGGTCCTTAATGGCTGGTAGGTGTGATACGACGATGACCTTGCAAAAATCATCTTGAATCTTATAGATAGCATCCATTATGCGGGTTAGGCCTTGCTCGTCTTGCGAGCCAAAGCCTTCGTCGATGATGAGAGTTTGGAGTGCGGTACCTGCGCGTCGAGCAAGTAGTTTTGAGATAGCAATGCGCAGAGCAAAATCTATTCGGAACGCTTCGCCTCCAGAAAAAAGCTCGTATGGCCTGGTTCCCATCGGGTCCGAGACGACGATGTCCAAAGTCTCTTTTGTTCCACCTTTTTTGAGATCTTTTAGCGACTCAATGCGGATGTGTGTTTGGTTGTCGGTAAGACGTCCAAGCAGGTTGTTAGCCTCTTGCTCTATCTCGGGTAGGGCATCCTCAATAAGAAGAGCCTGGATACCATCCTTGGAGAGGGCACGAGAGATTGCTTGGTATTCGTGAAGCCCGCTTACCAGGCTATCAAGTTCATTACAGTTAAATGTGTTGTCTTTTTTGAGCTGCTCAATGCTGAGTTCGAGCCCTTTTTGCTCGGCCTGCTTGGTCAGGAGCGCTTGGTACTCTTCCAGCTTATCTTTTTGTTTGGTTGTAACTGTTTTTTGCTCTTTATCCAAAGCTTCTATTTTTTGTTGTACTGGCTCAAAACCCTTAACCAAAGTTTTAAGTTTTTTGATTTGATTGTTTTGGGATCTAATCTGTTTAAGTAGTTCATTTGTGCGCTTACGACGTTCCTCTTGTAGTGTTGATTGTTTCAATAATTCTTGCGAATCTTGCTCTGATTTTTCAAGCTTGTTTAGCTGAATGCCAAGCGTTTTGTAGGTTTCATGTGCGTTTGCGACTTTTGCTTGTTTTTTTTGTGCGGATTCTATCTGTTTTTTGAGCTTAGAGATCAACGCTGTTGGCTTGTTGGGCAATTTTTTTGAGCATGAATCATATTTTTTTTGCTCGTCGCTTAGCAGCTTTGCCTGTTGCTTAAGCGCTGTTGTTAGCTCTTTTGTCTTGTTGTCCAACTGAACAATTCGCTTGTTTATAATAGCCAGCTGTTGTTGTTCTAGATCGAGAGATTTTATGGTTTCGTGCTGATTAAGCAAAAGTTCTTTAAGATCGATCAATATGTTGAGGAGTCGTTTGTGCTGATGTAAAAAAAGCTTTTTTTCTTGTTCAAATTTTTTGTTTAAAAAACGTCTACGAGCTGAAGATAAATTTTGCTCACACAAAGGGCAACCGGTAGCATGTTTTGACTTACAAACGGACTGCTTTTTTTCAAGATCGGTTATCTTGGTCGTCAAGGTGTTTTTGCGGGCAACAAAATTGTGGTAAAAAGATCTTCTACGCTCAAACAGTTCTTTTTGTTGTGTGATAATGACAGTAAATTTTTTATCTTCTTTTTGTTTTTCTTCGAGATCTTTGCGCTCTGTATTGCTTTGTTCTAGCTCATTTTTTAGCCGACTGTGGGTTAGTGTTAGGTCGGTGATAGCTCGTTCATGCGCTTTGCGTGTTAGCTTTTCTTTCTCTTGTGCTAGCTCCTGTTGGCCTTGTTCCTGGTTGAACTGTTTTTCAAGTTCAAGTAGCTCCTGAGAGAGCTTTAGAAAGGTTTGGTGGTCCTTGTGAGCAGTCTGTATTTTTTTGTTGATAGATTTTTTTTGTTCTTGCAACTTGGCTGGTGTTTGGTGTGCTAGTGTTGCTTTGTGCACAGAGCGCCATGTTGCTGAAATTGTATTCCATTCTAGGCGTATTGCTTCAAGAGTCTGCTCAGCTTGCTCATGTTTGAACGTAATAAGCTGGCACTGCTGATAATCTTTATCAAGCTTCTGTTTATCCTTCGAGCACTGCTCAAGTTGCTTAACAATCGCTTTTTGCTCGCTCTTGTTTGTTTTAATTTGTTGTGCAAGTTCACTGTACGCTTGCAACGATTCTTGGCGCTTCTCTTGCTCAAGAACTGTTCGCTCGATTGAAAGTTCCATGCTTTGTTTGTGAGCTTGGTTTGTGCGAATGTGCTCTAGGCAGCGCTTACGGATAGTCTCGTAACGGCCAAGTCCTAAAATGGAGCCGATAAGTTGCTTGCGCTCTTTAGGGCTTTTTTTAGAAAACTGATTGGCCTGTCCTTGGCGAAGGAAGGCTGTGTTTGAAAACGTATCAAAATCGAGGCCTATGAGCTTTTTAATTTTTTCTTGGGTCTCCTTCATCTTGGTATCGGTCAAGGGCCGCAGGGTGTCAGTTTGCGTGTCCATGATGCCAAAATCAAGGCGAGTATGTGGTTTGCCGTATAAAAAAGAAAATTCTCGACGAATACGATAACGTTGGCTGTTGAATTCAAAATCAAGAATAACCATCATCTGTTTTTGCCCAAGCCGTAGAAGGCTTTGATCCGCCTTTATAGAGCCCATAGCTTTACGAGCATGCCCCCAAAGTGCCCAGGTTAGGGCATCAAGCAGTGCTGACTTACCATGCCCATTTTTGCCTGATAGGCAGATAAGTGGGTAGTGCGAAAAGTCGATAGTTTGAAGTTCTGAGCCGTAGCTCAAAAAATTTCTGATTTGTATACGTAAAGGGATCATACAAAAATTCACCTGTGCACTGTGCCGGAATGGTTTGCATTGTAACATGGGTGGTAAGGGTCTTGCAATTTTGCTTAGAGTGTTCGCAAATGTAATGTACTGGCTCTTTTCGTCAGTGTATGCTTTTGGGCATCATTGGTTTATACGACAGGAGTATCCATGCAAGACAAAATTTTTAAAAAATATGACATTCGAGGCAAGGTCGGTACTGAGTTAATTATTGATCAGGCCGATAAGCTGGGCAAGGCGATAGCATTCTTTTTTAAAGATCAGATGCCAAAGTTAAAACGAGTTGCTATTGGTTGGGATGGACGGACACATTCTCCTGAATTCAAAGATCTGTTGATTGAGGGATTGCGGGCTAGTGGCATTGATGTGCTTTCAATTGGTTTGTGTCCTACGCCTGTTCTGTACTTTACAACACACATGGAGCCGGTTGATGCTGGTCTTATCGTAACTGCATCGCATAATGGGCCAGAGTACAATGGCATAAAAATTGTCTTGAATAAACTTACGGTCTGGGGTGATCAGGTTCAAAAGATAAAGCAGCACTTTAAGAATGGTGATGTTATTGACTCTGTGGAATCGGGTAGCCTGGAGCATACAGAAATGATTCCGCGTTATATTGCGTGGATGAGGAAGGAGTTTACGCATCTTGCTGGCTTACCGGTAGCCTTTACAGTCGATTGTGGCAACGGTGCCGCTGGTGCTGTTATGCCACAACTTGTTAAAGCTTTTGATTGGCCAAATGTTCGGCTTTTGTATGAAGAGGTTGATGGTGCCTATCCTAATCATGAGGCCGATCCAACAGTTGTCCAAAACATGCAAGATTTGTGCGATATCATGATTGCTGATGGCAATAGGTTTGGTATTGGTTTTGATGGTGATGCCGACCGTATGGCTGCAGTTACAGAGAGTGGGCGCCTTGTGCTTGGTGACGAGCTGCTTGCGCTCTTTGCTCGTGACCTTCTAGCTAAGAATCCGGGTGCAACGATTGTTGGTGATGTAAAATGCTCGCAAGGATTAGTTCAGGTTGTTGAAGAATCTGGTGGTACTCTACATTTTTCGGCATGTGGTCATTCACTCGTAAAACAGGCTATGCGTACAACTAATGCATTGCTTGGTGGCGAGTATAGCTGCCATTTTTATTTTTACGATAGATTTTTGGGGTATGACGACGGCTTTTATGCGATGATGCGCCTTGTTGAATTGGTTTATCAATCCAAGACGACGTTGAATGAACTACTTTCATTCTTTCCAAAATTTGTAAGTACGCCTGAATTTCGCCTTGTATACGAAGATAAAGATCTTCAAGAGCTAGTTAAGTGTGCTGGCGATTCTTTGCGTGAGCGTTTTGGTGGGGCAACAACAACTATCGATGGTGTTCGGTTGAAGCAGGGCAATGCGTGGGGCATTTTACGTGCTTCTAACACTCAGCCAATGCTATCGTTGCGTTTTGAGGCGCCAACGCAAGAAGAACTGGATAATATGAAAGTTATTTTTGAGAGAACGCTTGATCAAAAACTTGGCTCTGGATGGTTAACTGGCGCGTAGACTTGGCAGCGCTACGCTTTTGATTTACAATGTGATCTGAGGTGGGCCCGTAGCTCAGGGGTTAGAGCAGTCGGCTCATAACCGAAAGGTCCCAGGTTCAATTCCTGGTGGGCCCACCAAACGTCCCTACTTTTGGACGATATTCCATAGCTGATTGAGAGGCTTGTATGCAAAAGCATCCCATTCATAATTTTATAGCGCTTGTTGAATTTGATCGTAAGTTGACTGACCTTGAGCGTTTGATCAAGCAGAAACAGGACGACATTATTCAACTTAAGGAGAAGCATGATCAGGCTGATCAGCTAGCTATACAAGCAAATCTATCTATGCGTGACACGCAGAAAGTTGTTGATTTCTGTGAGTTGCGAGCTCGTGATCTTGAAGCGAGTGCTGTAGAAAAAAAACAGATACTTGAGAACGTTACACTACCTCGTGCCCGCAGGTCTGCTCAGCTTGAGCTTGACCATATTCATCAAGAGCAAGAACAGAATGAGCGTAAGATGATTGCATCATGGGATGGTTTAGAGCGTGCGCGTGTAAAAGTTGTAGAACAAAACAAATTAGTGGTCGAGCAGCAAGATAAAGTTACACAATCTGTAGAAGCGGCTGAGGCTGTTGTCGTGCAATTTGAGCAGGACTATAAAGATCTTGATAAAGATCGACAGGTTTTGGTTGACAAGGTTCCTGAAGAATGGCTCGAAAAGTACGTTAGCATGCGTGGTCGAGTTGATAATCCAGTTGTACAGGTTCAAGGCCAAGCTTGTGGTGCATGTTTCTTTTTACTTGCCACACCAGATCGTATAGCCCTACAAATGAAGGCATTGCGACAATGTGGCAATTGCTTTAGATTTTTGTATCATCAATCGTTGATTGAAGGTGACCAAGAGTCTGGGGTTGAACCTGAAGATGAACAGGAGAAATGATGGAACAGCTCGGGCTTTTTGATGCTAAAGATGGCGACAGTTCGTCTCGTAAAGCATCGGCTTGGAAGTTGTTTGTAGATGGTGCATCACGAGGTAATCCTGGTAAGTCGGGTGCAGGCGTTTGGCTTACAAAAGATGCTATTGATGTGGTTAGTAAGGGATTTTTCCTTGGTAAAGCAACTAACAATCAGGCTGAATACGCGGCTCTTTTGTTGGGTATTTTTTTTGCCATCAAAGGTATGCAAAAAGGTGATAAGCTCGTTATTTACTCAGATTCGCAGCTAATTGTGCGTCAACTTATCGGGCGGTACCGAGTTAAAGCTCCCCATATTATTCCATTATATCAACAAGCTGTTTCTTGGCTTAGTGATATTAATTACTCAGTAAAGCATGTACTACGCGACAAAAATACGGTTGCCGATAGGTTGGCCAATGAGGGAATTGAGGCCAAAAATCCGCTTCCTCGGGGGTTTGTTCTTCCCGTTTCATCTCCATAAGTTTGGGACCTATTATTATTCGACTTAGTCTTGGACTTCTTTCTACTTGTTCGTTATTTTTTTTGTCTGGTTGTGGTGGCGCTAAAAGAGCGGTTAAGCCTAAGCCTGCGACTGTGCAAGTTGCTGGATACAATGATAATCACACCAAATTTAACGAAATAAATCCTGCTGTTTACAAAAAATCGGTTAAGGTTCGTGTGTTGATGGACAGGGTCGATCAGCATAAAAAGACTACATGGAGCCTTGGTGTTCCTGGTGGCTTTGTAGTACGTGATCCTGAATCAGGTCGTGTTATTGTCCGCTCTAAAAAATATAAAGCAGAAGTTAAAGTTGGATCAGGTAACATTTTTGTAAACGGTCATAAAATCGACCTTGATAGCGTGTTGGTTGTACCCAAAAAAGATAAGCCGATTACTTTTAATGGAACGGTATATCACGGTGCATTTTTGGCAACTAAGGCTAAGGAGCGAATATATCTTATAAACGTTGTTGATCTTGAGGACTATCTGTTCTCGGTAGTTCGATGGGAAGGTTGGCCGGGATGGCCGCTTGAGGTGAACAAGGTATTTGCGGTGGTATGCAGAAGTTACGTGTTGCACAAGATGTTACTAGCTCGTAGGCTTGGCGTTCCATATCACATAAAAAATTCCAACATACATCAGACTTACAATGGGACTCATAAACATGAAATTGTGAGAAAGGCCGTTGAGCAGACCAAAGGAATATTTTTATCCTACGATGGGCAACCGATCGATGCGATGTACGACGCCTGTTGTGGCGGTGTAATACCTGCAAAAAGTGAGATGGTAGACCTAAAAAAGGCACCTTATTTAGCACGTAAAAAAGCTTGTACATTTTGTAAAAAAAGTCGTCTTTATCGATGGCGACAAGACTATACAGTTACACGATTTGAAGCGCTGTTTCAACGATTGAGACCAGGATCGGGGCATTTGCGGGGTATAAAAGTTTGTAAGCGTGATGGGGCTGGGCTGGTTAAAGAGGTGCGGGTTGTTACCTCCAAAGGTGCATACAATCTGAATGACCGCGAAATTTATTCGCTGTGTAAACGAATCAAAAGCTTCCACTTTAATGTGGGCAAGTATGGTAAGGTTGTCGTCTTTAAGGGACGAGGGTACGGTCACCACATGGGCGTCTGTCAGTGGGGAGTTCGGCAGATGGTTGAGGAAGGGTGGCACTATCGATCAATCCTTGCCTTTTTCTACCCAGGCGTTCAATTTATGGAATTGATGCCGGTTGATTGACGCTGAAATTGATAAATAAATGGAGAGAAATTTATGGCTGGTTACAAAGGACACCTTGCAGCAGGTACCATAGCATTTGGTTTGACGTTTGGACTATTGCGCTCGGTCTGTCCCGGTATAGTAATTCAGGTTCCTATTGCTCTTGTGCTCTGCTTACTTGGCTCACTATTCCCTGATATCGATACAAAGAGCCAGGTTCAGCTTCTTCTTTATAGAATTTTATTTGTTTGTGCGTTACTGCTTTTTGTTCTGCGCTATTTTTGGCTTGGAGCATTGTTGGGTATTATCTTGACCTTGCCTCTGGTTGTGCACCATCGTGGCATTTTCCATAATCTTACTTGGTTAATTTTGGGCTCGTTTGGATGCGCATTTTTGCTGAGCTCAATGTTTGCGTCGCTTAAAGTGCGGATTTTTACGAATACGGTTTTCTTTGTTGCCGGTGTTGTCAGCCATCTATTAATGGATGTTGGACTTAGACGTATTTTTGACCGTCGCTAAACGGACCTGTCTCGGCGTAGTTTTAACGTAGACGGATGGTATACAAGGGATTTTCGTAATCTTCTTTATACAAATTCAATAAAGTGTTACCGTTTTGAGCTTTCTTTCTTTCGAGTGTTTGTAGAAGCTTCGAAATGTTTTTATAGCCATGCTTGTCTGCATACTTAGTAAATTTATTTAATGTTGGTAGCTTTTGTGGGGTATTGGTTAGATCCATTAGCTTGACCGTTGATGTATCTGGATTTTTGCGTGGTATACAGCCGGCAAAGCAGCGTGATTTGCCTTTGTGTACTGAAAGCACCGAAATAAGACGGTTATCTGGGTCATATTTTAACCATCGCAGTTGATGGCATTTGGGATGCTGTTTGATTGTTGCAATATCGATAGTTTTGTTTGGCGAAATTATATATGAGTTGTTGTAGCTGCGATTTGTATTCAAAAATATTTTATTGTTCGTGATAAGTATTTTGGGATTCAGTGGCGCTTTTTGATTTGGCAATAAATAGTACTTTGTACTTTTAAATGATAAAAGCAGACCAATTAGTGAATTTTTATCTAATGTTATCCATCGAGGCTTTTTTTGTTGAGTCGTCATGGATTGTGGGCTTGAGATAACACAAAAAATTAACAGCCACGGTAACCTTTCAAAATATTGATGCACTATTCTCGTTCCTTTTATACGGTTACTTTTTCTACTTAAAGTTCATTAAGTAGCTTATTTATTTGGAAAGGTTAGTTGCAATAGTACTAGACTGAAGTAGTGTTTATTTTTTATGTATTATGCCAATTAAAAGAACAATGCTGCTTGCGGTAAAGCCGGGCAATAGTGGTGAAAGCGTACTTGGAACGAGCGGCCACAAGCCAGAAATTAATGCGCCTGCAATAATTGAGATCATCGCCGTGTTTGTGGTAATACGATTGGTGTAAAGGCTCGCAACAACCAGTGGGCCAAAAGCGCTACCAAGGCCTGACCACGCATAGTTAACTAGCTTAAAGATCGAGTCGGTGTTGTTAAGAGCTATCAGGTAGCCGATCAGCGGTAAAAGGATGGTTGTTAAGCGGGACGCTTGTAATAGTTTTCGTTGTGAGGCTTTTTGGTTAATAAATTTTTGATAAACATCGCTAGTTAGTGCTGCAGCCGCAACGATGATTTGTGTGTTTAGGGTAGAAATAGTTGCAGCTAAAATTGCACACAAAACAAAGCCAACAACAAAGGGATTGAACATTGCTTGTGACATTTGTATAAAAACAAGTTCAGGGTCGGCCAGGTGTTTGCCAAAATAGGCTAGCCCAACAAGACCGCTAGTGATCCCTGCAAATAGGCAGATTATTTGCCAACTAATACCAACAGCTTTTGCTTTATTAATGTTTTTAGGGTTATCGATGGTCATAAAATTTATGAGGATGTGTGGTTGCCCAAAGTAGCCGGGACCCCAACTAAATAGTGTTGCGGCAATGGTTCCAAGAGTTGCAACACTCCAATCAGGAATTAGTTGATTTAGGCCTTGTCCAACAGTTGCAATAGGGAAGCTGCCTGTTTTGAGGCTAAAGAAAGCTTTAATGGGAACTATAACAATGATGATGAGTAAAAATAGTCCCTGAAATAGGTCGCTCCAGGCAACAGCACTTAGGCCTCCAAATAGAGTATAAATGAGGCTTACTGCGATACCTGCGCTCATACCAAGTCTGTAAGGAATGCCAAACACTTGGAATAGTCGGCCAAGCGCAACCAGTCCGGATGCGATGTACATTAGGAAGAAAAACAGTGAAACAATGGTGCTTACAATTTGCAGGCGACCGGTTTTGTCTTTTAGTTGATGAGCAAAATAAGACGGCAGCGTTATGCTTGATAAATTAGCGGTTGCGAGACGCAGTTTAGGTGCTACAAAGTGCCAATTGAGGTACATGAAGACAATTAGCCCCAGTACAAACCAGGCCTCGAATAGGCCTCGTTGGTAGATAGCTCCAGGCAAAGCTAAAAAAAGCCAGCTGCTCATGTCGCTTGCTTGTGCCGATATCGCTGTTACCCAGTAGTTGAGCGATCGATTACTAAACAGATAATCGGATGCGCTATGTGTTTTTTTGTAAAAATAAAGCCCTGTTCCAATAAGAAACGTTGCATACATAAAAACAGCAATCAAAATATCCATGTCATCCTGACTCTTGTATTAGTAATTTTATTAATATCTTAAAGATAGTCATGAACCGCTTGAAGCGCAATGTTAAAGGCATAGTGTTTATGGTTTAGGAATTGCAATGGGGTAACTGGATGGTATTCTGAGAATGAAATTGTAAATTATTTATTGCAAAGGAATCAACAATGGTTTGTGTTGGTAAAAAAGCGCCAGATTTTTCTTGTCAGGCCGCTATAAAAGAAGAGATAGTTAATGTAACACTTAAAGATTTTGATGGTAAATATAAGCTTATTTTTTTCTATCCACTAGATTTCACTTTTGTATGCCCGACTGAGTTGCACGCGTTTCAGGATCGTTTGAGTGATTTCCAAGATCGCAATGTTCAGGTGTTGGGTGCTTCTGTAGACTCAGTTGATTCTCATCTCAAGTGGCTACAAACACCCAAAAATAAGGGTGGAATTGAGGGCGTTAGCTATCCGTTGCTATCTGATGTTAGTAGAGCAATTATCCGTGATTACGGAGTGCTTTGTGACGATGAGAACGTTGCATTTAGGGGTATGTTTTTACTTGATAAAGATAATGTTGTTCAGAGTATGCAGATCAATAATCTATCGATTGGTAGGAGTATTGACGAGGTTCTGCGCCTGATTGATGCATTGCAGTTTGTTGAAGAACATGGTCAAGTTTGTCCTGCAAACTGGTCAAAAGGTGACAAGGCAATGACGCCAAACGAACAGGGTTTGAACGAATATTTTGGTGATAGCTCTTCATAGAGATATTTTATAAATAGATTGGCCGTGAATTTGTTGAGTACAAATTCACGGCCTGTTTTTTTGCTTTGTTCAGCTAATTATCGACGGCCATTGATCAGATTATGGAATGAGTATAAGTTCGATTGTGCCATCTGCGAGGACATATGAGCAAGTTGTGCTTGCATCTGTTCCATCTGATAGGCTTGCGATTGTACAATTGCGCGATGTATTGGAGCTAGTACTGAGGCAAGATTACCTAACTTAGCGATAATTGCTTGGTAAGTATTGAATAAATTATCTGTACGGACAATGCGTCCATTTTCAAGCCGTTTTTGAAGAAAGCCTTGATATTGAACTAGTCGTTGCATTTTCTCGATAAGGTCTGGTGCAACGGTCATTAGTGGCCCTTGTACACAGGCAACCAAATTACGGTTAGCATCGGCAGGTCCAAGATTATTGGAAGCCGAACATAGTTGAGCATATGTTTGCAAAATATAATTATACTTTTCGTATGCATTGTGCAGGTAGGTATCAACTTCTTCTAATGCTTGGTAGTTACTTAAGCGGTCAAAACGTCGCTGTTCTCGTACTTTTAAAAGCCAAGAAACACCGAGTACGTTTGCTGCAACTTGGCCAGCACACAAGCATACAACTCCGCCTGCTATTAAGAAACTAGAAAGTTCTGAGCGTTTTTTGTCAAGGCTGAAAGCCCATTCTGTTTCTTTGATGATTGCATAAATATTTGCGACTGTGCCGCCAATTCCAGTTGAGATCATTCCTATATCCTCAACAAATTGAGGAACAGGTTTTGTTTGTGGAATTATTGATACTGAGGCTGCTAATACAGCTGCCAAAAGGTTTTTACGCATAATTTATCCTTGTTATGCTTGGTTGTTAGTTTTGGTTAGTCTTTTTTGTAGGGCAACCATGAAGGCTCGTCCCTTTGCCAGGTTAACAGTAAGTTGAATAGTCGCGTAGTACAGTCCATTTAAAGGATGCTTGATAGATTCGTTTGAGGCCTGAATAATGCCGACGATTGAAATTGCCTTATCTGTCCAATAATTAATCTGCCGTTGTAGAAGATTAACTACCTCATCCAAGGAATATCCTCGATGCGCACACAGGGCGACAAAGCCTTTTAATGCTTCAAAATCATGATCTTCAAGTGCTTGGAATAGGGGCTCATAGACGGACGTTGTGGCTAGTAGTAGATCATATGTAAGATCTGGATCAAATTGCTCTACAGGTACATCACGATTAGCAGTTTGTTCTGGATGTGAAACTGTGTTCAGTGTATTGCACAAGCACAAACAGGTGAGTGCTATGTAAATAAATTTAGAACGCATACCACAAAATCTCCGGTATTTTACCAAAATTATTTTAGACTACTTCTAGAAAAATAGTACCAATAAAGGGCTAATTGAGCAATAGGGACGATCGTTTAAGTAGTTCAAGCGCATCGATATCAGCTATAATTTCATAAGGCCTGTTTGGTTGGACGCTGTATTTAAATATAGTGAGAGTAAAGGTATAATTTTAATATGAGTTATGTCTTTATTCGGAGAAGGTTGATGAAAGCGATTAATTTAGAAGAAAAATTAACTAAATTTGATGAATATTGGAGCCCGCGTATTGTGGCCGAGGTGAATAATCATCAAATTAAGGTTGCCAAGTCTTTGGGAAGTTTTGTGTGGCACAAGCATGATGATTCTGATGAGATGTTCTTGGTTATCAAGGGTAAGCTTATTATTGAGTTTCGTGATCGAAAAGTGACACTCAATCCTGGGGATCTTTGTGTTGTACCCAAAGGTGTGGAACATCGACCTGTTTCACCTGAAGAGGCCCATGTTTTGCTTTTTGAGCCCAAGGGTTTGCTGAATACGGGAGATACAAAGTCTGATCTTACGGCGGATAATCCAGAGTGGATCTAATAGGGTCTCTTTAATAAAATACTACTGAGAATATGAAATGGACCGGCCAGCAATAATATTATTGCTGGCCGGTTTGTTATTTGTTAGACGTGTGTCATCCAGTAATGTGCAGTTGAACCAACAAGGGTCAAAAATGCAGGTATCTTAATGAACCGGAAGCCCCACAGCTTGTAGGCAAGGTTGCAGACTGTTATAGCAATTATAACTGGATATCCGACCATGATAATTGGTTCTGAAAAATTCAGGATTGCAGCCAACCCAAGGTGCGCCGGAATTAAAGTTGCAATGGTGCCGATTGCTAGCGAAGCTGTGTAGCCTAGTCGATTTCGTGACAGGTCTCGATCAATATATTCGGCAAAAACGGCGGCTAAGGCAATAACGGTTGAGAAGCAGGCCATTAGTACGGCTGTGGCAACGACTAACGCTCCGCCGTGTCCCATGATGCGCAGAGCAACGCCTGCAAAAATAGTATCACCGGCTAGACCTGAACCGTACCAAGCTCCTAAGAAGCTTAGACCTACGTAAACAAGTCCCAACAGAACTGCACTAATTAAGCCGCTTTTTAAAGTTACAATTGCGCGTTGATGAGGAGACTCTTTTTCTGGGCTTGTATCGCGTAAAATCTCGAGTATTATAGCTCCAAAAAATATCGTACCAAGCAGATCAAGTGTTTTGTAGCCTGTAAGAGCTGAGCTTACAAAGTTGTCCAACATTGTTTTGGTTGTTGGTAAGTAGTAGCCATGGCCCAAGATTCCTTTGGCGATGATAATACTCAAAGAGATCAGTAGGAGCGGGGTTACAACTTTGCCCAAAATCTCGACAATGTTGTTTCTACGGTAAGCAGCAGCAAAGGTGATGCCCATAAATATGATGCTAAACCAAGTTAATGATAAAGCTGGAACGAATGGCTGAGTCATTGAGAATGCAACGGTTACAATTCGTGGCATAACAATGAGAGGTCCAATGATGAGCATGCAGTATAGAATCATAAAAGAACCGGTCCCTTTTCCGAGTCTGCCAAAAAATTTATGATAATTCCCATCGAAAAAGATCATACTTACCAGTCCTAACAATGGGAGCAGAACAGCTGTTAAGATTAGGCCAGTAACTGCGATTCCGGTGTGTGGTCCAGCTTGTAAACCAATCATTAATGGGAATATTAAGTTTCCAGATCCAAACAACATTGAAAATATTGCCAGGCCGGTTGTTATTGCTCGTGACGAAAAGATTTTGTTCATGATGTAACCTATTATTGTGATAAAAAGGACAATTTATAAAGACAAGAAAAATATAGTAATAAATTATATAGCGCTCAAACGAGCACGAGATTCACAGCCCAAACGGGCATTACGAGCACGAACATGCAAATGGAGTAAAGGGAAATCAAAGATCGGAAAGATCTTTTAGAAAAATTAGTCTGACAAGTGTAGTCAGGCATGGCTATTTCCTCATTAGGCTTACGATATACACACATTATGTGTACATACTATTCTTGCCTATTATTATAATAGGCCTACATTGGTAATGCAAGCTGATTGATCTAAGTAGCTTCTCGTGCCTACACGAATAAAGGAACCGCAGATGAAATATTCATACATTATTCCCTTTCAAACAATACAAAAAGCAGATCAGGTCTCGGTCGGAGCAAAGAATTTTGTTCTTGGCAAGATGCGACAGGCCTTAGCCGATCAAGGAGTTATTGTTCCCGATGGTTTTGCTCTTATAACAAGAGCGTATCATGAGCATATACAGGAAAACGGTTTATCAGAGAATTTTGATCTTCTGGTGCATGCTCTGCAAGAGACTAACGCTCTAAAAAATATTGCTCGCTGTAGTGACGAGATTCGTGAACTTTTATGCTCAGCTCCTTTGCCGAAAAAAATACGTACAGAGATCGAAGTTGCTTATCATGCTCTAGGAGAAGGTGCTGTTGCGGTTAGATCGTCAGCTACGTTGGAGGATGGGCTATCGGCCTCTTTTGCGGGGCAGCAAGAAAGCTTCCTTGGTGTGCAGGGTATTGATAGTGTTTGTGAAGCGGTTGTAAAGTGCATGGCATCGATGTTTACTGCGCGTGCGATTAGTTATCGTAATAACGTTGGCGTAGGACATCATGACGTAGCAATGTCGGTTTGTATTCAGACGATGGTCAAGGCAGATCAGGAGAGCTCTGGAGTTGCTTTTTCGCTCGATCCCGAAACTGGTAATCAAGATTTTACGATGATTAATTCTTCGTACGGATTGGGACAAAGTATTGTTTCTGGACTGGTTAGTCCCGATGAATTTGTGGTACATCGGCGAGCCCTACAAAAAGGGTTCTATCCGATTGTTAAAAAGACTTGCACAGATAAAAGTCAGAAAATTATTTGCAAAGATGGGGCGTCGGTTAGCGTAGCTGTTGGCCCAAAGGCTCGCTACAAGTTTTCGATTACTGATGAGCAGGTAATCGCTGTTGCTAATGCAGTTGAGATTGTTGAATCCTTCTACGAGTCGCTGGCTGGCAAACGAGTTCCAGTTGATGTTGAGTGGGCATTCGGCCCAAAAAATCAGCTTTTTATTTTACAAGCTCGACCTGAAACGGTGCATGCGCGTGACACGCGTCCGGTCTACAAGCGTTACAAATTAAATATGGAAGGTGCCAAGATTGCGCCGATTGTCTCAGGTCAGGCGATTGGTACTCACATTGTGCATGGTAGAATTCGTAAAATTGCCTCTCCAGATGAGGCTCGTGACCTGAATAAAAATGACATTATTGTTACAAAATCAACCGATCCTGATTGGATGCCTCTTTTGCGTACTGCTGCTGCTGTGATAACTCAGCACGGGGGGCGCACTTGCCATGCGGCTATTGTAAGTCGCGAGCTTGGTATTTCGGCCTTGATTGGTGTACATGATGCACTATCCGCACTCAAAGATGGTCAGGATGTGACAATCGATTGTAGCAAGGGCGCTCTTGGCAATGTATATGAGGGACATATCCCCTTCTCGTGCGACAGCTACAGACTCGACCTTAATACTAAACCTAACAAGCGTATTCGGCTCAACATTGCCGACCCTGATAGAGCGCGGGCTTTGGCCAGATTACCAGTTGCTGGTGTTGGACTTGCGCGTGTGGAATTTATTGTTAGTAATTACGTTGGTATGCATCCCATGGCTGCTGTTGACCCTGACAAGCTAGATAAAGAAACGCGTGAACAGGTGGAGCAGCTGACGCGAGCATATAAAGATCCTAAGACCTATGTTGTTGATAGATTGTCACAAGGAATTGGTACAATTGCAGCAGCATTTTACCCTAGAGAAGTGATTGTCCGTTTGTCCGACTTTAAGACAAATGAATATCATGGATTGCTTGGGGGATCATTCTTTGAACATCATGAAGAAAATCCTATGATGGGCTTGCGAGGAGCTTCGCGTTATATCAGCGACAGCTATCGATTGGCATTTGAATTAGAATGTAAGGCAATCAAGCAAGTACGAAACGATATGGGTCTTACTAACGTAATTGTGATGGTTCCGTTTGTAAGAACGTTGAATGAAGCAAGGCAGGTTGTTGAGGTAATGCGCGAAAATGGCCTTGAGAGAGGCAAAGATGGGTTAATTTTGTACATGATGTGCGAAATCCCCTCAAACGTGTTGTTAATCCGCGAATTTGCTAAGTTTTTCGATGGTTTTTCGATAGGGTCTAACGATTTAACACAGTTTACTCTTGCGGTTGACCGTGATGAGGCAAGGCTGGCGAAGTTGTTTGATGAGCGGGACCCTGCGGTAATAGCCATGCTGCGTATGGCTATAGCTGGAGCGCATGCTGTGAATAAGCCGATAGGTATCTGTGGTCAGGCTCCTTCAGACTTTCCTGAGCTGTTTAAGCTTTTGATGGATGAGTCAATTGATACGTTTTCGCTAAATCCTGATGCTGCACTTGAACGTACAATCAGCTCTCACGGTTAAGTAATAGATTTTATTTTTTGGCAACAAAAAGCCCCCGGTGCCATTACGGCATCGGGGGCTTTTTTTAATTTGTTTATCGTATCTAGTGATATCGATATAGATTAGATTTTATAAAATAGCGGAGGAACAATTTTTGGCTCCGTTTACTTGTGTACTTTAAGACGCTACCTAGCGTTTTTTTACATTTTTTACCGAATATACCGATTAAGAATGACGATGTTGCGGATAAAACTCGTTGTTTAATAGAAGAAGACTTTGATTCGTTTAAATCGGCTTGAGTTGTAAAATAATATGGACCTTTTTCTGTTTGTGTCTTTACCGATTTAGATGAAATTTGTTTTTTAGTTGATTCACTTATTGCTTGTGCTCTATTTTCAAGATTTTCATTATGATTGCGCTTAGGTTGTATGAGGTATTTTGAGGTAGACCAAGTCGCCATTGGATATTGTATTACCTGAGGCAATGGACCGGCTTCATTAATTTTCTTACTTTTTTTCATAAATTTATAGGCTGTATAGCCAGCAGCAACTAGAGCTGCGGCACTAAGCTTGTAGCCATGCTTGCCAGCATGTTTGTAAATTTGTTGACCTAAGTTGCGTACAGTATTATTTTTGGGCGCAGATTCGATATTCATTGTGATCATACTGATTGCTATTAATGTAGTAAGATACTGTTTCATCACAACCTCCTGTGAATGTAGATAATAATCTTATACTATCAATACTACATTAATATTACAAAATGTCAATAAATTGGCTTGATTGTTCAGAGCGAAGTTTATTTTTAAGCACAGAAAAACCCCCGGCGCCGTAATGGCATCGGGGGTTTTTTAGTTTGTTATTAAACTAGCTGTTTATGCTTGAGGAATAACGTTTACAATGTCAGAAACATTGTCTACAACCTTAACAGTCAATAAATCTTTAATTCGAGCTAAAGTTTTACCTTTAAGACCGTTAATTTGAGTTAAAGCTTTACCGTAAAGACCGTATTTGTAAGCGCCAATGGCAGCGATTGCTGTGACAGCTGTACCAATAGTAGTTTTTCTATACTTGTTGCAGAATGATACGAGGCAACGTATACCACGGTAAGCGGTATAGGCACCAAGAGCACCAGCGCCAATAGCTACAACTGTAGTCTTTGGAAATTGCTTAGCAGTTTTAATTGGGCTTGTTTTATAAGCATTCAGCATAAGCTTTGCGCCTTGCTTTGAGAAAAGATTCCCAATGAATGTTTTTGATCCAGTGAGCTGTTTCTTAATGGCTGTCAAAGCATTTTTTCCAAAATTGTCATAATCTTTAGAAATATTGCTTAAATTGAAAGCACCAGCGCTTGATATGACCATACTGGCCGTGAGTAGTGTAAGAAGATGTTTCTTCATTTTTAACCCCCTGAGTTAATGAATATAATCTAACATCTACCACTAATTCTGCAGAAATAGTCCAAAATGTCAAACTGGGCTAATAAAAATACAGTTAAGTTGCACTCTGAATTAGCTTGCATGGCAACCACTAAAATGTTGATTGTGGTGTGTAGACTCGCTTGAATGTTATTTGTAGCTTCAAGCACGGAGTATGGTTGCGTAGAAGCTGAATGCGAATCAGCGAAGTATGGCTTTGTGAGGCTGATAAATCGATAGTAACTAAGAGGCGAATGGGATTATACAAGCGAGCTTCATGTTAAAATCTAATGTTTGTTATGAGGAAGAATTGCGTATAAAGAAGGTGGTTAGTTGATAATTCGCTTACAGCTTTATTGGAATGGGTAGAATGGTTGCGGCGAAGTGCAATCGCGTCGTAGTAAAACGTAGATGAATTAACATAAACGGACCTGTCGAGGCGAAGAATTAGCGTGGGCGGACCTGTCTCGGCATAGTTCGAAGAACGTAGACGGATGGGCAATGAAAAACCCCCAACGCCGTAATGGCATCGGGGGTTTTTAGTTTGCTTAAAACCTGTTGTTTTTAAAACTCGTTATGTACGAGTCTCTATTTATTGATTCTTTAGAATCAATTTTATGGTCTTATTGTTTTTTGCTACAGTGTTTGTAACATTTGTTATGGTTGGCTTGATAGCATTCATAACTTGATTAACAAGTTTAGCATCACGCTTATCTTGAAAGTTAGCTATTTTTGAATATTGGCTTAAACCATTCAAAACGTTGATTGCAGCTTGGGTAGCTTTACGATCAGCTTTCTTGGCCTTACGACCAGTGAATGACTTGAACAAAGTAGCAGGCTTTTTAACAAGCTTCTTAAAACCGTTACGGTTCAAGTTACCTGTTTTCACAGCATAAACAATACCAGCAGCAGTTGCTGCAGTAGCTGTTACACCAGCGATGTACTTACCCTTGTGGGTTCGTAAATGCTTATTCAGACCACTCAATCGAGTGCGAAGACTCTTCTTTTCAGAAGTTTTTTCGTTTTGCTTGACGTTGTTAACTACAGCTTTAGTAGATGCATCAACTGTCTTGTCTTCAGACTTAGTCTTCTTTGCAAACTTTGCTTTAAGACCGTCTATAGCTTTACGAACGAAATTCTTCTTTTCAGAAGTTTTTTCGGTATATTCAGCTTTAACAGGTGTAATAACAACTGGGGCAGATGCATTAAGTTCGGGTGTTTTGTCAGAAGACTTAGCCTTCTTTGAAAACAACCTTGTTTTAATTGATTTTAGACCGTTTAAAGGATTACCAACGTAACCTTTTTTAACAGTAGCTACACCAAGACCAAGACCGGCGATACCAATACCAGTGTAAACTGGATGCGCTTTCATTTGCTTTGCGGTAAACGTCAAACCAGTATATTTACTAGCGAGCATTAGGCCGTTTTTTAATTGAGCTTTTGAAGGCAACTTGCTAGCAACATATTTAGTTGTAGCATTATAAGCATCTTCCAGAGTGGCATGGTATTTTTTAACACCAAAATAAGTACCAGAACCAAGAGCACCAACAACGGTACCATATGTAGCAGTAGTTTTTAGAATTGGTTTAAGACTAGATTTGTTTGAACCTGAGCCAGCTTGTCTAGATCGGAATCTGTTGGCAGCTTGTTCAGCTCTATGATCGCGAACTTTTTGGCGACGCTTAGCTTCACGATTCTTGAAAAATGTCTTAAGTGGGTTAGTGAACGCAGGTGCGCTCATTACAACCATACTGGTTGCGAGTAATGTAATAAGATGTTTATTCATTGTTAACCTCCTGAGTTAATGAAAAATAACTAACATCTACTATCAATTCTACAGGAAAGCGCCAAAGTGTCAAGTAAAATAAATAAATAAATGATTAAATTTCATAGTGTAAATATTTTAATTATTGTGTGATGTAGTGCAATAAGCCTATTGAGAGGGTTGATGGGGGCTGGTTTGTGCGCGAATGTGCGTATGTATATAGTATGTATGGAAAAATTTGAGTTTTGCGTGATCTGCCTTTAGATGAGCTTCTGTTAGACGGGATTCTTGTATATACGAGGATGATTAGTATTTGCTATATACGAACTACGTTCAGACCATTCTTTGCTTTATGAGCTGTATTGAACATACAGACAGGTATGGCTGCGTTTATATTATTCTGCGACGATTCCTTGCTCTAGGATGTGCATGAATTGCGCTATGACTACGGGCCCCCTACGCTCTTAGAGTTACGAATAGCGTGCAGGTAGGTTTAGTCTTGGCGACAGTTGCTTATAAATAAGTGGAAGTGTTGCGAGTGGTTTTTAAGGAGTGTATATAAAAACCCGCCCACTTTGCCACACAGGGCATAGAAGGCGGGTTTTTTAGTTTACTGGTAAAAATTACCGTTGGTTAAGCTTGGTAGCTTTAACCGCGGTATTTTTGATCGCGTTCTTTTTTGTCTTGTTTTTTGTTTGCGTAGTACTTTTTGTATGCCAAAACAGAAGCGCCAACAACAACCGCTACCAAGACTACACGGCATGCAACTGAGTGATCAGCGTAGAATTTTTGAGCTTTGCTGTCTTTCCATACGCTAGCTGCTTTGCTAGGAAGGTAACCGACAACGCTTGTGATGTGCTTTTTGGCGCTTGTACCAGCTGTTTTAATTTTTTGTACAAATCCTTTAGAAGCTACTTTAGCTACAGGAGCCTTAACTACAGGAGCCTTAACTACAGCAACTTTAGCTACAAGAGCTACAGGAGCTTTAACTACAGGAGCCTTAGCTACAGGAGCTAAGTCAGCAGAACTGCTTCCCTCAACAGCTTGAATACCAAAAACTGAACCTGCTACTAATGTAGCCAAAAGAAATTTATTGACGTTCATAGAAATATTACCTTTCATCTATGCGGCATTAAAAATGCGTATCTATTTTTTCTACACGTCTTCAATTTACCCTAGATCAAGAAAATGTCTACAGCCCGCAGTAAACTTTTTATGGACCATGTTCTATTGTCTTACTCGGGTTATACAAGAAGGAGTCGGTTGAATCTATTTCCTGTATAAACTTCTTTATTACTGTTGCGTAGGCTGGGTTCTGAAGGGCTGTTCCAATAATAGCCTTTATCCACCCCAGGGGTGTTCCGATGTCGTAACGTACACCTTGCATTTTATAAGCAAAAACGCGCTCGTTGTGGTGAATCATGTCGTTTATGGCATCGGTCAGTTGCAGTTCTTGCGTTGCGTACTGCGTCATGCGATCTAGTGCATCAAACACTCTATGTGAGAGGATGTAGCGCCCAACAACAGCTAAATTTGATGGAGCATCGTTTGGGTGAGGCTTCTCAGCAATTCGGCTTATCTGGAAAAGATTTGGTGTTATCTGTTTTTTGATTCCTATCACTCCGTAAGAGGAAAGGCACGATCGTGGCACTTCTTGTACAGCAATGATGCTAGCTCGTTCTTGCCTGGTAACACGCATTAGCTGTTCTAGGACTGGAATTTTGCTTTTGCAGATATCATCAGGGAAGCTCACGCCAAAATATTCTTTGCCGATGTGATGCTTGGCAAGCATCACCGCATGTCCCGTGCCTAGTGGCTCGGTTTGGCGTACGTAACTGAATGTTGCCGCTTTAGTCAATTTATGAACGGTAGATAGAGCGTTGCGGGCGTCATGCTCCTCTAGGAGCGCCTGCAGGTCGTCTTCACGGTCGAAATGATTGGCAATTGCTTGTTTGCGTTTTGAAGTTATCACGCACACAAGATTAATTCCGGATGCAATGCTTTCTTCAATAACATGTTGTATAGCTGGCTTGCGAATAAGTGGGAGCATTTCTTGTGGTATTGCCTTAGCAAATGGCATGAACTGGGTACCCAGACCTGCCGATGGGATAACCACCTTGGTAATGTCCATGTGCTCCCTTTTTCCTTTTTTGTGCGGTTTATACCGCCTTTTAGCCGAATTGGCTTAAAAACTCCATTTTTCCTGTGTGCAGTAACCGGATGTCGTCGATATGATATTTTAGAATGGCCAATCTTGAAAGGCCAAATCCAAATGCAAATCCTGAGTATTCATCAGGGTCTATGCCAGCGTAACGTAGTACATTAGGGTGAATTAAACCTGCTCCAGCTGTTTCTATCCAGCAAGTTTTTTTGCAGACACTGCAGCCTTTTGTGCAAAATGGGCAGCGAATGTCTATTTCTACACCGGGTTCCACAAACGGGAAGTATCCAGGCCTGAGGCGCACTGTAAGGTCTTTACGACCAAACAAAGCGTTTAGAAATTTACGAGCAGTTTCGAGTAGGTGAGCCATTGAGATGTTTTTGTCTACGACAAAGCCTTCTGTCTGCATAAAGACGTAGTCGTGTGATGCGTCGGTAGCCTCGTGACGGTAACACCGTCCAGGAGCAACCACAGCAAACGGTGGCTTTCTGTTTTTGAGCGTATGTACTTGAATATTTGAGGTGTGTGTTCGTAGTAGTTTTCCTGGCAAATTTAGCCAAAAAGTGTCGTGCATATCGCGAGCTGGATGGTCTTTGGGTATGTTTAGACCTTCAAAATTTATTGATTCATCTTCGACTTCTGGGCCATCCAAAATCTGGTAACCCATCGACAAGAATATATTTTGAATCTGATTGGTTACATGCGTGTAAGGGTGTAGCCCTCCACGATGATGCGCACTGGGCTTGTAGGCTGTTACGTCAAAAAACCGTTCTTGATTGTCTTGTGAATCTCGTGCTAATTGAGCCAGATTGTCTTTGCGGTCATTAAATGCTTGTTGCATCGACTGCTTGAGTGTATTTAGTATGGGCCCAAATGTTTTTTTTGTTTCAAGATCAGCAACTTTAAGTTGCCCCATTACTGAACCAAGTTTGCCTTTGCGCCCAATAAAATTGATGCGTACAAGTTCAAGCTCATCAAGACTTTGTGCTTGTGTAAGAGCTGTCTCAAATTCTGTTTTGAAAGAATCTATGACTGCTTGTGTAATGCTACTATTCATAGCTTGAAACCACGATACTCTTAAAGGGTTGACCTCTTTTGTTGATAAAGTTTTTACCAACTTATAACATCTTCTTGTCAGACTATCAGAGGGTTGCATGTCTGACAAATATGAGCAACCGAACGAGACCCAAGAGTGGCCAGGTTACAGCTATGACCAATTGAATAATGGTTGACAATTAATGGTGTGTAGATAGGATATAGAAATGTCTACCTTTGATTAGGTGGTATTGTTGCCGAGGTAGCTCAGTGGTAGAGCACGAGCTTGAAGCGTTCGGTGTCGTAGGTTCGATTCCTACTCTCGGCACCATTCTTTGCGTAAAGCTTGGAATGGCTGATCAACATTAGCCGCATGTAAATGTGTCAGGGCGCGATAGCCGCGCCAAAATGTAATTTATAGCATGGCTCCACTTCTTCGACAAGCTGTCTTTGTCCAGCTGTGTTTAATTATGCTTTGACTTAGGGTAATGTTGAACGAGCGTATTCTCATCGAACAGCAAATTAAGGGATTTACACATGAACAAACGTTCCTATAGTCTTTTTTTTACACTTTTTTTTGTTTTCAATAATGCCTTGAGCATTGATACTGTTGCCATCTATCGGCCCAACATATCGTACGTAGCTGATAGTATAAGTTTGCCTGCGCGCATTGTTTCTTTCTTGGGGCGAGCGGGAGCCTTGTTAGGCTTAGGGTCAGCAGGTTCATTTATTGGTAATCAGATTGGCGCTAAGCTTGGTAATGGCGCGTATAGCCTAATTAAATTTGGACAGGAGAATGTCCAGGAAATCGAAAAAAAGATTCAGAAATTGCCATCAAGTTCTACACTTGCTTCGGAAAACTCTACAGAGTTGTCGATGTGGGATAATGCGCAGAAGGTGGCCTTAACTGGCGCACAAAAGGGTGAAAAGGTCATTAAATTTGTCCATGATTGGCATCTTGATCGTGTGGCCGGTGGACTCATTGCTTGTGTGATTGGTTATTCTATTGCCAAATCTTTGGGTGACGTGATTGCTGGGCAGCGGTTTGCGCATCGGCATTACTGTCACCTTACAGAGTTAATCGAAGAATATTTTGTATACATTACAATTACGCGAGTAATGGCCAGTGCGTTTGAGTCTGTAAGTGACCAGGCATTTAGCAATTGGGAGCGACGTTCTACTACGCGTGATTCAATACCTGACGTTGCATTTGATGTTTTTAATCGTGGTGTTGTTGGTCAAAGATTTTGTCGTTTGAGGGACCAGCATGACGAACATTTGACTGATACTGTGCATAAATTAGGTTTTTCTTTTTCTGCCGATTCTGAGCACGTTGTTGACATTGTTGACTGGTCTCGGGGCGCTGTGCGTCCGGTGTTGCGCGAAGAGTTACGAGCATTTTCGTTGTACCATCAAAGCATGGTAAGTCTTGCTCAGCAGAACATTGATCCGGCTAGAATGGCCTATTTTGCCAATCACATTGCCCAAAGAATTGCTCGCCGTCTAGAGGCTCATCTGTGCAGAGTTCGTTCTGCTATCATTGCTTCTTACAGATCATATCGATTTGCAAAATCTGTAGATTCGTTGTGGCCGTTTGCCTACATGCGCAGCTCGTACCACGAGGCTATGAATAACTGGATTGACTAAAATATCATCACAATTCTTGAGCTTGCGAGCCCAAAAGAAGTATGATCCTGCAGTTGTAGGGAGCTCTTTGTTTGGGGGCCTAGGGGACTGTGAAGGGATATCACGGGGCATTTATTTTAGCGATCATTTTTGTACCGTACTTATTTTGTATGGACTCAAGTGGTTGGGTTACGGTTGAAAATCCTAATGATGTGCAAAAAAAAGTGCAAAAAAAGAGTTGTATTCAGCCACCTAACACTGGTTGTTGTCTGACGCGTTTTTACTTTTCTGATAACAATAACTATCCAGTTTCGATTAGCTTTATTGGCCTGCCAGGCCATCTTAGCTCAGAGCATTTAAATACAATACTTCCTGTAAAGTTACTACCTTGCCTGCTAACTAAGCAGGGTGGTCGTCGTTTGAATTGGCCTAAGTATATGAATGTTTTGTGGTCAAAAGTGATTAACAAGCGTTCTACTGAAGTCCAGTCAGTTAAAATATGGTTTGATGGAGGATTGCCTAGTTTAGAGCATCAAAATGCTTTGTGGCCCAGCAAGTTTACGCTTTCTGCTAAGAGGAATGGCGCAGTCGTAAAAAATAGCCGCTTTCAGGAGTTGACGTCTCAGGAATTACAATTTGCTCGTCCGGTGCTATATGAAAGTACTACGCAACGCTCTAAAGTTGAGCAAAAGCGTTTAAATGCCAAACGTGCAGGAATTAAATTTTTAAATTTTCTCGAAAAGTTTGAAAAAATAACTGGAAGATCCATTGAAAAATCGAATATATTGAGCTCATCTTTGCAAAGTAACAACATAAATTTACAAGGTGTCGACCGTCTCATTGGGGTGAGTTATGAGTCTTGCTGCAAGGCTAAAACTAAATTTATGGATGCAACATTTAAGTATGTATCTGAAGGTGGCTGTGATGAGGCGATACGAAAGCGGGCTTGTTTGGCAAGCAAAAAAAACAATGATCTTTGTACTGCTATAGTCGCTAACCGCACCGCTTTAAAAGAACTTCAAAATCCGTTGCCCCTACAATTTAAAACATTAAACCATTCGTATACATTAGCCCGCAATGCACTCAAAGAGCTAGAAAATGTTAAGAGCCTTGAGGCTATTAATAATAACCACGAACGGCTTATTGATTACAGGGTTAATCTTGAGAAAGGCTACTTTGCGGTTAGGTTTTTTGAGTTGTCTGGGGCTTTAGAGAAAATTGTATTAACAAAAAAAGATCATGATTCTATAGAGAATGTTTGGAATTGCTTACGATCAAATCTGGCAAAAGCGCCGTTTAAAGCAGAACCTCGAGGCATTCAGGGGAAGACAACGCTTGAGAATGCGGTGCAAGAGCAATGGTATAAAAAGCTTGTCAGACAAAAAGTAGCATGTGAGAATGAATATGTTTTGGACAATATTTCTAACAATAAGAATGAGGCTTTGAGTGTTGAGTGGAGAGAGGTGTGCGATAAAATCAAGAAATCCCGATATTTTTTAGGGAAAAAGCCTAAGGTTAATGGGGTAGGGATGGACAATAAAAGTTTATCTGAGGCTAGGTGGAAAGAATACGAGAAATTTTTTTCCAATAGCTGAAAAGTAAAAGATGAGTCACAAAACTGTTGATACTAGTTTGACTTGCACACTAACTTTACTACATTGATAATTTATGGGGGAATTTGTTGGTGTAAGGAGCTTGTTAATGAAGCAGCCAAAGCAACGTCACAGTCTTGCGTGGTTCAAATTGGCTGAGTTTGTGGCCCGTGGAGAGAAAGAACGTGCGCTTGGTATTTATCGGTTACTTTCACATTCATTAGAAGAAAAAGGTCTGGCATTTCAGCTAGAAGCTGATCTTTTACGTTCTTTTGACGATCAAGTTGCCTTTGAGCGTTACGAACAAGCCGCTTACTCTTTTGCCAAAAATGGCTCATTAGAAAAGGCGGTTTTTTTGTATGAATTTTTATTATCCGAACAAGGCCTTAATAAGCAGCATCTAATTGCTCTTACTCTTATGTACGACGAGCTTGAGCTGCGATTAAAGCATCTATGGACGGTTTCTCGGCTATGTGTGTACCATTTTAATCGTGAAAAAGAATGGGAATTTGTTGAACGTTGTTTAGAGTTGCATGCTACAAATTTGAGTCAGCAGGATCGATTTGATGTACTCGGTCAGGTTGCACTTTGGTACGCTCAGAATGAGTCAGAAGATTTTACGGTTCAGTGCACGGTGCTTGATCGGGTACTTGATCTGTGGATCAGCAATCCGACTGAGGCCAGAGTCAAAGGTTTAATGCATTCTTTACAGGTAGTTAGCCCACGTCTTTACCAGCATGGTATGAATCGTCTTAAATTACCCCATGAAGAAGATTTATCTGAACGGGTTGCAAGCGAGTAAACGTTTGGTAATTGCCCAAAGAGCTGGGATGATAGATTTTTCTCGCAATTGTATGATTGCGTACTCTGAACATGAGAGCATAAATTTACATGTTCCAGGAGGCCCTAATAAGGGTCTTATTCCTTCAATTAGGGTTTGAGCTACCTTGACAACTAATCGCATAATATTTTGCTAACAAGTTGTTGTAACTGAGCAAACGTTAGTGCTGGAATTTTGGGTTTGGTAAAGATGGCGTAATCAAACGAACCTTCATGTACATTCAGATCAAGCATAATATGCTTTAGCCGACGACGTATCAAGTTCCGTTTGACGGCGTTACCAACTTTTTTAGATACAACAATTAAAACGCGCCCGTTGCCTTGTGAGGCACGGGCACGCTTAATGTCGAAATATTCATTACGCTTTAACAATCGAGTTGTTCGTATAAAAGGACGAACTTCTGATTCTTTAAAGCTTTTGATTTTCAGTTTCAGTATTTACGCTCGTATCGATTACGCGCGAACTGCAAGACGTGTACGTCCTTTTGCTCTGCGGCGATTGATAATCTTACGCCCATTACGTGTTGACATGCGTTTAAGAAAACCATGTTTACGATTACGTTTGATGCGTTTTGGCTTAAATGTTACGGACATGCCGACACACCTCTATTTTGTTCTTTGGCTCGTATAGCTTATAGTAACTTACTTATCCAGTGTACGGCCATTTTTTGCTTTTTACAATCTGTTTTTACGGATTGATTTTTTCTAAGTAACGTTGGGCGTCCAGGGCGGCCATGCAGCCACTACCAGCGCTGGTTATTGCTTGACGGTATCTATAGTCAGCAACGTCACCTGCCACAAATACTCCATCAGCCGATGTAGTCGTGTTATTGGTGACTTCTATGTACCCATATTTATCGAGTTTAAGCTGCCCTTGAAATGGTTTGGTGTTGGGTGTTAGTCCTATTCCCAGGAACAGGGCGTTAGTTGGTAATTGTTGTTCTTGACCAGATTTTTGTCCAACAATTGTAACCCCAGTGATGTGCTGTCCGTCGCCATGAATCGCGGAAACGGTATGCTCGTATAGAATTTTTATTTTTGGATTGCTTAGCACGCGTTGTTGCATTGCGTGTGATGCAGTGAATTTATCAAGAATATGTACGATTGTTATGTTGTCGGTGAACTTGGTCATGAATGAGGCATCTTCCATGGCTGTATCACCACCACCCACGATGATAACCGTTTGGTCTTTGTAGAAGGCTCCATCGCATACTGCGCAGGTGCTTACTCCTTTACCCCAGTATTCGTTTTCTCCCGGGCAACCTAGGCGCCGTGGTGTTGCACCAGTAGCAACGATAACGCTGTTGGCTTGTAAGCTTTCTTTGTTTGTCGTGACTGTTAACGGCTTCTTGGAAAAGTCGACAGAAATGACGGTTTGAGCTAGCATTTGTGAATCAAAACTGAGGGCATGCTCTCGCATGTTGGCCATTAGCTGAGGGCCCATCGTCTTGTTGCTACCAGGCCAGTTTTCTATCTGGGTTGTGCCCATGAGCTGACCGCCAGGCTCTTTACCTTCTATGACAACTGGTTCCAAGCCTGCTCGTGCAGCATATATCGCCGCTGTTAATCCTGCTGGTCCAGATCCAATAATCAAGACGTTGTGCACGGTTTTGTTGGGCATGTAAGCCTTTATTTATTTTTTAGGGTACGAATGATCGAATTTAAGATTTTTTCTCGTATGCAATGTTGTCTTACAAGCTCGTGAGATAGTGTGTGTTCTTGTTGGGCAACTTTGCTTTCTGGCATGTCAAAATAAATCAGCTCTTTGGTTCGAGGTCGCTGATGAAGCTGTATGTATAATTTTATATCTTGATCCGTTGCGACAGCCTCAGATGTTTTTGCTATCAAGTCGACGATGTACTTTTCTTGTAGTTGTTTTATTGCTAGAAGTGTCACCATCTCTGCAAATTCTGGATGTGCTTTGTATACCAAGTAATCAGGGGTTAGAATTAGCTCGTCAAGAATCACCTGTTTTTGGCGCAGTATGACTGATGAGGGGATTTCTGGGGTGTAATTAGTGATTATGGTGTGCAGAGCCGCTTCTACGGTTTCTCGTCGTTGTGATATATCGTTGCGGAACGAAAATATTTCAGCAAGCTTTGAGCGCAGCTGAGTGTCAGAAGTTAGCTCAAAATGTTTTTTTAAATCTTTCCACTCGATGTAAGCTTCTGGAACGATTGTTTTGATGGCTACCTTGTAGGTATAAGGAAGTGTGAATTGCGATGAAAGGCTGTAGTACTGGAGGCTTGGACTTGCGCTTACAAAGGTTTCACCTACTTTTTTACCAATAAATAGTTCTCGTGTTGCAAGGTCAGCTTCTTCATAACCAATTTTGATCCACAAGTCGGCTTTTTTGTTTGTTAGTACAGCTTTGCCTTTTTCGTTGGCTAAGGTAAGTGTAAATCTAACCCAATCGCCTTTGGCTGCAGGTTCACATTTATATTTTTGTGTATTTTCTACTTCCTCTTGTATGCAATTATCAACCTGTCTATCGATGTCTTTGTACTGTTTTCTGCGCGGTGCGCGGAATGGAAGCTTATTCCAAGCATCAATTTGGATTGCATTTGCAGAAGAGCAGCAAAAGGTGAAAATTATCGATCCATTTTTTTGATCGACAGTCTCGAGTAGTTGAGGTGTTCCGACCGGTAGGGTCGAATTTTTACAAAGTGCCTTGTAAAGCTTGTCCAGTGCAATGTGGTGAATTAGGAATTTGCGTACATGCTCCATGATGGCATTTTTTGCTGTTAATTCCGCGTAAGTAATTGAGATGGCACCTTGTTCTTTGCGGTGCCCGGATAAGCCTTTGCTGTATAGCTCAAGCGTGTGTTTATACAGTGATTGTACAGTTTTGTGTTTAATGGTGACTGAAAAAAGTAATGTTTGACTTTGTGGGTGAATCTGTCTCGATGACGATTCACCCTCTTTTTGTCTCATCATGATTGGTGCACCCCAGTTTGGTACAAGAGGAGGGAATCGAACCCCCACTCCCTTTCGGGAACTGGATCCTAAATCCAGCGCGTCTACCAGTTCCGCCACTCTTGCACAGTCATGGTAGGCCGCCTTGGACTTGAACCAAGAACCTGCAGATTAAGAGTCTGTTGCTCTACCAAATTGAGCTAGCGGCCCGCTCTACCTTTTACAGTACGATAAGCATTTTAAAGATGCAAAAAAGTATCTAAACAATGCCTATTAACTGCAGTCTATCAACATTTCTCTGCGTTGCCAACCGTTTTTAAACTGCGATTATATCTTGTTCTTTTTTTGAAGCAGTTTCATCGATGCTTGTTGCAAATTTATCGGTGATGGTTTGCAGAAGGAGGCTAAGTTTTTTGACCATATCCTTAGAAATGTCTTTATCCTTTTCTGCCTTTTTAATTATGTTGTTTACGTCTTTGCGTGTTCCGCGAATAGCGACTTTTCCTTTTTCGCGAAGTGCCTGTAGCTGCTTTACTAGATCCTGGCGACGTTCAGCACTCATTGGTGGAATTCTCAATCGAATTATATGGCCATCATTGGCTGGGGTTGCTCCCAAATCGGCCTTCTGAAGGGCGCGTTCAATATCATTAATGACTGACTGGTCCCACGGTTGTACGGTTAACAGGCTTGCTTCTGGTGCTGCCAATCCGGCTAGTTCCTTTAGCGGCCTTGCAGATCCATAGCAGTCAACCATGATGTTTTCTAAAACGGAAGTGTGCGCTCTACCTGTTCGTATTTTGCCGATTTCACGCTCAAAGTGTTCTATGTGAGGTGTCATGTCGGCTGCAACATTTTGTTCGAATAGCTTTGTGTTTTCTTGTATGAGTATTTCTTTATTCATGGCAATTCCTTACTTTTTTATAACAGTTACAAATGATGGGTCTTGCCCAGCTTTGATGAAAGCGTTTTTGGCAAAGGCATTAAAAACATGAATTGTTACATTGTGAGCTTTTGCCATAGCAAATGCTGTTGCATCCATTATTCCCAGATTATTCTTTAGTGCTTGATCAAAGTTTAATGAATCAAGTTTGATGGCATTTTTATCAATCGCTGGATCTTGTGTGTATACACCGTCTACGTTGGTTGCTTTCCATATTAGACTACTTTTCATTTGCAGAGCGCGAAGCACGGCTGCAGTGTCGGTAGTGAAGAATGGATTGCCTGTACCGCCAGCAAATATAATACATTCGTTGTTCTGCTTAGCCTTGGTGATTGCCTGAATGGTTATCGGTTGTCCGATGTCTATCATTGGGCGGGCAGTTAGTAGACAGGTTGGTATGTCATTTTGCTTTAGAATGTCGAGCACAAAAAGCGCATTGATAGTGGTAGCTAGCATTCCAATTCCATGGGCGGTATTCGGTTCTATTTGATCCGATACACCCTGTTTATTTCCTTGGAAAAGGTTGCCACCACCAATAACAATTCCAAACCTGTGAGTAGCTCGCAGTGTTTTTATTTGCTTAGCAAAGTCGTCTAGATTGTGTCTGGAGATTGCATGCTCTTTATTGCGCATAAAGCTACCGGACAGCTTAATCAATACGGAAGTTGCTTGTTTCATAAATTATCCGCAGGCTAGGCTACTTTATAGACCGATTTCAAAACGAGCAAATCGACGAATCTTGATGTTTTCACCCAAACGAGCAATAAGTTCTTTTAGAAGGTCTTCGATTTTGATTTTGTCATTTTTGACAAATGGCTGCTTTAGTAAGCATACGTCGGCAAGTACTTTTTTGATTTTGCCTTCAAGGATTTTGTCTACCATTGCTGCAGGTTTGCCGGCTGCAACTAATTGCGAGCGCATGATTTCTTTTTCTTGGTCAATCCATGCTTGATCGGCTTCTTCGTCGCTCAAGTAGCGTGGACGCATTGCTGCGATGTGCATTCCAACATCTTTAGCAAAGTCTTGCATGTCTTGTGTTCGGGCAACAAAGTCAGTTTCGCAGTTTAGCTCGACCATTACACCAACGCGTGAACCTGGGTGAATGTAAGTGTGTACGATACCTTCTGAAGTTTGGTTGCCTGCGCGTTTAGCAGCGACAGAAGCGCCTTTTTTTCGTAAGTACTTAACAGCTTCATCGACGTCGCCTTTAGTCTCGGCTAAGGCTTTTTTGCACTCCATCATGCCTATGCCGGTTTTGCCGCGTAGCTGTTGGATTAGTTCTAAACTTATTTTACTCATGGTGGTAATACCTTAAGGTCATTATTAATGTATAGACGATTAACTCTTTCAGTTTGCCAAAAACAAAGCGTATCGGCAATGCGCATTGCAATAGAATGAATTTTTGAACTGGACAGAATGGGTCGCTTTGTTAAACTACAAAGGAAAGTCCCCGTTCACACGTGTATTTTTTAACGTTTTACAACGAATAGCAAAGAACAAGAGGTGATATAGGTTATGTCGAGTGAGACAACCAGTGTTGCAGCTCCTACCAAGTATGCAATTTTTCAAGATGGTGGTAAACAGTATCAGGCAATTGAAGGCCAAACAGTCGCTCTAGAAAAAATAGAGGGCGAGGTTGGTGATAAAGTTGAATTCGCGGACGTTTTGCTACGCAAAATGGATGTCGACAAAGTTGAAATCGGAACTCCATTTTTGGAAAAGAAGATTACGGCAGAAATTGTACGACAGATGCGAGGACCTAAGCTAATTGTCTTCAAGTTTAAACGCCGTAAAAAGTATCGGACCAAGCAAGGTCATCGCCAACATATTACAGTTGTGCGTATAGATAAAATCTAACGATATTTGGTAACAAATTTGTAAAAGTTCCCACGAAGCAAAACTTCGTGGGAACTTTTTTGCCTAATTTTATTCTATACAAATATTATGATAGAGCAGCCTAAGCCTACAATTATTGTTCCAACTATGTGAGGTGTTGACGGTCTTTTTTTAAGAATAAGCATGCTTGCAAGTATAACCATCGGTAGTTTGAGCTTTAAAATGGCCATGAGTACATCTAAGTGATTAGCGAGAGCGAAAGCTTCGTTGAAGGTGTAAAGTGCCATAAAGTATACAGAACTGATGATGATAAGCTGTTTTGTGTGCTTCTTGAGACAGTCTGTAAGCGGTATTGTACGGTGCTTGTACAGCTTTATGTAGGCAAAAAGTGTCACTATCATGAAGAATTTGGTTCCCAAAGTAAAATAAAATGGATTCATGACCGAAAATGGAAAAACATGTTTGAGTCCAAATAAAACGGTATGAGATATTGGAGTGCTTTTTGTTCCTAGAAATGTGACCAGACCTTCGACAAATTTAACAGCAAAGCCTATTCCTATTCCAATCATTAAGCCTCGTGGAATGGCAAGTAGGGATCGTAGATTAATTTCTTCAAGTGAAAAAATTATAGCCCCTACGGCAATAATCATTAAGCTAAAAAGGCTCGCCCATGATGGAAAGTGTCCCATTACAGCGAATGAGGCGGTTGTGGCTATTACAAATAACTCAGATAGACCCGCGACTTTTGCGGCTCCAAATGTGAAAATTAGGTTATGAAGGATTACGATTAGTATGACTGAACTGACGGCTCCAATGATAAAAAATGGTGCGTTTGTAAAGGTGTAATCTTCTATAAGATTTCTGATAAAAAATAGGTCATGATTAAGAATCAAAGATCGGAATGTATAAACGCTTAGAGCGCCCAAATAAGCAAATGTTTGGATCCAAAACTGCCAGGTAAGCTTTACATTAAACTTTTGTAGTAGAACCATGTATACAGCAAAAAATATTGTTGCTGCTGCACCGTGTGCGCCCGCTGCATACGAGAGAATCATAATTACGTTCCTCAGAGTTTAGTATAGATCTTGCCAAGAAAAGTCTAAACTTTGCCATGAGCGTAGTACAATTGTTTTATGTAATCTTACAGGTTTTTAATTAGCTTCAAGTCATCGTGCTTGCCAACCAGAACGAGCATGTCACCATCTTGTATAACGTACGAGAGTCCTATTAATGCTATGTCTTCTTTATCAAGGACACCGATGCACTTTACACGGTATTCTGAGAAAAATCGTAGTTCATTGATAGTTTGCCCAACAAATGAAGTTGGTGCTGGTATATGGCTGATTATAAGTTCTGGGCTAACTCGAGTATGTTCACTGAAAGGAGAGCTGAGTTTCTCTGCAAGGTAAATACCTAATTCCTGTTCTGGGAAAACTACCTGATCAACGCCTACCAAGAATAGAATCTCTTTGTGTATTAAGCTGGTTGAACGAGCAACAACGGTAGGAATCTTAAGCTTTTTTTTAAGAAGTGCGGTTATCAAAATCGATTGTGCGAAGTTTTCGCCCATTGCAACGACAGCTGTATCCATTTCTTCAACTCCGATGTCACGTAGGGAGCCTTCGTCCGATACGCGTACACAGACGGCTTGGGTAACTTTGTCTCTAATGGAGGCAACGATGCGCTCGTTGCTATCAATAGCAAGCACCTCAATGCCGCTTTCAGCTAAACTGATGGCAAGTTGGTAGCCGAATCTACCGATGCCTATAACAGCACATTTCATGGGCTTTTTCCTTTGCTAAATGAACGATTATCCAATCATAACACGTTCTTCTGGAAACTGAATGTCGGTTTTGTCGCGTGTTTTTTTGAGAGCCAGAATGAGTGTGAGTGACCCAACACGTCCAATGATCATGCTGAGTACAACAAGCATTTTGCCTAAAGAGGTCAGATTTGCAGAAATATTACGAGATAATCCTACTGTGGTAAATGCCGAAACACTTTCCAATAAGACGTCTATGAGGCTCAGTCCCTTTTCTGTTATCAATAGAAGAAATGTTATTAATAGAACCCACGCAATGCTAAGTCCTACGATGGCAATAGCCTTTGCTATCTGGTCGCGAGGAATGCGTCGTCCGTGGACTTCTACCGTAGGCTTGCCGTAAGCCGATGATATAACTGTCATGCTGACTATGGCAAACACTGTTGTCTTGATACCACTTCCGGTTGAGCCTGGTGATGAGCCGATGAAGGCAGCAAGCATGACTACAATCAAGGTTGCCAGTTCAAGGTTAGGTATGCTTAGCGTGCTAAATCCGGCCGTACGGTACGAAATAGCATTAAATAGAGCTGTAAAAAATGAATTGCTTGTGCTCATTGAGGCTAAGCCATTTTTTCTTTCTAGAAACCAGATTAATAGTGCGGCCGTTAGGGTTACATAGACTGTTACTTGAAGTACTAATCGTGTATGTAAAGAGAGTTTGCGGGGGGTTTTTTTTGGCCAAATAAGATGCCCAAGAAGCTCGCTCCAAACAAAAAATCCAAGACCTCCGATAGTAATCAGTGATGCTGTGACTAGCATAATTAAGGGGCTTGAAACCAGCGTTCGAGCGCCATCTGCAAAAATTATAAACCCTGCGTTACAGAATGATGACACGCTGTGGAACAGTGAATAAAAAATAGCCATGCCTGTAGTGTGGCTGTGCCGTAGTGTGCTGTACAAGATTCCTGCACCAAGCAACTCTACGATCAAGGTAAATAGTACAATGAATGCGATGAGCCGACGAATGTTTCGCCATCCTTCAAGCTCCAAAATTCTTCCGACCATTAGCTGTGTTGAAAATCCAAAATCAACAAAAAATGAGACCATAAAAAGCGACATGGTTACTAAGCCAAGTCCGCCAATCTGGATAAGAACTAACAAGACTCCTTTGCCAAACAACGTAAATGTTGTGAGAGGGATGGTCTTGAGACCTGTAACGCATGTTGCCGAAGTTGCTATGAACAAAAGGTCCAAAAATGGCACAGCTGCAGTTCGTGAGAACGGAAGCATTAGTAAAATTGTACCGGTGAGAATGGCCCCAATTATGGACAAAATAAGAAGTCGTCCTGGGGAAATGTTGGCGAGCGCTGAGCGCATAATACGGCTCCAGACTAAAATGAACAAAGGGTCGGTGGCAAAACTAACACCACCGACCACAGCCTGCATCACATTATCTACGCTAGAGCCATAACGTCAAGTTTTTGGATGCTAAATCTTTTTAATCTGTTTTTAGCATATTTTGAATGTAGGGTATGACTGAATCGATACTAATGCGTTCTTGTTGGGCTGTATCGCGATGGCGAACGGTCACACAATTGTCGGTTGGACTATCAAAATCATAGGTAAAGCAAAGCGGTGTTCCAATTTCGTCTTGTCGACGATAGCGCTTTCCAATCGAGCCTCCGGCGTCATACACACAAGAGATTCCAGTTTTGCGAACATCTTTGAAGAGGTTTTGCGTGACTTCGCGTTGCTCTTTTGAAAGAGGGAAAAATGCAGCTTTGATAGGGGCAAGTTGTGGCGCTAGGCGTAGCACAACTCTACTGTCTCCACCAATTTCATCTTCATCGTAGGCATCAAACAAAACCGTTAGGAATAGACGATCTGTACCTACTGAACATTCAACAACGTATGGAACAAACGATTCGCCTTTTTCTTGATCGAAGAAGGAGAGATCTTTCCCAGAATGTTTTTGATGTTGTGTTAGGTCAAAATCAGATCGGTATGCGATACCTTCAAGCTCTTTCCAGCCAAATGGGAAATGGTATTCCACATCCGATGTCTTGGATGAGTAGTGAGATAGTTCATCTTTGGCATGTGGTCGTAAGCGAATGCGATCGGTGTTTAAGCCAAGGCGATTATAAAATTCTTTACGACGCTCTAACCATGTGTCAAAGTCTGCGTCAGATTTATCTGGGGCGCAGAACCATTCCATTTCCATCTGTTCAAATTCACGCATTCTGAACAAAAACTGCTTTGGTGTAATTTCGTTACGGAACGCCTTACCAACTTGAGCTATTCCGAAAGGAATTTTTACTCTATTGCTAGAGAGAACTTGCTTAAAGTTAGTAAATATAGCTTGAGCTGTTTCTGGGCGCAAATAGGCTTTTGATGCACTTTGTGCGCTGGCACCCAGTTGTGTTTCAAACATCATGTGGAACTGTTTTATATCGGTCCACGCTTTGATTCCGCAGGACGGACATGGTTTTTCAACATCTATGTTATCGTCGTCAGGTCGGAAGCGCTTGTTGCAATTTGTACAGTCAATTAACGGATCATGGAAGTTTTCTAAGTGTCCGGATGCTTGCCAAACTGCTTCTGGTCCCAGAAGGGCGCCTTCGATAAAGAGTATGTCGTCTCCGTATCGGAGCATGTCTTGTCGCCATTCGGCGCGAAGGTTTTCTTTGAGAATGGTTCCCAAAGGTCCAGTGGCATATACTCCGTTTAATCCGCCATATATTTGGGCAGAAGGATAGACAAATCCTCGTCGTTTACACAGTGAAACTATTTTTTCTAGCGTTGCCTTGCTTGGTGTACTCATGGCTAATAAAGCTCCTGATTTGAGTAAACATCTTATGCAATTATGATACCCGTGAAACGGAGGGCGCGCAAACTGTCCCTCCGTTGTTTTTTGTTATGTCTGGTATACCCTGAATGGCAAGACGCTTACTCGGTATTTGAGTAAGTGCGTTAGGTGCGATGTCTCAAAAGGGGTGACATTTAATGAAAAAACTAAACATATTGATTGTTATTTTGCTATTTGCTTGTGGTTATTCGGTGATGCGATTTCATAAAGATTTAGCGAAAATGCGTACTTTGGTTAGCGCGATGCGTAATGACTGCAATACGGTTTTGCATAACAAAGTTCCTACAGAGGCCGTCTCGGTGGCAGGAAGTTTTGATGCGCCGCCGGCAGACCTTAGGGATGGGTCTGGGCATCAACGATGGCGAGGAGTTTTACGTGCAAATTCTGTAGTTCAAGTGTTTACGCAATCAGTGGCATTTCATTGGATACAACCGTATAAAACACCGGCTCAGGGTGAGGCGAGCGCTAGTGGATTCTTTATCGATGACCTGGGGCATATCATTACCAACGCTCATGCTGTTGACCAGGCCGTTGATGTGGCTATTCAAATGCCAGTGCTTGGTAAGCAGCGCTTCCATGCCAGGGTTCTTGCTGTTAATCCAGAGGTTGATCTGGCACTTTTGTGTTTGAGAGAAGAAGATGTTGAAACAATAAAGATTGCTTTGGGGCATTTCCCATATCTAGAGTTAGGTGATTCTGATACCGTGTATCGGGCTGACGAGATAATTACTTTTGGCTATCCGCTTGGGCAACAGGCCCTCAAGAGTACAACTGGTGTGGTTAGTGGTCCTTTCGATTCTGGTGGCAGGCGTTTAATTCAGATAAGCTCTGCTATTAATCCAGGAAGCTCCGGAGGCCCTTCACTAGATGAGGATGGTAAGGTTATTGGCCTTACTGTGGCCGGTATTTCTTCAGCGCAAAATGCTGGATATATTATCCCAATCAATGATGTTCGCTTCTTTTTAAAGCGAATTCCAGAATCTCAAGAATGCTACGATGGCGTGCAGTTTCTTAGACGACCTTTTTTGGGTGTTGTTTATGTTCCATCGGATAAGGCGCTCACTGACTTTCTGGGTAATCCTGATCCGGGTGGCGTTCGAGTGGTGGACCTTTACGAGAATTCTTTAATTGCTAAAGCTGGCCTTAAACGAGGCGATATGATCTACCAGATCAATGGTCACGATATTGATCGCTTTGGCGAGATGAGCGTGCCGTGGTCACCAGAGGATAGAATCTCACTGATAAACTACATTGTCCGCCTAAAGCAGGGTGATCCTGTACATGTGATTGTATATCGCAATGGTAAACGTCAGGAACTTTCGTTTGAGTATGGGCCGGTTGAGTTGCCACCTTTGCGAGTTTACTATCCTGGCTACGAGGATATAGATTATGAAGTGTTTGGTGGCATGGTATTTATGCAATTATCTGCAAATCATCTCCCTATTTTGAGCAAGGTTGTTCCAGCACTTGCACGCTTTACTGACATCAAGCACCAGCTTGAAAGTCGTGTTGTTATCACGCACATTCAGCCTGGTTCTTGTGCTCAGAAAGCTAGATCTGTTGGGATAGGTTCGCTTGTTGATGAGGTTAATGGAATTAAGGTGCAAAATTTAACGGACATTCGTAATGCGATGGGTAAAAGCCTGAAGACTGGCTACGTGACTATCAATACCGATGATCATATTTTGTTGGTATTTAAATTGGAGCACATTCTTGGCGATGAGCCTCGTATGTCAAAAATTTATAGGTATCCGATAACCCCAACCATGCTTAACTTGATTGAGCGTTACAATGAAGAAGGGGCTTAGGAGTAAACTCCTAAAACCTCATATTTTTGCATCTATACTTTAATTTTTTAGCGAGGGGTTGAAGCCAGACTTCGCTCTTTGAGCTACTAAGGACAGGCAACCCAATCAACCCCCATGTCCTGCGAAGCCTTTGGCGAAGCAGGATGGGCCCCTACGTGAGTAACTTGAAACCTCGAGCTACGCTCTGCAATTTCTTCAACAGGCCTGTCCGGCGAAGCTTTACGCGAAGCCTGGAACACGCTCAACGGAGTTATTTTTAGATAACTCCGTCTGGTATGCACAATGTTTCCTATTTTCCTGCCAAGTTTTATTCGAGCCCAGAGTCACGTGAATACGGGGATCCAGTCTTTAAATAGCTCCTTTAAGTCAATGTAGATTGATTTTTTTGTTGTTTTAACATTTTTGTAGATTGACGATATTTACGTATTTTACGGATGTTACTTTTTGGCTTTTACGGACAAGGAGAGAATGGAGTTTGATTGCCCTTGTTGGACCGTCTGTTGTGTGTTATAAACCAGACAACTAATTGGACCGGCCGCTATGCAAAAGGAGCTCAACATGAAGGTCCCTCATTCTAGGGTTATGCTACTAAACTTTTTTTTACTGACACTTTTTGTGGGTGTCGCGCATGCCGATTATCGGGATGATGAATGGAATCACAACGCCGTTTTTACAACGCAGAAACAGGCGGGAACGATTGTTTCAACCTTGGCCGCAGCTGTTGTATTAGGCTTAAAGCTTATGTTTGGCTCTGGGAATGAGGAGGCTTCGCATGAGGTTTTATCTGGGGGCAGTAATGAAGTGTCTTCCGACCATCAATCCTGTGTGCTTGGTGAGCCAGATCCAGCTCAGGTTGAGCGTGTCCGGCTTAAAAATTTGGCGCATAAAAAGCAACAAAAATTAGAGCGCGAAAAGCGGGAAGCTCAGGAGCGTATTCTTGCTATAGAGCAGGAAAAGGAAGCTGCAGAGCATAGAAAAAGGGCTTCGGCCCTTGACCGTGTTGCTCAGCTGTATGCAGAATCAAAATTTTGTGTTGTTGACCCGCTGGATGATCCTAAATTGACTCTGTTTGGCGGATTGTCGTCTGATTCAGAGTGGCAAAATGAATGGCGTGAACGGCGTAGCAAGTTTGCTCAATTATGCCAGTCGAATG
>JABJEI010000001.1 GCA_018663245.1 bacterium
ATTGAGCAAACTTGCTACGCCGTTCACGCCATTCATTTTGCCACTCTGAATCAGACGACAATCCGCCAAACAGAGTCAATTTAGGATCATCCAGCGGGTCAACAACACAAAATTCTGATTCTGCATACAGCTGAGCAACACGGTCAAGGGCCGAAGCCCGTTTCCTATGCTCTGCAGCTTCCTTTTCCTGCTCTATAGCAAGTATGCGCTCCTGAGCTTCCCGCTTTGCGCGCTCTAATTTTTGTTGCTTTTTATGCGCCAAATTTTTAAGCCGGACACGCTCAACCTGAGCTGGATCTGGCTCACCAAGCACACAGGATTGCTGGTCTGAAGGTGCTTCATAACCCTGGCCCGGCGAAACTTCATACGAAGCCTCCTGTTTACTATCCGAGCTATCAGAACCTAACAGAAGCCTTAAGCTGCATACAAAAAGTGCCGCCCAGCCTGTAACATTCGTTCCAGCCTGTTTCTGCGTTGTAAAAACGGCGTTATGATTCCATTCATCATCCCGATAATCGGCATGCGCAACACTAACAAAAAGTGTCAGAAAAAAAAGATTAAGTAGCATAACCCTAGAACGGGGGACCTTCATGTTTAGCTCCTTTTGCATAGCGACCGGTCCAATTAGTTGTCTGGTTTATAACACACAACAGACGGTCCAACAAGGGGCATTCAATTCGTAGTTCTTAAGCGAAGTAGGATCACGGCGAAGCCGAAGGCGCAGAGATGTTATTCGAAGTAGGACACACAATAATAAATAATATAAATCACTCGAAATTTACCCTATAAAGTCCAACTCATTGCCTTCCCAGTCTTCGTTCTACGAACTACGCCCGGCAGGCCGGCGAAGCTGTAGCGAAGACGGACTATGCGAAGCCTGGGTCATCCTCGTTTTCACGAGCGTGTGAATTCACACGCTCGGAAACTCAAAGTCTCAACGTAACGGATTATCGAACAACAAAAATTTTCATACAAACTCTAAGACGAAATCTGAGAACTGTGCCGCATAAAAAATGCATGAATGAAGGTACTAAGCGATTCGACATTGCCAAACAATCGCACAAACCAGGTTGTCGGCTTACGCTTAACAACCCAGCGAATTTTACCCTCAAACGGAACCAACTTCTTCACGCGGGCCTCTACCGTACTAAATGACCCTAACTCATCAGCTAGGCCTATTTTGACCGCTTGTGTGCCAATAAAAATGCGACCGTTGGCCCAAGAGTCTTTGCTAGTGATTGGCAAGCGTGAACGTACACGAGCAATGTCACCTACAAACTGTTGATAAGCTCCATCACACAACTCCTGAAGCATTGCCCGCCCCTGAACCGTTTGAGACATGTACGGGTTACCAGAATTCTTGTAATCACCCGTTGACACGGTATCATAGCCTACATGCACATGCTCCAGCAGCTTCTCAAAATGTAGTAGTGGAATAACGGTGCCAATGCTACCCAGCATGGCCGACGGAGATGTTATGATCTGATCAGTCGCCGCAGCAACGTAGTAGGCCCCAGAAGCACACACATTCTCAACAAAGCTAACAATCGGCTTTGGATGATCCTTTTTGAGTGCTATGATCTCGTCAAACAAAATATTACAGCTTCCAGAATAACCACCGACAGACGAGATATCTAACACGATCGCTTTTACACGACTAGTAGTAAATAAATCCTTGAGCTGCTCTCTGTACCAACGAAAGTCTGTAATCTTGCCATCAATTTTAATCAGGCCAATAGTTGTAGTTTTGGTAAAAAATGGAATATAACTTTTTTTTATCTGATTTATTAATTGTGGTGCAAAGCGAATTCCAAACAACACAAGTAAAAAAAACACGGCAACACGAATAACACGATTCATAACAACAATCCCAACAAAAAACATTTACCTGAGCCACATTATTGCACCGACTAGGCCGCCATTGTTTCAAAGAGTACCACATTAGCCCCGTACGAAGAAAAATATTGATGAAACTTATTTTGACATTTTTGGTCTTAACTTTTACTCTTTCAAGGAGTGAATGTACCGTCGGGTAACAGCAACAATGCGGGCGGTTAGCTCAGTTGGTAGAGCATCAGTCTTACAAACTGAGGGTCACTGGTTCGAATCCAGTACCGCCCACCATTCATCTCGAAGTATTTTTCCTCGGTAGCTCAGTTGGTAGAGCAAACGACTGTTAATCGTTAGGTCGCTGGTTCGAGTCCAGCCCGGGGAGCCATATTCCCCCATTTATGGGGCTGTAGCTCAGTTTGGTTAGAGCGTCCGCCTGTCACGCGGAAGGTCGCGAGTTCGAGTCTCGTCAGCCCCGCCATTTTTATGCATAAAGCTTTGAATGGCGTGTCTTTTTTTAAAATAAAAAATCTAACTTAGTCCGACTCCACGCAATTAAGGCATAAATCTACCTTAATCTGACACACTTCTGTAAGCTCGATGATGGTATGTAAATAACATCCATCTTTGGGGGAATAAGAATGAGAAAATATCTATCAATGCTGCTTGCCACAGGCATGATAGCAACACATGCTACAGAAACATTTTGCACAAATACTGAAGAAGAAACTAAAAAAGTTTCATTTTACTCTGGGCAAGCTGAAGACAAAAACATGCGGCCTTATATGGAAGATCGGACCCTACCCTTAACAACAACCAATTACGGAACCGTTTTTGGAGTGTTTGATGGGCATGGTGGAGAAGATGCAGCATGTTTGCTTAAAAAGCATCTTTTGGAAAGCTTGAACCGCAGACTAAAAAATTTACGCCCCAAAAAAGCAATCGTACAATCATTTAATTTTCTTGATCAACAAATACAAAAAAGAACAAGCTCTGGATCCACAGCATCAATTGTCCTTGTCCCCAGCCAAACTAAAAAAGCTCTCATCGCAACAGTTGGTGATTCAGCTGCCATGTGGTTTAACTTGCACGACAATCATGCACCGCATATAACCGAAGATCACAACATGAACAACCCTAGTGAGCGCAAACGAATTATAAAACATGGTGGAACCCTAGAACTCTCAGACATTAAGTACTTAGTTGATGACGAAGTTGAATGCATCGGCCAAGGCTACAGAGTCGGCAACCCTAACTTATATGCCAGTCTTAATATGTCTAGAGCTATAGGCGATTGCAACCTTAAAATGGATATTAAAGGTGCAGTAATCTGTAAACCTAATATTGCATCAGCCACAATTAAAGATAACAGTCCTCTCGTTATTGTAGTCGGCAGCGATGGCTTGTGGGACCACACATTTGACTATAATAATTATGACTTTTACGAAAAACGGACAATGCTTCAAAAACAAAACGCCCGTACCGAGCGCCTTCTCTTAGCAAATAACTTGCGCAAACCAATTTACAACATTCTCTCAGACCAAAACAACGACACGCAAGACATAAACACAAAGCTTCAAACCCTCGCCCGTAAACTTGTATATGATGCCAAAAATGCAACCATAACCAATTGCGACAATATTTCCGTTCAGATCGTTGTCGCAAAAACGAACAAGTTAGAGGCTTCAAGAAAAAGTTGAATAAAAGACCGCGATTTTAAAGTCGCGGCCTTTTTTTACTAAAGCTTTACACTAATTAAGCTTTTGATCGAATAAACTCCATCAGTTCTTGAGCAGCCTGACTGGCTGTTTTATTTTCTGTATCTAAAACTAAGTCGTAAACAATTCCCTGATGAACAGAGTCATAATGACTTCGAGCATGGCCTTGCGGTGACGTTGCGCGAATCTTTTCTCGCGCTTCTATTGTTTCCAAAGTTGCTTTAACCCCAATAAAAACAACTTTAACTCCACTCAAAGCAGCCTTCAAGTCTTCAATCCAAGACGAATCATAATTTATATAATCAACAATCACATTGTTACCAGCACGTGCATACGCCCCAATTGCCCTATTCATCCCCTTGATGACCTTTTGACCCACCTCACCAATGCATAAATCAAACACTTTATTTCCGTCACTATTAACGGATGCAATGCCTCTCATAACAGCATGATGCTCGGGCTTATCTTCCAAGTAAAACTTAGAAGACAGAACGCCAACAAAAAAACTATCGATACCTATTCCTAGCCAAAGCTTTTCATTCTTTTCTTGAAACAGCTTAATAATGCTTGATTTACCAACAGAAGAAGGGCCATTTAGAATAACAACCAAACCATTATCAGAATTTTTTTGCATATGCTTCCAAACAAAAAAAACAACGACCACAAAACCCAGAACCAACAAAAGTCTCTTCATACGAATGCTCATTTCAATCAAATAATTTAAATATAGGCTCAGAATGACAATATAAATTCAATATACCTCCTACAGCAAATCATTGCCCCATTAACCCTTGATCAGCTAAAATTCCGATAAGATTTCAGTCATATCTTGGGGGGACAAATATGATAACCACCGTAATAAAAAAAACATTACTCGTGCTGGTTCTCTGCCAGTCATGTGCTATCTCAAGTGATTCCTGGCAACAACCCAAAAAAGCTATTGTAATCGGCGCAAGCAGCAGCATGGGTCGGCAGGTAGCAAAGCTACTGGGCAACGAAGGTGAATACGAGGTTGGACTAGTCGCTCGCAGAAGAGATCGCTTAGAATCACTATCAAAAGAAATCACCAGTAAAACCTACATCAAATGTATTGATGTCTCTGAATATGCAAAAGCACGCAACCAGCTAGAAGAGCTCATTGACCAGATGGGTGGCATTGACCTGATGCTCATTAGTATCTCGGCAACAACAGACCTGATTGGGGAAGCAGACCTTCCAGACTGGCAAGCAAAAATGAAAACCGTTAATGTCGATCTTATCGGCTTCCTTGCAATGGCTGACATCGCCGTTAAACACTTTGAGCAACAAGGCCATGGCCACTTGGTTGGGATCTCATCTGTTTCGGGCCTCAAAGGAGAAGCCGTAAGTCCCATCTATTCTGGTGCAAATGCATTTATATCTCGATATTTAGAAGGCATGCGCAATCGAATGCACCAAAATAAAGTTTATGATATCTACTTTACCGATATTATTCCTGGGTACGTAGAAATAGAAGATGATGATGTTCACCAAATTCCAGGGGTCTACTGGATCGCAACCAAGGAAAGAGCTGGACGCGACATCTACGAAGCAATTAAAAAGAAGAAAAAGAGAGCTTTTATAACAAAACGCTGGCAACTCATTGCATGGGCTTACGCAATTTGCCCAGACTGGCTATACAATAAGCTGGGCGGTTTTTAACAAATATCCTAATTCGCCGCTCAGTTGTTATACCGAGCGACCATTCTATTTAAGCTTGCTCTTCCAGTCATCAGCTATGATTACACCATTTTGGTATCTATTTATTTTTTCGTTGTAACATCAAGCAAAAATCCCGTATCAGGATCAGCAAATTTCTTGTAATGCTCAACTTCGTTCTCTGTCATCGACTTAACTAACCATACATCGGTCGAGGTTTCTTCAATCGATATTCCAGGCGGCCGCTCTTTGTGCACTTTTACCCATTGTTGTACCAAATTAATAAATCCATTTTTCGTCGTTTTAAATGGGTAATACTTTGGGTCATCTTTAAAAATAATCCTTTGCTCATCTCCCAAATCATCACATTCAAAACCTATATAAACATTTGGCTCAACAGTAAAAATATAAAACGCACCCGAACCGCCTTCTATAGGCTCATCTTGAATAATTTCCAACAAAATATTTACATCCGATCCTACACCTGACAAGAAACACCACAAGTAACCCATTCCCCCTTCAGAACTAACTATAGAGTCATAATCGAATCTACTAGAATTACACTCCATTTTTACAAACCGCATAACAATCTTCGTCCTAATTTTAGATTTTCGGATAAAAAGTTTCGACAATCCACCCTGATTTTTTCAATATTACAAACATTTCTATTTCGAGGTTTTCCACTGTTTGACCCCGCAATAGCCATTTATTATTTTCTAAATATTTTTGGAAAATAATATTTTCAAAGGCCTCCGCCAAAGCTCGTTTTCTATGCTCTTCAGCTTCTTTTTCCTGCTCTATAGCAAGAATACGCTCTTGAGCTTCCCGCTTTGCTCGCTCTAATTTTTGCTTCTTTTTATGCGCCAAATTTTTAAGCCGGGTACGTTCAACCTCAGCTGGATTTGGCTCATACAAAGTGCAGTATTGCTGGTCGACAGGTGCTTGACCTTGGCCCGATGAAACTTCATGCGAAGCCTCCTCGTTTCCAGAGCCAAACATAAGCTTTAAGCCTAATACAACAGCTGCAACCACGACTGGAACTTTTGTTCCCGCCTGTTTCTGTGTTGTAAAAACGGCGTTGTGATTCCATTCATCATCCCGATAATCGGCATGCGCGACACTCACAAAAAGTGTCAGTAAAAAAAAGTTGAGTAGCATAACCCTAGAACGGGGGACCTTCATGTTTAGCTCCTTTTGCATAGCGACCGGTCCAATTAGTTGTCTGGTTTATAACACACAACAGACAGTCCAACAAGGGCAATCGCACTGCATGCCATTCGCAACTATTTAGCAAAGTAGAGTCACGGCGAAACCGAATGCGCAGACGGATTAAGCAAAGCCTGAATCATCCTCATGTATACGCTGATCCAGAACTAGAAATATATAAAGTGTTTTTCCCTTGTCATCCCCGGCTTTGAACGGGGATCCAGTCTTTTAGTGTTTCATTTTAAGACAAGGATGGTTACATAATTTTTGATTGTTATGTTTTGTAAACATTGCTACGCATAGTTATGTTTATAGGAACTTATTTATAGTCCTGGATCCCCGTTCAAAGCCGGGGATGACAAAGTGTGAGCTACTTTCAAAGATGGGCAGAAACTGAAAGAGGATGACCATTCTTCGCCAAAGGCTTCGCAGGACAGGGGGGTCGATTTGCTTGCCTGTCCTTCGTAGTTCAAAGAGCAGAGTACCAGCGAAGCCTGGCTTCAACCCCCCGCAAAAAAGTTAAAATATGGATGGAAAAGTGATCAAATGAGCTATTTAAAGACTGGATCCCCGTATCCACGAGGATGACCCAGGCTTCGCATAAAGCTTCGCCGGGCAGACAAAGGAATTAATTATTGTTACAAAATCAAGAAGAATGAAATTTCAGTCCCTTGTTAAAAAATTAAAGAATGAAGATTGATTTAGAGAAATAAACATTTGTTTGTAAGAATGGAGGGATTGGGCAACCTTTGGCCAAAAGATCTATCGTGAACTAGTAACGCCTTTACGAATGCACTGGTCAAACAGTGGGCAACGTGAACAGCGCGGTGAAACCGGTGTACACACATTCTGCCCCCATACAACCAGCAACGTATTAAGCTCTATCCAAAACTCTTTGGGTATAATTTTTTGTAAAGCAAATTCGGTCTGTTCTGGCGTCTTAGTGCTAACAAGTCCCAGACGATTGCTGATTCGGTGTACATGAACATCAACACAAATTGAAGGGACTCCAAACGCATGCCCGAGCACTAAATTAGCCGTCTTGCGACCAACCCCCTTGATAGAAAGAAGCTCGTCCATCGAGCCAGGAACTTTGCCCGAAAACCGTTCAATTAATTCATGGCAAGCCTCTTTTACCTGACTAGCCTTTGCACGATAAAAACCGAGCGAATAGAATCTACGCTCAAGTTCAACTAGAGACAGCTCTATCATCTGTTCTGGCGTGCGAACATACTCAAAAAGCTCCATACATACTGGCAATGTTGCCGTATCACGAGCTCTCAAACTTAATAAACAACTGATCAAAACTATGAATGGATCGATTCCAAAATGAGCAATTAAAACTTGAACCATAGGTTTAGGCATGGTTTGTGTTTTTTTACCAAGCATGGTAAGAATGGAGAAGGAAGATCCGTTAATTATTGGGAACATAAGAAAATGGCCACGATACGCATACCGCAGCCAATCTATTCTGAAAAATTATTCAGGTTCCAGGAGGTTGAATGTTTCCTGCTACTTGAACAAAAATACCAAGCGCCAGGGCCATAACCGTAAAAACTTTTAGAGATATCATTGTTCTTTTTGAAAACACAGTTTGTTCCCCCTATTATACGTTGATTAATAAAGCTACTCAGGAAGGTTTGGCAACCGTCCTCGAGAGGTAGTATACAAGAATTGTTACCCAGAGCAAAGAATAAATTGTTATTATGAGCATCTCATCATTCATACATATGACCATAGGCAGTGACCTAGTACATCTCGGGGCGCACATATTTGCAGCGCTGGTCAAGGGACTACTTGCCATTGGCCTCCTCTACATAGGCCTATCTAAACGCAAAACATTTAAAACACCGTTGATTCTCCTTGTTATCGTGCTAACTTGCATGTTTTACGAAGACGTTATATGGATTCTGCGAATTCTACGTACTGTGTGGCACATAGCCCTTGATTACAAAATATACCTTGTACTAATGCGGCTCGCTTGGGTAATGACAACCATTCGATTCCAGGCGCTAGCCCATCTTGTCACCGGACTAACTAGTCGAGGTTTTAAGGCAAACCGACTTGTATATATTCTAGGCGCACCGCTTACCATAATCTATGCCTACTTCCTTTTCTTTGGCCCGATGCACAGCACGCTTTCACAACGTGGTGCGTATATGCAGACAAGAAATTTAGAATCCTTCTTAATGCCTTGGATAACTTTATATTCCATCATATGCATTCTCATACCTCTATTTCTTTCTATTCGAAGAATGCCTCGCCATAACTTCCCACGTTTGGTAAAAAAACAACTTTTCTCGTTGGTTGGGTTCTACATTATTCCTTATGCAGTTCTTGAATGTGTACAAAACGCGATACATTTCATGCTGATGGGACCAATTCCAAACTACATCGATAACGGCATATCCGGCCTGTTTGCCATAATCTCAACCCTTGCCCTGTATATCTGCACAAAGCGAATTTTTCACCTTCGCTTCCTAAATGTTAAGAAAAATGTATCGCCCTCCGGCTACCGCCTAGAGTTTGTACGGCAGTTCAGGCATGTGCTCGACCGACTCGGACAGGCACTCCATTACCTTGAACTGAACCTTGTTACAAGGACCTTTTTCTCTGAATCGTTTAGGTTACAAGAACGCACAACCTCGCTCTGTGTCGACCCACACGCACTGCCAGAATCAAGCAACCTGACCGAGCAATCTTACGACCAACTACTTGCCAACCGCAAAATGCAGACTTTTTATGAGTCAGAACATCGTAAACTTGGTCTCTCTAAAGCCAGTATCTTAATTCGTGATGAAATTGAGTTTGATCATTTTTATAATCCAATCAAAAGCAGCCAAGAAAGCATCAACCTGTTGGATGAGCTGCACGCGGATGTACTGATTCCAATCATTCACAAACAACGAACCATCGGTATTATCGTTATCGACCACAACGCTCGACCAAACAAATTTTTTGATGGTCACGAGCGGGACGAGATGATTCTTTTTGCTGGATACATGGCAAAAATTATTGGTGCTTTAGAAAAAAATAATATCGTTGAACTTATGCGCAAAGAAAAAGACGCACGAGACCAACTTGCCATACGCTGCCAAGAGATCGAGCATTACAGAGAAAGCTTACTGTCCTTCATCGGCGAACGTGATCAACGACGGATCGGGATTATAATATACCGCTATAAAAAGTTCACCTTCGAGAACAAAGAAGCTCGTGAACTTATAGACATTGATCCAAACTTACATAAAAATGACATCATTGCCATTGCGCTAAACGCTGTTACACAGCAGGTAGAGCAGTACCAAGCCCCAGTACAGAAATTAATCTCGCAAAGCAACTCAGAAAAACTGCACATCAAAGGCATATGCTCCATGGACAAGAAATCTGTAATCCTGATAATACATCGGCCCGAGGCAATTGAGCTGGTACAAAAAAACATGAGCCGCCTACGCAACCCTGCAGACTGGAACCACGCTCTATACCTTGAAACAACTCATGCCGGCCGTATGATAAATGCTACGATCCCTGGCAGCTGCCAGGTTATGCTTACCTTTAAAATTGACCTGTTCAAAGCCTCATTTGGTAGTGGTGTTATACTGCTTGACGTACCAAGCCAAGACACACAAACAGTACTTAATCTTTTGCAGCAGATTAGTGTTGGACAAGAGCTACACAACATCACCATTACACCTCCAGATAGCGAAACCGACCAAGCATTGGCAATTTTTGGTGGCCATCCACTTATTTATGCTCACAACAACAAAGATCCACTCCTTAGCACCCTAAGAGCCGGTAGCATCCTATTTATTGATCAGGTTCACAACCTGACCGCTAGCGCACAACAGCACCTGCTTGAGTTCCTTGAATACGGATACTTCTGCCCTTTACGCAGCGACCGCAAAATTATGAGCGACGTAAAAATTATCTGCTCAACGCATGCAGACCTTAAAGAGCTAGTAAAACAAAAAAAGTTCAACGCACGACTACACCAACGATTGGATGAATCAGTTGTCAGGCTACAATCATTCCCCAAGCTACCAATCGAAGCTCAACACAACATAATGAACCATATCGTCGAGCAACTTTTGACAGAAACTGCGCCAAACAGACTGTTTAGTCTCGATGATGTTGAAATGCAAAAAATTCTTGATCGGCACCCAACAAGCCTAAAAGAAGTACAAAGCCTTATCCTCAAAACGATCGCCCTCAAAACAGACAATCCTGATTTACTCGACCAACAGCGGATAAACGAACAACTTGGCCTCAACAATCCTGACATTCTACTTGCAGCTAGACTGGGTAAACACGCCCTAAAAGATCCCAAGTTAATGAATACTCTCTGGTCTACCCTGCGCTCTCAAACCAAAATCGCAAAGCTTTTGGGTGTTAATCGCTCGTCGGTTAATCGCCGGTGTAAAGAGTATTCTCTACAGTAAACGTGCTAGTATCATCCTAATTTAGGGTCATAGGACGGTAAGGCGAATGGTAACTCCAATTCTTTTAAACAAAGAACAAAGTTGCTACACTAGCTCTGCAGGTAAAAGTTTATACAAGTCACGCGCCAAGGGGAGCAATGGATCGGAAAAAGTGTGGGCAATGCGCACAAAAATTCGTTGAATTCCTGTCCATTGAACGCAACCTTTCGCCAAACACTCTTCGCGCTTACCGAGCAGATCTAAAACTTTTTTTAACGTTTTGGACCCGTATCGAGCGGGAAGAACGAAAAGAAATATCATTCCAACAGACTCTTGAACGCTATTTTGTAACCCTGTATCACAAAAATATCGACTCCAGTTCAATTGCCCGTAAGGTTTCGTGCTTCCGATCGTTTGCCAAATTTAGCAAAACAATCGGCCACGAGCTGATCGTCAAAATAAAACGACCACGAGTTAGCCGAAAACTACCTAACTTCCTAAGCGTTGATGAGCTTTTTTACCTGTTAGATAAGGTCACTAACGACGAACTGCCAACTCGCTTCCCATCGCGTGACCGAGCAATTTTTGAGCTACTTTACTCAACCGGCGTACGCTGCGCAGAGCTGGTTAGCATAAAGCTCAAAGATATTGATCTGGAAAATAAAACAATCCGAATAATGGGTAAAGGAAGGCGAGAGCGCCTGGCTCTTTTTGGCACAAAAGGCCTTGAGAGGCTACAAGAGTACCTATCTCTTGAACGCACAACAGCATTCAATATTGACGAATATCTGTTTCTAAATTATCGCAACAAACAGATAACCACACGAAGCGTGCAACGAATCTGCACAATGTTCAAAAAGTTTCTTAAGATAAAGCGTCCGCTCACTCCCCACAAACTCCGCCACTCGTTTGCAACTCACATGATCAATCAAGGCGCTGACTTACGCGTAATACAAGAACTATTGGGGCACCAAGCAATTACCAGCACCGAACGCTATACCCATGTAGCATTGGATAAACTTTCTAGCATGTGCCAGGAACTTCATCCTCTCAACAACATGAAATTAAAACGCAATGAATCGCGCAACAAAAAAGATTAACCTCCGACTTTCCGTCCTTCTGTTTGTAGCCATCGCAGGGCTGTGTACCATCAGCCTACGCCTCGTGTATTTGCAAGTGCATCAAGGCTCTCGCATGCACCAACGCTCGTTAAACAACTTCACCAGATACAAAACACTGCTCCCACAACGTGGAAACATCGTCGACACAAATGGTCGCCTTCTGGCCACAAATCGACCAATCATCACCCTCTTTTGGCAGGGAGCCGGATCCAAAAAACTTTCTCTAGAACAGAAGCAAATCATCACACTTATTGAAGCAATGTTAAAAACCGAATTCGACCTGCAGGCCATTCGTCAAGCGCAACGATCAGGAACAAAACATAAACTAGCGCATGACCTTTCTACCTCGCAGCTATACATGATTGCAGAGCGATATCCAAATCATCCAAACATAACACTACAAACGGAATGCGAACGCTACTACCCCTACCAGTCCGTTGCCTGCCATGTCCTGGGCTATCTAGGACAGATGCAAGAAGGCAAAAGTGGCAAGATGGGTCTTGAAAAAATGTATGACAACTATTTAACTGGCAAAAGCGGACGTCGACGTACCGTCATAAACTCTTCAGGAAAGCCGCTTGCCGCGCAGGACATGCAGACTGCCATGATAGGCAAAACATTGCACACAACCCTTAATATAGACCTACAACGCATGCTTCACCGCACCTTTCCTAGACCGTATGCAGGAGCTGCCATCATAATGAACACTCATACCGGCTCATTGCGGGCGGTTCACTCGTTCCCAACTTACCAGCCACAAATGTTTTTGCGCCCAATCAGCCAAGAGAAATGGAAAAAAATAAGTAAACGTAACCCTTTTATAAATCGCGCGTTTGAAGCTTGTTACCCACCAGCCTCAACCTTCAAGCTTATAAGCTGTGCTGCAGCCCTTGAAGAAGACATTGTAGACCCTTCGTACGAATTCACCTGCAAAGGCTCATTGCGCTTTGGAAAACGTCGATACTACTGCAATAACCGCAAAGGCCACGGCCAAAACTTACACACCCTGGATGGACTTATACACTCATGCAATATACTTTTTTATGAAATTGGGCAAAAAATAAAAATAGACTGCCTAGCAAAATATTCAAGACGATTTGGACTAGGAAGCCCGACAGGGCTTAACCTTCCCGAACGCGCAGGTTTAGTCCCAACAAAAAGCTGGAAAAAAGAGACAAAAGGAGAGCGATGGTGGGCCGGCGAAACATTACTTTCTGCCATCGGCCAAAGTTTTTTGCTGGTTACACCAATACAAATAGCCCGTATGATTGCCAGCATACAGACCGGTTACCTGGTAACTCCACGTATTTTAGAAAATGAAAGCATCCACCGACAAGCACTTAACATATCAGAAAGTACACGTGAGTTCTTGAATAATGCCATGGAGCAAGTTGTCGAACAGGGAACCGCAAAGAGCCTGAGCGGAATCGAAGGGCTTTCAATACAAGCCAAAACTGGTACCGCACAAACAAGCCACTGGGCCAAGCGCGGCATGGGTAAGGAGTACTTAGAGCATATCTGGTGTGTTGCAAACTTCTGCTACAAAGATCAAGAGCCACTCACACTCGTTATGCTCGCAGAGAACGCCGGTGCAGCTCGCATTGTCACCGATGCAACCAGAGAACTGCTGCAAGAGTACTGCAATCATATCGACTCAACAATCGCTAGTTCATAAAATTAAACAACAGTTTATAGCACAAAAAATGGGCGGATTTTATTCCGCCCATCTCTATCCAATTCAGGATAATTTCTTTATACGCACTCTGCGTTGATGCGCTTTGCCAAGCGACCAACTCTACGAGAGGCTGTATTCCGATGCAAAACGCCTTTGCCTTTTGCTCGAGAAAATTGTGATTCAGCGTCTCGTAATAGAACGAGAGCTTCATCTTTTTTTGCTTTACGCTCAACAGCGTCAATTACTTTTTTAACTGCTGATTTCAGTGATGATCTGCGCGCATTGTTACGTAATCTACGTACAACTGCTTGTCGCGCACGCTTCTTTGAAGACTTACTGTTTGCCATCTATTCCCTCAATACCGGTACGATTGCCTGAGACAATCTTCACAATTTTTCCTGCTTTAACACATTTCGTGCATACTTTACCGCGTTTTATTTGACGCTCTTTGCCTGGATAGACATATTGCATCTGGTGTACGTTAGGGTACACCCACTTTTTTGTGCGATTCTTTGCGTGACTCACAAGGTTTTTTACCTGTGGTCGCTTTTCACAAACAGAACATATACGTGACATTGCTGTAACTTCCCTTACCAAATTTTCGGCAACCTGCCGATTAGTAGTACCTTAAAATTGTACTACAAAACAGTATTTTTTCAAACCGAAGTAGAGTCTGCTTCCACAGATTCCAATTCTAACGTTGCAACTTTGGGTTGCTCCATATCCAATAACGCGTATACCTGAGCTGCGGACAAGAGCTCACTCTCTAGTAAACCGTTGGCTATTTTGTCCAATTTATCCCGATTGTCCCGAAGTAACTTAGCTGCCATATCATAGCATTCCTTAACAATTCGGCGGACTTCCTGGTCAATTAATGAAACCGTTTCATCAGAAAATTGGTCATTGTCTTTGTAAACAACATTACCAAGACTTTCTGACATACCGTAAAATCGTACCATTTTTTGAACTATTTCAGTTGCTTTTTCAAAGTCATTATGAGCACCAGTTGCACGCTTGTCAAACTTAAGCTCTTCAGCAATACGACCAGCCATCAACTTTGCAACCAACGCCTTCATTTCTGCTTCGTTTGATGAATATTTATCACGCTCTGGTAGAGAGAAAGTAACACCCAGGGCCCGTCCTCGTGGAACAATGGTCACCTTGTGTAAAGGCTCAAGATCGTCCGGTAGAAGAATATTTATCAACGTATGTCCAGCTTCATGATAAGCGGTCATCTCACGATCAAGCTCAGTCAACACAATTGATTTATGCTCTTTACCAAGAGTTATTCGATCAAGTGCTTCCTCAAACATATCAGCATTACTTTTTTTAATACCAGCTTTTGCAGCTAAAATTGCCGCCTCGTTAACTACATTTGCAAGATCAGCACCGCTGAATCCTACTGTAGATCGAGCAACTTTATCTAAATCAACGCTAGAGTCGCACTTTATGTTTTTGATATGCACCTGCAAAATTTGTAAACGGGATCGCACATCAGGATAAGGTACATTAACCTGTCGATCGAATCGGCCAGGTCTTAGTAATGCCCGATCAAGTACATCTGGTCGGTTAGTTGCTGCAAGAATAACTACCGTATCATCTGATGTTGCAAATCCGTCCATCTCAGTTAGGAGTTGATTAAGCGTCTGTTCACGCTCATCATTACCACCACCATAACCTCGACCACGGTGACTACCAACCGCATCTATCTCATCGATAAATACGATACACGGAGCATTTTTACGAGCTCTTGCAAAAAGATCTCGAACTCGTGATGCTCCAACACCAACAAACATTTCAACAAAGCTTGAAGCGCTTACACTAAAGAAAGCACAGTTAGCCTCACCGGCAACAGCTTTTGCAAGCAACGTTTTACCGTTACCAGGTTCGCCGATCATCAACGTACCCTTGGGCACCTTGGCTCCCAGCTTGCTAAACTTTTTTGGATTCTTTAAAAAGTCGATAACATCGAGCAGATCTTCTTTTGCACCATGCAAACCAGCAACATCATCAAACTTAACTTTAACTTGCTCTGGAACAAACATTTGTGCATTAGAACGTCCCACTCCAAAGATGCCAGACCCTCCACCGCTACTACCCGACGAACGAGATTGACGGAGCATGGTCCACAAAAAAGCACCCAAAATGAAAAATCCAAGAAGGAGCGAAAGAATCAGCGGCAATGAAAATTGTCGTGGAGGAAGAATCACATACGCAATATCTTTTTGTCTCTCAACAATTCTATAATCCCAGTTTGCTGGAACTACAGTTTCAAAACGTTTACCATCCCGGTAAACACCCTCAACCTGCTGTCCATTCTGGTAAAGTTGCGCAATTTTACCCTTTGTTAGGGATTCGGAAAACTGTGAGTAGGCAACGTGATCCGTGTTCATCATGTGTGTTACAAGCTGTGCAAGCAACACGATTCCCACAATAACCACAAACGTTATCACAAAGGTACGCGGTCCACCGCTGAAAAACTTTTTAGGCCTTCTCATAAATCCCAACCAAAATATTTAATATAAAAACTATTCGAAAAGATAGCACTATTGTAGCAAATCACCCCGAAACTGTCGACCTATTTTAAAAGTATCGATTAAAGTATCCCGACCAAGTTGGGTAGCTACATTCCTGATTTTTGGGAGAAACATACCACCAACGTTTAGTAGGGACATGCATCATTGCAATGCGCGATGAACGGGACTTGCTAACCGAAAACACTAAAAATGATCCGCATGGTGACCATGCACACTCTTCTTTGTGGCCTTTGCTAGAGGTAAGCTGCCGACTCTTTCCTGTTGTACAATCATGCACAAACAGCTGCGAAACACCCGCAACAAGCTTAGTATATGCTACCGAGTCTGTAACAGTACTGTAGGCTGGAGAGGCAAAAAAGCCATTTCCACTTACAAGTCTGCTCACATCCTTGTTCTTGGAATAGTAACGATAAATTTTGGGTGAACGGCTTTCAAAGTCGGAACAAAAAATAATATCTCCACCAGCAAGTAGCTGTGGATAAATATTATTGCCCTTGTTATGCGTTATCTGCACAAACCGTTTCCCCTTGCCAGAAGCATCTTTATACAGATAAACTTGGCTAGTTCCGCCGGCTGAAAGACAAAATGCAACATCATTACCCGCGAACGATGCCAGCATATTTAGCCCATCCATATCACAAATCAAGCGACGCTTTCCGTCCATGTTTGAAGCCATCAACCTTACATTAGTGGCAGCCATCTCAGAATAATAAAGGAGCGGATAATCAGAATCATCATTCCATCTAGGCGCAACATTAATCGTAGGCATCCCAACAACCAATCTCGGATTTGATCCATCAAAATCAGCTCTATAAATACGCTTGATCACTTGACCACCGCTACCCTGTTTTACACAGTAGGCAATTTGTGACATAAACGGACCACGATCTGAAAACAGGTACTGCCAGTTGTCTTGCGCAACGGTTAGAGCTTTTGCATGAACATTTTTTTTGTTTATTTTTATACGCTTACCACCAATAAAGGAGGCATCATCAACACTGTACAAAGACCATTCAATTTCACGCTTTATCTGATGAAGAACAAGAGCAAAATCATAACCTTGTTGTTCAAGTTTTTTTAAATACGATGACTTTATCGTATCATGAGAACGTAGTACAGAAGTGCGTTTTGAACGTATCAAGTCAACATCACATTGCTTGCTGTAAGTAATAGCATGAGCAAGTTCTTGAGCGAAATCAGTTAGCAAAGCTTTCCCGCCACGAATCACCACAAATGCAATTTTTGTTGCCTCATGTTGCAAATCTTTCGCTCGCACCGTAACCGATGCTCCATTATCAGCCAAAACAGATGCACTACACAAGGTAAAAACCAAGCACAAAAATGCCAGTCCAACCCTTGGCCAAAGAACATTTCTAATCCATTCAAATTTGCCGTTAATAACCATGATGCCCCTTTCTACGAGTTAAAAATAAGTGGTGGAACTCGTGACCCCCACAACACTCGTGGATAACGCATTTTCTTTGCAGCCTTGCGCGCCGATGTGTCGAATGCACGAACCCCAGAAGCCCGATCGACATCTATTTTAATAACATTGCCTTGCTTATCAAGATCAATAAACAAAGTACATTCAAGTCCCTGACGTATCCCAATCGGAGGCTTCCAATGACTCTTAACTTGCGAGTTAAGATGCTCAAATACTCGTAGTTCTTGCATCTCATGCCTACCAACCAAGAGTACCTGTTCATCCTTAACAACGGCCGGACTTTCAGACTTTGCAATCTTAGATTTGTCGCTCGTTATCTCTAGTTTTTTTGTTTTTTTAACCGCCTTAGGCTCTTTTGCCTTCACGAGTTTATTTACAACCTTTTTTTGTTTCACTTTTTTTGAGGCTATTTTTTTGCTCTTTTTAGTAAGCTTTTTTTTAGGTAAAGCCTTTTTACTAACTAGCTTCTTCTTTTTAACAGATTTGATTACAACATTTTTTTTCTTTTTTATCTTTTTACCAACATCACTCTGTTGCCCTGCTGTAGAACGCATCTGCCCCTTGGCATGCACACGCTTCTTGAGCGGAACAAGAACTACACGTTTTATACGAGATCTGTCAAATCGAGAAAACCGGAATGCCAAGCCTTCTCGCTTCTTGCCAATGCTAAGACCAAACAACATCAACACCAAATGAGCAATAAGTACCACACAGGCAAGTTTTAGTTGTAGTGACCTACTAGGCCTAAGCGCGCTCAGTTGCCAACGCGACATATTCTATTCCACCAAGATATTTAATGCGATCGACCAACTCAAGAACCATTCCATACGCAACAGAACGATCGGCCTGTACCGTTACTACACGGTCAGACGCCCGACCAACAACCTTTTTAATTCGCTCAATCAACTGCGTATAATCAGATGCCTTTTTACCGTTCAGATACAATAGACCTTTTTTGTCGATCGAAACGATAACATCAAGGTCAGGTGAAGTTATTTCTGATGTAGAGCCCTTTGGCAGTTCAACCTTAATCATCTGCTGCATCATCGGCGTCGTAATCATAAAAATAATCAATAATGTTAAAGCTGTATCTATTAAAGGCGTCATCGATATTTCGACATGAAGATTATTAGAATGACGCGCCCGCCTTCTACGCCTCATCATTGTTAACACCATTTTGTACAAAAACTTTGTGTGCGACCATAGCAATGTCATCCGACAATGACTGAACCCTCATCTGCACAACCTGAACTTGCCCAAGAAGATAGTGATACAAAGCAAGAGCCGGAATAGCGACAATCAAACCAACCAAAGTCGTAATTAAAGCCTCAGCAATACCAGGAGCAACCGTTGCAATATCAGCACTTTGCTGTTGGCTTATATTCATAAATGCATGAATCAAACCCCATACCGTTCCCAACAGGCCCAACAAAGGAGCTGCTGCAGCGCCAACACTCAAAACGGGTAAGTAGTGCATGTAACGTTGATATTCATCATCAACAACACCCTCAAACTGATATTGAGCCAGCTGCCATTGCTGATCGGTCAAGTGTTGCTTGTTGGCCGTCTCAAGCTGCTTTTTAAGTACAGCAAGGTGCCGACCAAGAACATAACCGCCTGCCGTACGAGCCAAAACTGCACCCAACCCAAGCAAGCCCGACATATCTGAAGCTTTTACAACCTCTGATTGAGCTCGCCGCAATTGCTTACGAATCACCTTTAATACAAAAAATTTAAATAATGCCGTTGTCCAGCAGATAACAGAAAGAAGCAGCAAAGTTAAAAGAATTAATTTTGTAGTACCATCCGATTGCCAAATCAATGTCCACATTCCGTTTGAAAACATGTAGTGACCCTTTTTTGTTCACACGTAACCAATCATCCCCATTGAACGAAAGTGTACCAGAAAGGTTCGTACATGCACAACGACCATTTATGCATCGGCTGCATGCTGACGATACCACTGTAACGCTCGCTTGAGCAATTCATCACGATCTTGAATGCCATGCTCAATTTGCATCTGATAGGCTCGCCGAAGAACTGCACCCATTTCAGGGCCCGGTTGCACTTGCCCCATAAGATCTTTACCTAGTAGAAGTGGTCGAACAATTGTATACAACACCTCAAGCCTCTTTGCACGCTCAATAAACGCATCAACTTGTAGAACATTTTTTTGCAACTGCTTACCCCCTACTTTATTCCTACCCGATCGATCAGCACGCGATACTAAAGCCAGCTCAAATAGATTGGTATCAGGCGCACACTTGTAAGCCAAGCGCCGAAATGCAGCATCAGAAGCATCTACAAATATAATCGGTTCCATATGATAACGCACAAGCTTAACAACGGCATCAATAAGCCACTTCTTACGAGTAAAACGGCGCAAAAAAGTTCGTGCTATTTTTTGCCCAGCCTCGCTATGCCCACGAGAATGTATGCGACCTTCAATAATTTTTGTAGTTGCTGGCTTGCCAAGATCATGACATAGCACACCGTACATAACCGCCAATTTACGAGCTGAGTCACCAAACTTCAAAGATGTCGCGACATCAATAGCCTGCATGCTGTGCTCAAACACATCACCCTCAGGGTGCCATTCTGGATCTTGTTCTGTTTTTGTTAGAGCAAAAAGTTCAGGAAAAAGCTCTTTAAGACGCCCAATCTGCCTCACCCAACGCCATCCAAGTGACGGTCGGCTCGAATATAGCATCAACTTTTCAAGCTCTTGCTCTATACGTTCACAAGCAACGCCGGAAACATCCATGCCCGCGCAAACTTTATCAAGCATTTTATCGGTCTTAAAGTTCAAACGACCTAAAAATTGCATAACTCGAAAAAATCTCAACGGATCTTCAACAAAAAAATCTGGGTCAACGGCACGCAGTAAGCCAGCCTCAAGATCATTGTAACCACCATATTCATCAATTAATTCATACGATTGGCAATCTATGCCCATAGCATTAATTGTTAGATCTCGACGACGAAACGCTTCTTTAAAAGATAATTTAGGGTTAAGCATGACATCGGGATGCCTGCCTGATGAATCTGTACGAGGTAACGACCAATCAACATCAAGACCATGCAAACGTAGTACACCAAACGATTTACCAACCAGGCTAACTGGACCAAAGCTGCTTAAAACCGTTTCTAGACCTTGCGTACAGAGACCATAAACCTCAACATCAATGTCTCCTGGCGCACGCTCCAAAAACAAATCGCGAACAACACCACCGACCAGCAGTGGTCGACCGCCAGCACCAACTATCGCCTCAATAATTTGTACTAATTCTGGATGAGTATCAAAAAATACCCCTGCACGTTGCGCTAGTTCTTCACGTTTGATCATAGCTTTTTACCTCGGCCAAAGAGCTTACACCCGTGCACAAGATATCATAACCGCAGGTTAAGAGCATCAATATGAATTTTCATTGCTTACACAAGAATGATTAAAATGTATCTAAACCAAGCCAAGAAACCATTCAAAGCTTTATACGAAGACTGGTGGAGCTGACCGGGATCGAACCGGTGACCTCATGAATGCCATCCATGCGCTCTACCAACTGAGCTACAACCCCACGGGCAGTCTCCAGTGTATGAAAATCAAAATCAAAGTGCAACCAAAATTTATGAAGTACAATATTGATATAATTTTTACAAATGTACTATAATAGTATATGCAGGGAAGTTATTTTATCTTAAAAGAGGTTTAACCAGTGGACAGATTAAAAGGGAAAATTGCTCTTATAACAGGAGCAGCTAACGGAATTGGACAAGCAATTGCACGAATTTTTGCACGAGAAGGCGCCATCGTCATCATCGCCGATGTAGACGACAAGCAGGGAGAGCTTTTAGCTGATGAGCTAGGTGACAACGCAACGTTCTCGCACCTTGATGTTGCCAATGAACAGGAATGGCAAGAGGCAATGAGTATGCTTGAAGATAAATATCACCAACTAGATGTGCTTGTAAATAATGCCGGAATAATCGGAGACATTAATAATGATTCTTCACAAGATCCAGAAAACTGCCCTCTTGAGGTATGGCAAAAAATTCATGCTATTAACATGGATAGCGTATTTTTGGGCTGCAAACATGCTATTGCTTTAATGAAAAAAAATAGCTGTGGAAGTATTATCAACATGTCCTCTCGTTCAGGAATCGTCGGAGTACCACATGCCGCGGCGTACGCATCGAGCAAAGCCTCCATAAGAAACCATACAAAGTCCGTAGCACTTTACTGTGCACAGCAAGAATACAACATTCGATGCAACTCACTACACCCTGCAGCCATAATGACCGATATATGGAACCAGATGCTTGGGGACAATGAGCAGCGAGAAGAAACGTTACAACGCATTGCCTCATCAATTCCGCTTGGGCACTTCGGAGTCCCGGAGGATGTTGCCCTCGCAGCACTATACCTGGCATCAGACGACTCCGCTTACATAACAGGTGCAGAGTTGGTCATAGATGGAGGTATTCTTGCAGGAAGTGCTGCATCTGTGCAAAAAAATTAAGGGTCATAAACTTTTAATCAGTGGTGACAGTCGCAAGGTTGCTGTGCTAAAATAGTCCAGTCAATAGATGTAATATGCCTTTTGTAGGGGAAAACCATGCGGCGATTACTGGTACCACTTTTAGTATCGATTACTTTATTTAGTGGAGCATGGGCACAACAAGCTCCCATCAAAACAGTTCTAAAAATTAATCTTACAGCGTCAACTGAAGAAAAAATTTATCGCGATTCAATACACCTATCAGTTGATCACCCTAATGTGAAAATCATGTCCTGGGGCACTTCAAAACCAACACAAATGTTTGATGGCAACAAAAAAAAGAAGGTCCCTGTCTTTTCTGGGCCATTCACCTTAACCGCAAATCTTGAGGCTCCTGAATCACAGGAGGGGAAACTCGGTGCCAAGCTTCATCTGTTATACCAAACAACAAAACAAAAAAAGCCTATAAAAAAAACTTTTGATGTCGTTTTTAACTCTAAAATAGATCCAATCGTCAATGAGCATAGCGAAGTAAGATCAGAAATTGCTTCTAAAAAAGTAGCCAAAAAAAACTTAAGCTGGTCATCAAAGATTTCATCATTACTTGATGTAACCGACAAGCTGTGGGTTCGTATCTTATTAATTTACCTGCTTGGTCTATTGATGAGCTTAACGCCATGCATTTACCCCATGATTCCCATTACCCTGGGTGCTCTGCAAGCAAGTGGAACTCGCTCAATTTTTAACAATTTCTTACTTGCATTTTCATACGCCACAGGCCTAGCAATGGTCTTTGCAACCATGGGAATAATAGCTGCCAGCGGTGGCCAATGGTTTGGAAGCCTCATGGGCCGGCCATGGTTTATAATGATTTTAATTGCATTTTTCTTGTACATGGCATTTTCAATTCTTGGATTTTACAATCTTTACATACCCGCATTTATGCAACCCCGAGCTGGCCAAATAAAACGCGGTTCATTCATTTCAGCCTTTATTTTTGGAGCTGCTAGTGGAACAGTTGCATCACCATGCATATCACCCGGATTGGCCGCAGTACTAGGCATAGTAATCACAATCGGAAACAAATATCTTGGGTTCCTTCTACTTTTGATTTTTGGTTACGGTATCGGAACGCCGCTTATGATTATCGGAACATTTTCGACATCGCTAAGCGCCATGCCTAAAGCTGGCTCATGGATGAACGAGGTCAAAAAGATATTTGCCTTCATGCTCTTTGGAATTTGCTACTTCTACCTGTCAAACATAGTATCGTGGACCGTTCTTCTTTGGCTTATGAGCGCAGGCGCACTAACTTCTGGCATTTACTTTTTTGCCAGCATTAAGAAAATGGATACCAAAAGTGTACGATGGTACAAAAATATTATGGGACTAATTTTTGTTATCGGGTCTGTTGGTTTGGTCACACAAGCAATCAAGGCCCATCTTGGCCTGGTCAAAGAGGTAGCTAGCCCCGCATGGCAACATGACTACCAAGCATCACTCAAACAAGCACAAGCCGAAAATAAAAAGGTATTGCTGGACTTCACGACGTCATACTGCTCTTTGTGTAAGGCTATTGATCGCAAAATAATCAATACAACTCCAGTGATGAACGCAATTAAACAGGTGGTTCCAGTCAAAGTAGACGGAACAGATCCAAACACACAGCCCTACAAAATGCTAAGCAAACGTTACAAAGTTATTGGAGCACCAACATTCTTGCTCATTAACACAGACGAAAAGCTTATAAAGCGTTGGGATGGAGCAATTCATGATGACACACCCGAAGCATTTGCTCAGGAACTTCTAACCGCAATCAAATAGCAACAAAAAATGGCGGGCGATTGTGTTCAACAACCGCCCGCCATTTTTTATATTAAACTACTTTTACATCTGTCCAGATTTTTTAAGTTCACGTTTTTCTTTAAATCGAAGAATAAGTGGAACACCTTCAAGATCATAATTAGAACGTAAAACATTCTCAAGGTAACCACGCTGCGAGTCTCCCCACCAACGCCAGTTATCTATAATCACACGGAAGGTCATCGGTGCCGTTGCAATCTGCTCAATGCGATGCATAGTCAAACGATGCTTCTGTACGAAAAGCGGCCGATGAATCATGTTATCTTGAATAAGAAGAGTCATCTTATCGTCTGAAAGAGTCTGTGAATGACGCGCCCAAATCTGCTCAACTTTAGGCATGATCTTGTCAATATTTTTACCAGATTCACACGAGATGCGCAAAAGTGGAACTTTTTTCAAAAGGAACTTGTATTCCGATACTTCGTAATCAAAAGAAGCCCGTGTTATTTCATCACACAGATCATCCTTGTTAACCAGAATAATAAGTGCCTTGTATTTTTGTGTAAAGGTCCAGAATGCAAGCTTAAGCTCTTGATCAACCAAGCGAGCCTGTGAGCCATCAATCAGCAACAAAACAATGTCACTGCTTTCAACTGCACGCAAAGAACTTTTAACCATCAAAGGCTCAATTTCACCTTTAACAGATCGTTGTCGACGCACACCTGCTGTATCAGAAAGAGTAAAAGACTCTTTAAACAGTTCAATCTGCTCACTAACAGCTTCACGAGTGGTACCCTCAATGTCACTGACAATTGAGCGCTCTTTACCAACAAGTTGATTCATTAGCGATGATTTACCAACGTTAGGCTTACCTAGCAACACTAAGCGATATTTTGATTCTGGCGCAGTCTCTGTACTAGAATCAATAGGGAACAATCCGGTAACTGTGTTCAATAACTCCTTAACACCATTTCCACGTAGAGCAGAGATGAAGGAAACATGATCAAAACCCAGTCCAGCAAATTCGTATTGCTCTGCAGAATGTTGGGCCTTGTCCATTTTGTTAACCGCGAGAACTGTTGATACCCCAATCTTGTGAAGGTGTCGAGCAAGCTGCCGATCTGGCTCTGTTACGCCGATGTAACCATCGCATACAAACACCGCAACATCAGACGTCTCAACACTTTTTAGGGCCTTTTTACGGACCTCTTCAGCAAGATGATCTGTCTCTTTGTTCAACGTGGTTCCACCACTGTCCACAAGCTCAAAAGGAATATCCTTCCAACTTGTTTCTTGGCTAATAAGATCTCGGGTTACACCCTCGTAATCCAAAACCATACTTTTAGCTGATTGTCTAACTTTGGAGCGGGTTAGTCGATTAAAAAGGGTAGATTTACCCACATTTGCACGCCCGATCAAAGTGACCGTTCTTAGTTTACTCATTCTTAAGCCTCTTTAATCCGGCGCACTGTGCCAGGAAATTTCTCTAAAATATAATGTGTTAATTTCCATCGATCTTTGTCCGATATGTCGATGGACGTCGTTTCAATACTTTTTGCACGTGCAGGACGCACAACCTTGCGCTTGAATGTCGCATTGTTGCCTTGTGCTACAGTAGCTGTGATTTCTGGTTTGCTACGTGTAGATGGAGTCGAACTCGTTGCACTGCCAGCCTGTACGTTCGGGTCAAAGCTAATAACAATGCTAACCTGTGCATCATACGCCTGCAATGCACACTTGCTCCAATCATCTTCATGCTTATCTAAAACATCTTTAAAGAAAGCAAATCCACCAGGAACAACTACTTTAACCTCTCCCTGAACGAGAGAACCAACCGTCACAGCACTCTTAAACACTGAATATAGAACCGGCTCATTCATACTCTCAATAAGAGCTAAAAATGCCATCCACGGCTTATCACCAACGGAAACATCGGCAGGAACCTCAGTCTTTTTTTGAACTTCCACAGGTTTTACTGTTTGCACAGCAAGCGCTGCTTGTCTGATTGGTGCTGGTTTTGATATTTGCCTATCGTCAGAACCCTGTTTGCTAGTTGAGCCACTCTGTATAGTTTGCGAAGAACAAAGCTGTACAAGAATAGTCATCAAATAATCATAAGGAGCGGTACTTTTTGCAAAAAATCGCTCATGCCGATATAGCACATCCAACATCGCAGTAAGCTGCTCAAGACCAACCGACTCAATTGAGACTTTAATTTGATCATGAAACAATGCTAACTTTTCTGTCTTCACCCCAACCTTAAGCCGCATAGCAACGTTTATACAAGCGCATATTTTCTTCCAAACATGGGTCACCGAACGAGTCTGCCATCCACAAAGCTCAACTGATCGAATAACCGATTCAGCCTTGCCAGAGCAGATAGAGTCAAAAACTGTACAGACATCTTTTTCGGATACATGCCCAAGGAGCGATTGTACAACCTCTTGCAAAACACCGTCTTCGCTGGCCAAGCAAGCACGCTCAACCAAATTAAGTGCATCTCGCACCGAACCGGATGTTTCAATAGCAATTGTTGTCAATGCATCATGCTCGTATATAATTTTTTCTGTGTCACAAACATGAGCAAGATAATCAGCAAGTACGGTCGTTTTGACAGGATCAAAAAATAGCTGAAAACAACGAGACCGAACGGTTTCAATAATTTTTTCTGGGTCGGTTGTTGCCATCATAAAGACCACCGATGCTGGTGGCTCTTCCAAAATCTTAAGAAAGGCGTTAAAAGCCGCCTTGCTAAGCATGTGTGCCTCATCAATAAGATAAACACGTTTACGCCCCATTACAGGAGCAAGTGAAGCTGCATCAATAATATCACGGACATTGTCAACACCGGTATGCGATGCAGCATCGATCTCTATAAAATCAGGGTGCTTACCAACTCGCATAGCAACACATGAGTCACACTTCAAGCATGGAACAGAATTTTTCTTTGGAGAGTCACGAAAAGCATCTAGCTGTGCGCAGTTAAGTGCCGCAGCAAACACACGAGCCGTCGAAGTTTTACCACAACCATGCTGACCAGCAAATAAATAAACAGGAAAAAAGTAGCCCTTATACAGGCCATTTTTTAACATGCGGACAACAAGGTCCTGTCCGACAATTGCATCAAAGTTTGCCGAACGCCATGTACGCGTTAGATTGTGTCTTACACTTTTTTCCATTGTCCTGCTCTCTTAAGCAGCGGTAAAATTACCACCACACAGAATAAAAAGGTAACGTATCGATACCAAGACAGTATAACATGATTTAGGCAAAAAGCTGCCTTACTGCACTATAAAATTGAATAAGAAAGCCGGTACAAGGTAGGCAATTTGCTCCTGCTGCTTCCTCTCGGACCTGACAGATTAAGCAACGCCCCTTTACCGGCTTTCAATTTTAGTTCACAAGATAGGTGTCTTACACCCCATTACAAGCAGTATACCACAATTTATATAGCATTAAAGGTCAACATCTTGAATGTCCGGCATCACTTCTCGCTTATCAGTACGACAAACAATTTTGTGCAGCTTCCTTCTGTCTTCCAGCAAATGTTCCTTTAACCCGCCATAAGCAACCTTTATCGCAACCATTTCTTGCCCAAAAACATTATGCTCTTTGTCCGAGTTCAGCAACTGCGGCGAAACACCTTGCAAAGCATCACCATAACTAGTTTTATTGATCATATCTTGAATCTTTGAATGATTTCCTTCAAAGCGCTTGTTAAATCTATTTAAATCAACAAGCCGCCCTTTTATACTTTTCAAACCACTATCAAAGGATATCGATCCATCGGCCAAGCAATGATAAGAAAGTGAAATGTTGTCTTGAAGTAATTTTTTACACGACCAACGCAACCGCTCATTCTCATTATGCTGTATGTAAAATGGACTGGACATATCATTAAAAACACGATCTTTTACTTTAGGAACAACAGCAAATGAAATTATGGGCAATAATTTCTCACGACTAGTCAATAACAGCGGAAATGTTTTCTCGCGACTAGCTAATAACAACTTGTGACCACCACTTGAGCTTGAGTATGGTCTACTATTCAAATCACTATTCGGCGCAGGTAGCGTAAAATTAGTTATGGTATTCCGCTTGAAGCCAATTAACCTACTAACAAGCAGTGGCCCTGACCCCACATCCTGACAACTGGCAATAGACAAACACAACACGGTTAATCGCACAAGCTTAACGTTCTCCATCTCATCACTCCCTTTACAAAAAACAAAAGTTTTTCTCTGTAAATGTCACCATCCAGTTAGTAATACCACATTGGAGCATTTATACACAAAAAAACAGTGTGCCTCAACGCGCCTCTAAAATAGCTTTGCGCCATCTTGTACAACCGGATCAACAGTTACTAAGCAAACATTGTTATCTTTGTCAGAAAAACCAACTAATAAAAATTCAGACTCAAAGCCTGCAACCTTACGAACAGCTAAGTTAACACACCCAACAACCTGACGACCGACAATAGTCTCAAGTGTGTAATGATTAGTAACCTGCGCAGCGGTCTGCTTGACGCCAATTTTGGAACCAAAATCAACCCAAATTTTGTAAGATGGCTTACGCGCTTTATCAAATGTTTTTGCTCTGACTACCGTACCTGAACGTAGTTCAACTTGCTCAAAATCATCGTATGTAATCATTTTCATGTATATTCCTTATTCCGTATGTTTATAGTTTTGAAAACAGGCTTCAATTCGCCATCCATCAGGATCAATAATAAATGCACCGTAATAGCCAGGATGGTAATAAGCTCTTGGACCTGGCTTACCGTTATCAGTCCCGCCAGCGGCCAAACAACTCTGATACCAATTATCAACATCTTGCGCGCTATGTGCAAGAAAAGCAACATGCATTCCACGAGCCTTGCCAATCTGCTCATCAGGCTGTGTAGCATCGTTGGGAGCAGCAATCCAAAAATTGGGCTTTCCATCTTTACCATAGCCTGCCAAATGCTGGGCGTCTGGCAACTTTTCAATATACAAAACCCGCTCGTAACCCAAAGTTGCAAGCGTTGTGTCATAAAATTTTAAACTACGCAGCCCGTCAGAGACAGCTAGTGAAACATGATGAATCATATCACTCCCTAAAAATATTTTTATAAACAGATGCATTCATAGCATACTAACTTTTTGGATGAAAAATATTTTCGCATCATGGCTGCTTTGCCAAATCAATTTCAATTGGTTCCGATGGATATTGTCCTTAAATAATATCGGGCAAGTATTCAGAGAGTAGAACAGGGTAAATCACTTCATCACTACTGTTAATTTTGTCTAAAGAAAACCAATCAAGCTTATGTACAACATCTTGTTCATACTTAGTTAAATTATCTAGCGTAACTTTACTTGTTTTTGTAGTAGCAACGATATACTGCTCATACATTCGAGTTCGCTTGCCAGACAAAATCAACTCAAGCTCACCAAACCAAACAACTGGACCAAAATTAATATCAGATTTGGTTAGGCCAGTTTCCTCATAAATCTCACGAATAGCCGCCTCATGCAACGTTTCGCCCGGCTCGATTACTCCTCCAATAGCACACCAAAACATACCATTGTACTGACCGTCAACCGTAGTTATTGCAGGATCATCCATACACATGAGTAACAGCTCTTGTGCATCGTTTAACAAAATAATCTTTATGCTATTTCTCATCATAATCAACTTCTGGATATGCAGATGGGTTGGCCCGGTAGTACGCAAGTATCGGCGCATCTTCACCTATATCGGCATGCGCAGCATATACACGCTTATCAAAGCCGCCCTTTTTTTCTCGCTTTGCAATACGAGCTCTTTCTATCGCGTCTAACGTAATACCGCTAACAGCGGCCAGTGAACGAACTACCTCAAGCAGATCTGCCAGCTCTTCACGCAACTCGTCAGAGGTTTGCGCTTGTACTGCCTCACGGGCCTCTTCTAAAAGCTTATCCTGTAACCGTTCAACATACTCACCATGCTCCAAAGTGCGCACCGATGCCGACTGTCCCTGCTGCTCCATAATTTTTGGTATACGATCACGAATTAATTTATCTATTTTAAATCGATAGCTACGCGTCATTCTGGATTCCCCAAACAAAAATGTAATCTCAAGTCCAAAAGCTTATTTTACACCCACTTAATATGCTTAGCTTATTGTATGAAATTGATCACTTCCAGCAAAATTTAATCAAGGAATATTATGATTTTCAATAAATCAGCTTATTATTGCGCCCTTCTATGCGTAACAAGTTTTGGACATTTAATAAGTAGCTCTTCTAGTCGCATAAATAAAATTAGCAACGATCTATATGAATCAAAAATTGAAGATGACCTTTATTTTGTTATGGAAAGACTATCCCATAAAAATCATTATAAATGGGAAATGTTAATTAAAGAATGGATGAGACTTTTAAGACTAGACTATAAAGGATTAGAAAAAATGAATCTCGATGGCGTTGGCTCTTTTTTAATCAGCATAAAATACTTTGATTCTGCTGACGTATGGATTGCCTACGCAAGTAATAAATTTGTAAAAACCCCTAGAAATTTTAATGAAGAAACAGTAGAAATGGCAATGACGGTTACAACCTCAAGTGATGCACCACTTACAACACACATGGGAATTTCTCGCTCTCCATTTTTCCAGGCTACTTACCTGAGAAAAAACAAAAAACAGCACAAAAGAATATCTGCAAAACTACACTCTTTTGCTGCAAATGTCAGTATAATGAGAGACGCTAGTAAAAAATATATGATTACAAGGCCAGCTCCCAAGATGAGAGAATTATTAGGGAAAGCCTTCCCCAATAATAGCTATATTGGGGACTCTCATGTGAGAAATTTACGCAAAGATTATATTAAAAATAAAGGTTACATTGAAAATCCAAACAAACACTTTATCGCAAAACAAAATATTATCGATTATAAAGAAACGATAAACAAGTGCACCATCGACCTTGCAGAATGGAATGAAACAATTGAAAAACGCAAACAAAAACTGGCTTCAATAAAGAATGAACTACAAAAGGCCCTTGAGCATCTTGATGTAATAAAATTAAACAAATCTAAAGAAAAATATAATATTTCTGACCATGAACTAGAAGAGCTGTTTGCTAGAATTGAAAAATTAAAACTTCAAGTTACAAGGGGGCAGAAAAGACTGTCCTTCGCTCTTGATGACCTCAAAAAATATAAAAAAAATCTTGATGAAGCCAAATTAAACACCCCTAAGAAAATGGCTGATGAACGAATTTTCAGATACCAAAAAGAGCTTTCCGAACTGTATAATGGAAATACCCCTATAACTCTAAATCCCGAAGATAATTTTTTTGGGTTAAAGAATGCGAAAGGCAAAACTATTTGGGAAGTAAAAAATTATAACACAAGATCTGATTTATCTTGGTTTTTCAAGCATGGTCACTTGTACCCCGGCTTCCATCTACCCTACGCAGCCATAGACATTGAGCCATTATCAAAATACTGGAAACAAAGTTAAAGCCCTACGCAACTAGCGCTTACCGTCCCATTCTTGATGGAACTCATTAAGAAATTGCTCTATAAAAGTGTGTCTATACTCGGCCATTTTTAGGCCAGTCTGAGTGTTCATTCTATCTTTAAGCAAAAGAAGCTTTTCATAAAAATGATTGAGTGTTGGAGCTTTGCTGCTTTTGTACTCTTTTTTTGTCATGTTTAAATTTGGCTTAATGTTGGGATTATAAAGTTCATGGCCTTTATAACCACCATAATTAAAGGTTCTTGCAATACCAATTGCGCCGATCGAGTCTAGCCTATCAGCATCTTGCACAACATCTAACTCAGGTGATCTGAATTTTTGATCGTGATTGCCACCACCGAATGAAATATTTGCAATGATATTTTCAACATGCTCTATAACCGTCTTTTCAACATCAAGAGAATTTAAAAACGCTCTAGCTTTTGCTGGACCAACTTTTTCGTCCCCGTCATGGAACTTGGAATCGGCTATATCGTGAAGCAATGCTCCAAGCTCAATGATAAACTTGTTAACACTCTCTGTTGCAGCAATATGCTTTGACAACTTCCAGACACGATAAATATGCCACCAATCGTGGCCGCCTTCAGCACCTGCCAAGGTCTCTTTAACAAAATTCACTGTTTTTTGTATTACGACTACTTCATCCATAACGCCTCCAACAATTTTCTCAATTACGTTTTTTAATACCGACGTCTATAACCATCCCAAACAGCATCAGCAAAGACCCCAGCTTCGGATATATCAAGCTCTTGCCTACCAGAAGCTACATAACGCGCTACAACAGCATAGAAACAACGTTCAAAATTTTTCAACGCGAAACCCATACCCCAATTATCCACAGACTCACAGTCACTATCAAATCTCACACCAACCAACCGCGATCTATAGTACTTAGCCCGTATCTCAGGATCTAAGCCAATCTTACAAGCCAAGTTAACATACACTGAATCCAAATCTACCTCGTAAATCAAATATACTCCCGACCTATAGGGAACGGGAAAAAAAGCAGCGTCATCGGACCGTCCGATTATCTTATAAATAACATGATTAGGGGGCTCTATCTGCCTGTACCGTAAAATACTGCCCTTGAGGGACTCAATTTTTATGCTGCCACCATAGCCTCGATCTCCTCCTGCAATTTCCCCGGCATTAATTATTGTATCGCCTTCGCGCTCAACCAAATTAATACCTGTAAATCGACCAGTTCCAGAGTGATCATAGTGACAAGTTGATATCAGATGCTTGTGCCTCCAAGAGCCAATATAAGTGTACTCCTTAAAACTTACAGATTCTCCAAAGCGACCTTGATAATGACACCGAAAGCATACCGTATTCGTTTTAGAATCAAACTCATGCTCTTCTTTTATAACCTTGGAACTTCTGTGTCCGGCACAGCATAAAGATTTTGGGCTAAAACGGGAGGAATCTCCCTCGAACGCTTCAAGCATGCAGCACGCACGAATTGGTTTTTCATTATACATAAGGTCTTCTGGAAAATGAGTTGCATTTGTATTGCTATTCCAGGTCATAACTACCATCATAGCGACATACAAAAACATTTTTTCATGGCCGCAAAAAACTAATCTCACACTACTCACCTTTATACAAAAAGCGCCCCCTGAATAGGAGGCGCTACAATAATCTATCGCGATTTTACCACGAATTCCTTAAAGCCTGTAGCCTCATCAAATTCTCTGGTGAAAACTTTGTCATCAAGTTCTGCAATAACCACTTCAGCGGTAATCCCAACAAGAGACCCTTTTTTCAAGTGACCACCAAAAGCATTTCCATCAACATCTGCAATTGTGATGTGAATGTGCCCGTTGCCAACTTCAAAGGTCCCAACTAAAGATGTAATCTCAAAGGTTCCTTCCCAAGTCTTAACTATCTTGGCGCCAGCCATGCGCAGAATAGCCTTTTCCAAATTACCAACACAGGTCAAAATGACACCGGCTTTAATATTTTTGGAGGCAGCAAACGCCAAAATCTCTTGTCGCAGATCTTGCCCGCGTTGCAATCTAAAAGCGTATGTTTTCATAAAAATCCTTCATTTTGAACGGTGTAAGTTACATTGTAAAAAAAGCCCGTACTCAAAGCATAATACTTTAAATACGGACTTTCTTAATTTATAGTTCGAGCCTGGCTTTTGCCATTGTCACCATTCCAAGCTTTGCGCAAAGAATGGTGGAGAGAGAGGGATTCGAACCCTCGGTACCCTTTTCAAGGTACACATGATTTCCAATCATGCTCTTTCGACCACTCAGACATCTCTCCATGAAGACAAATCAGCTTACGCCTTGTCCTCGACCTTTTTATTTTCTTTTTTTGCTACAGGTTTAGCATCTGTAGCAACCACAGGAGCAGCTTCAACTGGAGCTACCTTATCCTTGGCTTCTTTTTTATCAGCTTTTGGTGCTGCAACAGGCTTTTTGACCTCTTTGTCAGCAGCTTTCTTAGACTCTGCTTTAACCTTAGGCTCTTTTACAGGCGCTTTATCGGTATCAGCTTTATCAGAATCAGCAGCCTTAGCCTTCTTAGGAGCAGCCTTTACAGTTGCTTTTGCAACTTTATCACCCTTAGGAGCAGCTTCAACTTTTGGCTCAGCAGCTTTTTTAGCTACAGGCTTTTTGGCATCTGCTTTTGCAGCAGGCGCCTTTTTATCAAACTTTTTGCCGTCAGTCTTAACAGACTTTTTTACAGTCTTAGAAGATTCAGCAGCTTTTGCTTTTTCTTCTTGCGCCGCGAGCTTTCTCTTGGCTGCAACAGCTTTACCTTTTTCTACAGCCTCAACTAGATAATCAATGATTACCTTTACTGAACGAGGAGCATCATCGTTGCCAGGTATTACATAATCGATTGGTGTTGGATCACAGTTAGTGTCAACCAAGGCAACAACTGGAATTCCAGCTGCAACAGCTTCACGTACAGCAGCACGCTCACATTTGACATCAACAACAACTAAAGCACCGATAGGCCACTTTAATGGAACAATACCTTCAACCACTCGACCCATCTTATCTTGCTGTTTAGCCATAAGATTGAGTTCTTTTTTTGTGTTGCGCGATGAATCGGACTTTTCTACAATGTCCTTCATGTGCAAATATTTTGTAACAGATTTTTTAATCTGGCTAAAGTTGGTAAGAGTACCACCCAACCAACGATTAATAACGCTTGGATCGCCCAAACGAGTACCAGCTTCTGTGATTGCTCCAACAGCAGCTTTTTTGGTACCAACCCACAATACTTGCTTGCCTTGAGAGGCTATCTCAGTCAAAAACTTTGCTGATTTTTCAAGTTGGAATGCAGTACGGGAAATATCGATAAGGTGAATTTTGTCGCGGTAACCCCAAATATAAGGGGCCATTTTTGGATTCCAACGGGAACGTTGGTGACCAAAATGTACACCGGCTTTGACTAATTTTTTAAAATCTATCATGAATCTACCTTTCAGGGTTATTGCTTTTGTTCTCTTTAGGTCCCAGATCAAGATCCAGGTAACCACCCTCATAGACTAAGAGAACAAGAAATCAACGAATTACATTAAATAATTTACCAAACCTACCACATCTTGCAACTCAAATATTAGTCGCCATCGCCACCAATAACTTCATTGCGGGCAATTGTTTGCTCAAATCGCTTACCAAGATAGTACGCAACGCCTATCCAAAGGCTAACAATCAGGCCAAAAAATCCAGTATTTATAACGGCTAACATCGTCCGACCAACACCAATTGTTGCCATGTTAAAGGCAGAGCCTCCAGCCTTGGCAAACTTTGAGCCAAACGTATCGATCCATGACTTTGCCTTAAACTTAACTTCTTTAACCGTAGGAATATACAGAGTCTCGCGAAGAGGCGTGCTGAAAGCATATTTCATCGAGCGAAGGCCCATGTAAACAATAAGGACAACTGTTGTTTGTGATACAAAGCCGAACATGCCATTGAAAACAAAAGCAAACAACATCACGCCTGTTAAAATAGGTACAAGTAGCAAGCAAAATCGCTCACCAAAAAGGCGTAGCAATGTGTGAGTTCCAAGTAGCGCCACCACAACAGAGATCATCTGTGACCCAACAGCCTGCTGGAACAAAAAGCCGGTAACTTCGGAAGTAGAACTAGATATCGACTGAGTAATAGAAAGGCGCTGATAACTTATAACTGTGCCCACAATGTCATAAAAAACTGTAAAGGCAAAAATGCCGGTAACATACGGGTATCGTAAAATAGTAGTTAAGCCAGAAAACAGGCCAACAGACTTAGAAGGCTTATCATCACTACTCACATCACGAGCTCGACGCTTTTCTGCTCTATACACAGCTTCGTAACCATGCAGTAAGTATCCAGGAACAACACGCATCATAAACTGTATTACTAAAGGAACACTCAAGATAATGAATGAGGCTGCAACCAATAAAAACTGATGATTAACAACATCACCGTATACCAACCAAGGAATCTTAATCACACGGCTCAAAAACAACATTGCCATAATACCGGAAGCAACGCCACCAAGCTTAGAAAAAGCAATCATTATGCCATAAGTATTTTTTGCTTCTTTAGGACTGCTAATTGAGTTAGCAAATGCCCAATAAACGCACACAACGAATGGATCAAAGGCATCAATAAAGAAGTAAAACAACCATCCAAAAAGTCGATAAGGACCCGTATCTGTGTTTGGAAGGCCAATAGATGAATGTCCAAGAAAATAAGCAAATCCAAAGCCCATAAGCCCGTAAATAATTGTATAAAAATATAGAAGATGAGAACGCCGTAATACGTCGACTAAGCGAGTATATAGCAGGATAGCAGGTATAAGTATAAAGAGAGATACTATTTTTGCCCACGGTACGTATTCTTTACCGATAATGGCCATGAAGACGGAATCTTTAAGTTCACGCACAACCGTGTATGAAGCGATGGTTAAAAAGAACCCCGCAGAAAGACACGCCAATTTGAGCATCGAATACCAACGCCGTGACTTATCACCACCAGTTTGTGTGTTTTGTGCGCTCATTCCGAGCCCCCCTTCCTATCCCCATAGTATTCACACAAGTCGGAAGCAGTACGGGATTGCTTTCTATAAACACGGAAAGCAATCCCGCAAAATTTGTACAATTTCTAAGTAACTTTGAGCCAGCAATTAAAGCAAAACGCAAAGATTAAAAATATACGCTTCTTACTGCTTAAAATATCAGTAACGCGTTTATTTGTAAATCTTTTAGTTTCCAATAACCTCGTTATTTGCAACAGTTTTCTCGAATTTATTACCCAAGAAATAAGCCACAGCAAACCAGACAGACACAATTACCACGTAAAAAATTGCATGAACCGAAACAAAAGCCATACCTGTCATAGCGACTGTATACACGTTGAACGCAGATCCGCCAGCTCTGGCAAATTTAGTCCCAAATGTGTCCACCCATGACTTTGCCTTGAACTTTACATCCTTAACTGTCGGTATGTACAGGCTCTCACGCAACGGCGTGCTGAACGTGTAATGCAAGGCACGCATGCCCATCGCGACTATAAGTACTGCGCTTCCTGGCGAAATAAACACAAAAACAGTGTTAACTATGAAAAAGAGCAACATTGCACCCGTTAACAATGGAACCAACAGAAGACATCTACGCTCACCAATCAAACGCAATAATGTATGCGTCCCTAAAATTGCAATGAAAGCTCCTATGATATGAGCACCAACTGCCTGCTGAAGCAAGAAATTTGTCATGCCAGACATAGAGCTTGTTGTAGCCTTACTTATTACAAGCCGCTGGTAGCTAAATACCGTTGTTAGCACTTCGGCCAGACCAACCGTCAAGAAAATGCCGGCAACGTACGGATATCGCAAAATAACAGCTAAGCCCTTAAACAGGCCTACGGAGGGCTTTTTCTTCGCTGGTTGTGAATCTTTGGGATCAGAGTCAGATTCATTTTTAAGCTGTTCCAGATCTTTACCACGTTGTTTTTCAACCTTGTAAACCGCCTCATAGCCATGTAAAAATCGGCCAGGAACAACGTACTTCATAACGGCAATAACAATTGGTACCAACAACAAAGCGACTGAAGAAAACAACAAAAGAATCTGATGATTAAACGTATCGCCACTAATGGCCGAACCAGATGAGCACATTCGCCGCAAAAACAAACAAGCCGCAAGCGCCATAAGAATGCCACCAGCCTTTGAAGCAAGTACAATCAAACCATACGATTTACGCGCCTGATCAGGAGAGTTTATGGAGTTAGACAGTGCCCAAAAAACACCGATAACAAATGGATTTAATCCCTCAATGAAAAAGAAAAAAAGCCAACCCATCAAACGATAAGGGCTCGCATCTGTATTAGACAAACCAATTGATGGATGCCCCAAAAAATAAGCAAATGCCAAGCCAGCAATGCCATAAAAGATTGCACATGCATACAACAACTGCGTGCGTCGCAATTTATCAACCATCAGTGTATAAACAAGAATCGCCGGAATTAGAACAAACATAGCCAAAATTTTTGCCCACGGAACATACTCCTTACCAACAATGTTCATAAACACGGAGCTCTTCAACTCACGTGCAATTGTATATGAACCGATCAAAAGGAAAAATGCTACCGACAGCAATGCCGTCTTAATACGTCCCCACATAACACGATTTTTATCTTCGTGTATTGACGCAAATTGCGAACCCATTTATTTACCTCTGTTTTGCCCCTTAATACTCAAATAAACTCGTCATCCTTTTACTACTCCCTCTCCATTACCTTTTTTATGCTATCTCCATGCAAAAAAAGGGGGCCATCTGGTGTATTTAACAACACATCAGACGACCCCGAACAACGTTTAAGTAACCATTAAATGGCTAGTATAAGTCATTGTTATACAACCACCTTGTTTTCTTTTACAGCCTTGCTGTGTGTCTTACCTAGATAGGTTGCGACCATCAGCCAGACAGCAACTATACCGAGCGTAATGCCGCCAATTGCTGTGATAAACAGACTAGCACCCAATGGGGCCCTGAGCTTGTTAATCGCAGAACCAACGCCCTTAGAGCCACGGGAGCCGAACATTTCTATCCAACCCTTAGCTTTATATTTAGCATCGCGTGATGTTGGAATATAAAGTTGCTCTTTAACTGGCTGATTGAATGCGTAGTTAAGACCTTTACAGGCAACAACCACAGCAAGCAAGCCATACAGAGATGGCAACAACCAAACTACACCAGCTGCTACTGCAACCAGTATAGGCAGTACCATAAGTGCGACACCAAGACCCAGCTTGCGCCCAATCTTGTTAACACCAAAAATGACACTCAATGCTGCAACTAAGTTAACAATAACACCAAACAACAGAAGGAATCGCGAACGATCACCAACAGTTATATACTGTTCGCTAATTCTAATTTTCAGCAAGAAATCAAACATGGTAACAATAATTTCGAAGAAACTTACAACAGCAAAAATCCCTAAGAGATATGGCTTAGTAAGTAATAAACGAAGACCCTCGAAGAATCCAGTCTTGCTCTTCTTAGATAAAGAACCTTCATCTTTAGTCTTGTAACCAACCAACTGATCAGCTGGAACAACACTCATGAAGTATCGAATCAAAGAAGCAATTGTTGCCAACGCAAATACAGCGCTGAGAATCAACCAAGAAACTTCAACTCTGTTCGCAATCAAATACGCACCAAGTGGTCCTATAATACCACCAAGTTGTGCACCAAGAACAATTAGAGGATAACCTCGCTTAGCTGATTCTGGCGTTGTTGTATCGGCCGCAAATGACCAAAACAACGCAACCATGATCGAACCGAAGCTTTCAATCCAGACATACCACGCCCAGCCAATCCATCTGGATGCACTAGGTACAGTGTTAGCCAAACCCATTGTTGGATGACGGAACATGAAAAAGAAGCCCAAGGCTACCATACCGTAAAGCGCGCACAACGCGTAAAAAACGCGATGACGAGGAAACATGTCAATCATCTTGGAATATACAAGGACCAACGGTATAACGATAACAAGCGACAAGATTTTAGCGTTGGGAATATGCATTCTTCCAACAACTGACATGAAAACGCCATCCTTAAGACCGCGCAACATCCAGTATAAACCTATCGTGAACCCAAAAATAACGCCCAAAAGACTGAACTTTTTGAATTCATCGCTACTCATATTGCCATAGTAGGAGCGTAAAAGCTTTCCTAACATGTGACATACACCTTCCGTAAAACAAAATAATTTTTTCTATTTTCAACAACCAAGGTCCAATGATCACCATTAAGCCGCATAGTCGCAGTATCAAGTGATTTGGTCAAAACTTCTCGCTGTCCTGTCTCCTTCCCTAAACATGCCGAGAAACAAAGATATGGAAACCCCTTGGAGATTCCGCAGCCCCCCGCCGTGCCACCAGACAACCTGAAGTAGCACCATGGAAGATACCATTATTACCGTAACAGTTTATCACCAACCGAAGCCGGCTTCAAGAAAATATGCATGATATACGCACATTTTTTGTTAGCAAATTAATGTTTCATCACTCACAGCAACCTTGTGCCGACGTCCAAGGTACAACGCAACTACCACCCAAACGCCAACCATACCCAAAGTTATAATTGAACCAACGCCAACAAAAAGCTCAATACCTATCCACGTGCGTAGCGAGTTAGCTATAGCTCCCGAAGCCTTCGATATTCGCATACCAAACAGATCTGTCCAAGCTTTTGCCTTGTACTTTGCAGAGCGTGACGTTGGAATATATAGCTGCTCTTTAGTCGGCTGATTTAGAGCATAATTAAGCGACTTGATTACCAATAAACCAAACCCAATGGCCCAAAGATCGCGGAAAATCCATAACGAAACAACAACTAGACCCGACATAATCGGAAGAATAATTAACGCTCGTCCCATTCCCTTTGTACGAACAATTTTATTTATACCAAACACAATAATTAGCATAGCCGACAGATTCACAAGCATGCCAAATACGTATAGCCATCTAGCCGAATCGTGCAAAGATGTGTACTTAGTCAAAACGCCAATTTTGAATCGATACTCCACAAAGGCCATAATCAATTCATGTAGCGCCAATATTGCAAAAATTGAAAGTAAATAAGGGTTGCCAAATAAAAGTCTTAATCCTTCAATAAAGCTTGTACGACGAGGCTGTAAAGTTGAAAATGTTCGCCCCTTAAAACCCTCCATCAATCTTTCTGGTACAGCGTACTTAATTAACCAAGCCATAAACCCAACAATTAATATTCCAACAGCTGCGAGTAACAGAATGTACGTAACTGGCACACCATAACGAAGGGCAATCAGAGAGACTAGCGGCCCAACAATTCCTCCGATTTGCGCTCCCAAAACCGCGATAGGATACCCACGCTTTGCCGACGCAGGATCGGTTGTTTCTGAAACAAAAGACCAGAAAAATGCCACCATCAATGCACCAAAGCTATCAACCCAGATGTACCACGCAAAACCAAGCGCCTTTCCTATCCAAGATGCAGGAGCCGCTAAGCCATACGATGAACAATGTAATAAAATGAAAAAAAGAACTGCTGATAAAGCAAAAAAGATGCTCAACAAATAGAACATCCACTTCCAATCCAGACGGTCAACTAGCTTGCCGTACAAAAACAGCAGCGGTATCATCGCGCAAACAGAAACTATTTTTGCATAGTATAGCCAATGCGCATGAGCTAATTGACCAAAGAAAGCATCTCTAACTGGAGTAAACATCCAGTAGACGCCAATAATGAAGCCAAACATTGTACCAAGTAATAAAAACTTAGTACGCTCCTCGCGCTCCATGCCACGAATCTCAAACAGCATCCGCTGCCTCCACTCTCAAACCACAACTCGAAAAATACAAGCACACAGGTGAAACGCATCACCTGCTTTTCAATCGACACTATAACAAAACGCTACTCAACATCAAAAAGATAAATAGCACCTAGGGCAACAACCTGTTTTCTTTCATAGAGCCCAATGCTATGGTATCCTGATTAGGTGATTTTTGTAGCAAAAATGTAAGCGTAAATTACACAGCTTCATTAATAAATAAATTAACGTATCCATAGTAACGTATCAATAGTAGCGAGTTAGATGACACAGATGATCGGTTACAGTGACGAGGCCGGCACACGCCATGTCCCTCTATTACCTCTAAAAAATGTTGTTTTACTGCCACGCAGTATAAGGCCAATTATTGTTGGCAGGGACCTATCTATTAAGGCTGTCGAAGAAGCCCTTAAACATGATAAAACGCTCTTTGTAACTGCACAAAAAGAAGTCGATACTGAAAACCCCACAGCCAATGATGTATTTCATTGGGGAACTCGATCGACCATTTTACAGGTCATGAGAATGCCCAAAGGTGCACTGAAAATTTTGGTTGAGGGAATTAGTCGCTCACGAATGCTCAGTTCAAAAGAACGTGACGGATTCATCGAAGTAGAGTACGAAGACGTATTGACTGAAAATTTAGAAAGCTCTGTAGACATAGAAGCTCTATGGCGACACCTAAATAGCCTTTACTCATCCTACTGCAGACTAAACGATAAAGCCCCAGATGATCTTCTGCTTAATGCAAAAAGCACCGAAGATTTTGATGCACTCGCAGACACTCTGGCGGTACATGTTAATCTGACTTTTCATGATCGACAAAACCTGCTCGAGACACCAGATCTTAAAGAGCGGCTTCTAACTCTGTGCACTCTCATTCAAAAAGAGATCGACATCTTAGAAGCAGAAGAGCGCATTCGAGGTCGCGTTCAAGGTCAGGTCGAAAAAAGCCAGAAAGAATACTACCTAAATGAGCAGATGAAGGCTATTCAGAAGGAGCTAGGTCGAGACGATCAAAGTGCCGCAATCGAAGAAACACGTAAAAAAATTAAAAAACTTAAACTTCCAAAAGAAGTTCTTGAACGTGTAGAAAAAGAACTTACACGTCTTGAGCAAATGCCACCACTATCATCTGAAGCGGTTGTTGTACGCAACTTCATTGATTGGATAGCATCACTTCCATGGAATAAAATAACCAAGGACTCTATCAGCCTAGTTCAGGCAGAGAAAATCCTTAACAAATCTCATGCAGGACTAAACAAGGTTAAAGAACGCATTGTCGAATTTATCGCTGCGCAAAAATTTGCAGGCGACCTAGAATCGGCTCCAATTCTTTGCTTGGTAGGCCCTCCAGGTGTTGGTAAAACCTCGCTAGCTAAATCTATAGCAAAAAGCCTAGGTCGAGCCTTTGTACGCATATCACTTGGTGGCGTACGTGATGAAGCCGAAATTCGCGGACATCGACGAACCTACATCGGCTCTATGCCTGGTAAAATAATTCAAGCAATGCGTAAAGCAAAAGCTGCAAATCCTGTGATACTGCTTGATGAAATCGACAAAATGTCACACGACATGCATGGCGACCCTTCTTCTGCGTTGCTTGAGGTATTGGATCCAGAACAGAACAAAAACTTCGCTGATCACTACCTTGAAGTAGATTACGATCTTTCAAAGATACTGTTTATAACGACAGCCAACATGGTTGACACTATTCCATACCCATTGTTTGATCGAATGGAAATTCTGTCACTTTCCGGATATACCAAAAAAGAAAAACTTAGCATTGCGCGCAAGTTTTTACTTCCAAAACAGCTAAAAAAGCATAAGCTTAACGGCCGTAAAGTAAAAGTCTCTGACGAGATAATTGCCTACCTGATAGAACACTACACCCGTGAAGCCGGCGTACGTCAGCTTGAGCGAATCATAGCCAAACTGATGCGTAAAAGTATCCAACTCTTGATGAGCAAAAAAGCTCCTAAGAGTGTTACTGTTAGCATGGATCTAATTAAAGAGTGGATGGGCTACAAACTATTTAAGCCTACTGATATTACTTTGGACTCCGACAGAATCGGTCTGGCAACCGGACTTGCTTGGACAGAAGTTGGTGGTGATGTTTTAGAAATTGAGACAATCATTGTCCCAGGCAAAGGTGGACTAACCCTAACCGGACAGCTTGGTGACGTGATGCAAGAATCTGCTCAAGCAGCACTAAGCTATGTGCGCACGCGCAGCAAGCAATTGAATCTGACTCAAGCACTATTGACCGATTCAGACATACATATCCACATTCCAGAAGGCGCAACACCAAAAGATGGTCCATCTGCAGGTATATCAATGTGCACCTCGTTGATTTCAGCATTAACACAAACACCAGTGCTCCCAGAAATTGCCATGACTGGTGAAATCACTTTAAGAGGGCGAGTCCTGGCCGTCGGTGGCCTAAAAGAAAAAATATTAGGTGCGATACAACAAGGAATCAAAACCGTTCTTGTACCTAACCAGAACAAAGAAGAAGTTGAAGAAATCACCAAAGATTTTGAGCAAACCATAAATATCGTGTTCGTTGAGCACATGGATGATGTACTGAAACATGCATTTGCCAAAAAACCAGTTGGCAAAAAAGCTGTTACCAAGAAAAAACCAACCCAACGCAAAAAAATATTAACCACAAAATAAAGGACTACACCAATGGATAACAAACAAATCGGATCATTGTTTTTTGTCCTGCTATCTTTGACCTTGCTTACCGGATGCGGTGGCGGCAAAAAGAGTGATAGCAGTAAAAAAAGCGAAAAAGTAAAAGCTCAAGGGCTTGAAGCGTTTAACAAAATGCCCGAAATAGCGGATTGGCCAGAAGAGTTGGATCAAATCGTTGAAGAAGAAGAGCGTTTATCAACGCCTATTCCTCAAGATGTATTCGGTAAACAAGCTGATGCAGATGGCCAACAGCCATTCGACATCATGGCTCAACCAGAATCATTGAACTTTGAGCAAGAACTCCCAGCCGTCGAGCCTGAGATTGAGCGACACTCAACTCCGATGCCTGAGCTTGAAGAAATAAACTTCATCGAAGAGTCTTCAGATCAAAATCAAGAAGAAGAAGAGATGTACAACAGAATGTTCCGTATGAAAGAACTTTCTGACCTGTAATTCTGTTTATACTAAAAATGTTTTTGTTAGGGGCCTTGTGTAAGGCCCCTTTTTGTTATCCAATAAGCACAGAACAAATTGAAAACTATTTAAGGATAAATTCTTTTATTTACCCACAATTATTGCTGTTGTCTCCAACAATCAAGTAACCTGATTTCTAGGGACAAGCATTTCTTTGAGGGGGGAAATATAATGAACCAATTCCGTAAACGGGCCATTGTGGCCATGACGATTTTAACACTTCTTATAACCGGATGCTGCAGTAGCTGTAAAAAATGCGCCAAAAGTGCACCAGCTAAAAAAGCCCAATCTATAACAAAAAATAAAACAAAAGCACCTGAACAAAAAGAAGAACCAACTTCACGCATACATCGCGCTGCTCGTTCTGCAAAAAAGGCATCAAAAAAAGTTGCTCACAAAACAAAAAACGCTGCGATAGCTGTAGGAAGTGGAGTTAAAAAGGTTGCTAAAAAAGTAACCTCAATCGTTACCAAACCATTCAAGAAATCTAAATAGCAGATTTGTTAGGGTCGGAGTGTTTACGCTCCGGCCTTCATCTATTTCTGACAAACCTGCAACAGACGATCAACAACCTCACCTACCAACATATTTGACGAATCAATAACAGTAGCTCCCTCAGGTATTATTAGCGGAGAAACTGGACGTGTTTTGTCTCGCTCGTCGCGCTCATTGAGCATATTCTCAACATTACTCTGGCTAACAAAGTTACCTCGCTGCTTTTGGTCCCTAGTCCATCGCTGCACACGTACATCAATTGAGGCTGTTAAGAAAATCTTACAATCAGCTTGAGGGAAAACCACCGAACCAGTATCGCGACCATCGACCACTACATCATGGTCCTTAGCTAAATCACGTTGAAACTTTACCATGATATGCCTTACCTGCTCATTACTGCTAACCACAGAAGACCAGTCATCAACCTCAGCCGTTTTAAGATAAGGTGTAATATCGTTACCCAAAACAATAATTTTTTCACCTGTCTGAGCCGAATAGGTGTACTTGATTCCTCCAGACTCAACCAATTTTTGGATTACATCAATCGATGTGCTATCAATCTGCTCAACATCGCCGCCATGCTGCTTAACCAGCCACCAGCCAATTGCCCGATACATGGCACCGGTATACAGATAGTAAAAATTGAGTTTAGCGGCAACCTTGCGTGCTATAGTCGACTTGCCGCTTGCAGCCGGACCATCAATGGTTATTATCATACTAATCCTTCAGGCCATGCAATATCAACACCGATCAACTCGATAGAACTACGTCCTTGCCAAAAATTTTGTGTAACATTTGCAGCAACATGGAACGGTCTATCGCCCCACTTAGTCAAAAGATCAAACAGCTCAGGACGGTTGAAAAAAATCAACGGCTTAATAACACCATCAAGAAAAATCGTACATTTTGGATGCAACTCTTTGAGCAATGTCGGTGGCTTTACCAACACAACATCCTTAATCCAAAATGTAGGCTGTGGATTGCGATGCCCAAACGGCTCAAGCAATGCCATGTCGTGGGTGAATGTTTGAGTCATATCAGATAGATTCAACGGCGCATCAATGATAATTTTTTGTGCTAGATCATCGGCATTCAAAGTCTCTTTGATTTTTTTACTTAAACGCTCACGAAGCTCGTCCAAGTTCTTAGCAGGCATGCTCAATCCGGCAGCCTGAGAATGACCTCCAAATTGGTCTATCAGGTCTTTGTTTTCAGCCAAGGCATCAAAAATATTGAATGCATCAATTGAACGGCATGACCCTTTTGCCTTACCATCTTTTGTTAGATGGAACACAAGCGTTGGCTTGCCGTAAAGACCAACCAAACGTGACGCAACCAGTCCGATTACACCTGGCTTCCAACCTCGACCCCCGATAACGATCACATCGCCCTTATCAGGATCAACCTCACCCGACTCAACTCGTGCGACAATTTCATCAAGAATCGTGCGTTCAATTTTCCTACGAGCCTGATTTAATTCATATAAAATTTTGCCGACTCTGGCTGTAGTCGTATGATCTTTACCAATTAAAAACGCAACACCTTCACGAGCATCCTCAAGGCGACCCAAAGCATTGATCTGTGGCGTCAAACAAAACCCAACATCCAACGAATTAAGCTTCGGCCGACTAACGCGACCCTGTTCCTTGAGAACCTTAATCGCCAAACTCTCGTTTTTACGCACCTGTTCCAGTCCGTGACGTACCCAGTATCGATTCTCACCTTCAAGTGGAACCACATCAGCAATTGTCCCAAGCATTAAAAGCTCATAAACCTTGTCTGGAAGTTCTTTGTCTAGCTGTTCATACAAAAACCACAATAGCTTAAATGCCACCCCAACACCTGCTAGCCCTTTGAATGGGTATTCGCAGACCTCCTGGTTAGGATTAATAACCGCGTAAGCTTCGGGAGTTTTTCCATGCGAACGGTGATGGTCAGTAATAATTAAGTCGATTCCGAGCTTTAGCGCTTCCTGCGCAGGCTCAAATGCAGTAATTCCATTATCAACGGTAATAACTACCCGGTAATCATTCTCAGCAGCACGCTTAATAATTTTACTTGATAATCCATACCCATTACGCACACGGTGTGGTAAAAAAAAGTTAATTTGGGCACCAAGGGGCAATAAGCACTCCATCATCATGGCCGATGAAGTAATTCCATCAACATCATAATCACCACAAACCAAAATCTTTTCGCCAGTCTCGATTGCCTTCAAAATACGGTCAACCGCGCGCTGTGCGCCATGCATCAACGAAGGATGTGCGACGTCTTTTGAGAAGGACGTAAACAAAAAGCTGTCGATAGCTTCCTTGGTCACCATTCCACGCGTACACAACGTATGAACCAATGGCAATGACATATTGTAGGATGAGGCTAGTTTAAAAACCTTATCCTGCTCTACGCTAGGAAGTTTCCACAAATATTTTTCGCCTTGTATAGTCTGCATGGCACCCTTATTTGTTTTCCCTTACTCAGCTTTTTTTTTGAGTGTGGGAAATAAAATTACATCTTTAATAGAAGTCGTATCGGTAAGCAACATAGCAAGACGGTCAATACCTATTCCAACTCCAACGGTTGGAGGTAAGCCATACTCAAGCGCCTTTATATAATCAGCATCATACTGATGTGCTTCATCATCACCAGCACGATGAGCAACTAACTGATCCTCAAAGCGTTGCGCCTGGTCAAACGGATCATTAAGCTCGTTAAAGCCGTTAGAAACTTCCATACCAGCAATGTACAGCTCAAAGCGAGCAGCAATTGTAGGGTTATTAGCGTCCCTCTTTGCAAGCGGCGAAACTTCGATAGGGAAGTCAATAATATAAGTAGGTTGCATCAAATGCTTTTCTGCAACTTCTTCAAAAAGCATCATAATTTTGTGACCGTAAGTATCAGCACCATTTTGGATTCTTATTCCAAGCCGGCTGATTACAGCGTCAATTGCATCATGCTCAATGTCTTCAAGCTTAAGCCCACCGTGCTTAACAATCGCCTGAACCATGGTTAAACGCTCAAACGGTTTGGCAAAATCAATTGTATTGCCATCAAACGGTACCTGAAGCTGACCGCAAGAACTTTGAGCTGCTGCACGCAATAGCTCTTCGGTTAGGTCCATAGCAAAGTTATAATCTTGATGAGCCGTGTAGAACTCAAGCATCGTAAATTCAGGATTGTGTTTTGTTGATACACCTTCGTTGCGGAAGCTACGATTCAACTCAAAAACTCGATCAAATCCACCAACGACTAAGCGTTTTAGGTACAGCTCTGGAGCAATACGTAAATAAAAATCTGAGCCCAAAGCATTGTGGAATGTTTTGAACGGACGAGCCGCTGCACCACCAGCAATTGGATGTAACATCGGAGTTTCTACCTCAAGGTACCCGGCATCATCCAAAAATTTGCGCAAAGTTCGTACAATTTTGATTCGTCTTAAAAACTTGTCTTTGCTTTCTGGATTGCTTATCAGGTCAAGATAGCGCTGGCGATAGCGAGCTTCAACATCGCTTAGGCCATGGAATTTTTCGGGCAATGGCTGTATACATTTACTCTGAAGCGTAAATTCTGAGATTTTTAATGTAACTTCACCCATTTTGGTACGGAACGCTGTACCACTAGCCCAAACAATATCACCACGATCAACACATTCTTTGAAGAGATCGAACGACTCATCCCCTACAATGTCTTTACGTATATATAGTTGCAACGCTCCTTGCTCATCTTGCAAATGAACAAAGGCAGTTTTGCCATGCAAGCGAACTGTCATCAAGCGACCAACCAAGCTATATTCGGGAGAGTCAGCATCATCTTTGAACTGATCAAGTACCTGCTTGGTTGTAGAATCAGCAACACGAGCCGCCGGCCAAGCACTTAAGCCTCGTTTTTCTAGCTCTTTAACTTTTGCTACACGAGCGGCATGCTCACTCGACTCACGCTCATGCGCTGTCTGCATCTCTGCTTTGTCGGCTTGATCTGACATAATGTTGCCCACCTATCTTAAAAAACGTTTTTAATCACAATGCATTTAGTATAGATCAAGCTTGTTTTTTTGACCAAAAGTTACCTATAATAAATGATAGGACATTTCGTCGAAGCCCGAACTCAAGGAACTCTCTTGTTACCAAAACAAATCATGTTTTTATCTGTGCTTGCAGTAGCGATTTTAGCAACCAATTCACAATGCACAATGAAAGAAATAAACGCTTTTTACCTGGCTAAAGATATACCAAAAGAAGCATCCAGACTTGACTCTATCATGAAAGAACTCGAAGAATCTCATGACGACTATCTAAATCCAGACAATTTTGAAGACAACGTAAAACGCTTATTCAACAAAATAGCCAACCCAAAAAGTGCCTACATCAGCCTAGCAAAGACTGCGCTCAATGAAGAAATGGAAACATTTGATTTCGAGATCTTTCCATCAGATGATTTTATAAAGCGAAACCAATTCACCAATGCTCTGCAAACTGCGGCCAGCCTTGCTGAGTGCGTCCAAGAGAATATGGATTCTATAAACAACCTCGAAAACTTCAAAAATTTGGCTATCGAAAAAATCTCAGATAAAATCCGCTCATTAAGCGACAATCCGCAACCAAGCACAGTAGCTGATTTACTTGACCTACACCTAAATAAAGACCGAAACTTTACCAAAAGTCTCTTAAAAAGAAGCAATTCATCTAAATAAATAGGCATTAAACGCTTATTTATTGTAAAAACCAGCTCTGTTCCTTCTCTTTTTCAAGGCGGTTGACGCACTCTAGTCTAGTTTGGCAAACTAATATACGAGTTCGTTTAACCCCAAACATGAGGAGGAATCCATCATGATCCAAAGACACCTTTTAGTACCACTGGCGGCGTTCGCCTCGCTTCTGCTTTTAGCAGATGCGCATGGTCACCAAGATCACACCGAGCTTCAAAGCGAAGTGCAAGTCGTTGTAGAACGTTACATCGACACAACACGCGCTATTGCACTCGAGCTGAGTGAACTCAAGGAGGAGTTGCAACCAGCAGCTTTATTCGCGATAGCCTCAGCAGCAAAGAATATAAAGGGTTTTGATGATGGCCAGGCTTTCGTGGATCACGAAGCAGCCATCCAACAATCTCTCGCCATGTATTGGTCGTACCTACAAGCCAAGACAACAGACCCCACAGTTACAGGGGTGTTCTCTATAAACTGCTCAATCGAAGAATTTAGCAGCCCCGATGGGCAAGAGTAACGCCGAATATCGTTAACGATACAAAACAGGGGCAGCCGTTAAAAGCTGCCCCTTTTCATTACATAAAAATATTCTTATTTTGCGTATAGGTTATTACTGTGTCAGTGCTTTGTAATTATGTTCAACCTGGTCCCAGTTCACAACATTCCAAAATGCATCCACATACTCAGGACGACGATTCTGAAACTGTAAGTAATAAGCATGCTCCCAGATATCAAGCGTTAACAGCGGGAACTTACCATCAGAAAGAGGGCAAATTTGATTCTGTGTCTGAACAATCTCAACATTGCCAGCATCATTTAGCACAAGCCAGACCCAACCACTACCAAATAACGTTTTTGCCTGTGCCGAGAACTGGTCTTTGAAAGCATCAAAGCTACCAAATGCTTCATTAATTTTTTGAGCAATTTGACCACTTGCAACACCACCACCATTTGGCTTCATAACCTTCCAAAAGAATGAATGGTTATACGTTCCACCACCATGCTTGCGCAGGGCATCCTGCAAATCTTCTGGCAAGCTGTGGATCGTTTTCAAAAGCTCAACCAAAGGCACATTCGCATAATCAGGATGCTTCTCAAGCGCTGCGTTCAGCTTGTTAATATAGGACTGATGATGTTTTTGGTGATGAATTTTAAGCGGCTCAGCCGTCATGTACGGTTCGAGTGCATCGTAAGAATACGCAAGTTCAGGAAGAGTGTAAGGCATAATTTGATTCCCATGGCTATTATCAGCATTAATATAAAACATCGTCCACAGCAGAACACAGCCAACAACAAAAATCAAGCCCAGAGCAACTTGCCTCATAACGCACCTTCTGGCTCATATACGTACACTCGGTCACCCTGCTTTGCCATTCCAAGGTTCTCTCGTGCAATCCGTTCGTAATAAGCATCTGGTGACGCTTGGATAGAATCCAGCTCCTGATTAAGCTTATCAATCTGACGTTGAACTCTCCCAATCTCTTGCTCAAGCCCCTGCGTCGCACGTGTGATCGGCTCAATGCCTCGCAGCTTAAAATCTCGATCAAAGTAAAATACAAAAAATAAACAGACTTGGACAGCAAAAAAAGCTCTCAGCAGCCAACGTTTTGATAGCACACAACTCTCCCTTTAGTACACTACTTACACCCTTTTTCTCTCTTTATTCTTTAGGTAATTAAAAGCTATACGTGCTAATCAACAAAAAAAGGATGCCCGACTCTTTCGAGTTGGGCATCCTTGTTCTTTTTTGCAAACAACGGCAAGAAAGCTCTTATCGTTTTGTAAATTGGAACTTACGGCGAGCACCACGTTGACCAGGTTTTTTACGCTCTTTAACTCGAGCGTCAACCGTCAACAGACCATGTTCACGTAAAGTTCTTCTTTGCTCTTCATCGCTTTTAAGCAATGCACGAGCAAATCCAAGCTTAACAGCATCAGCTTGTCCAGCTTGACCACCACCAACAACATTTACTTCAACGTCATAACCTGACGCTATTGAGCAAACCTTGAACGGCAGTGTTGCAGCTGAGCGTACGACATCTGTTGTAAAATATTGAATATAATCGCGACCATTAACAACCATCTTGCCATTGCCCAATCGCAACCAAACACGAGCTACCGCGGATTTACGTCGACCAACACCGTGATGCAATGGTGCCATACCTTTACTTGCTTTTGTCGCACTCTTTTTAAGAGTTGACGAACTTTTTGCAGGAGCTTTTGCCTGTGCTGACATATGCTTTAATTCCATAAGTTTTAAAAGGCGCCGAATCATAATAAGTATGATACGAAAAACACCCGAAAATACACGCTAATTCTATTTAACCTGATGATAGCAACCATGCTGCAATCTGTCAAAGTATCAAGAAAGTGGAGCCGATGATCGGAGTTGAACCGACGACCTATTGATTACGAATCAATTGCTCTACCAACTGAGCTACATCGGCACCCAGAGCCCTCTTGTGACACAACGAAGTATACTGTTTTTTTTCACTTTGATAAGCTCCATTTAAGAATAACAAAGCGCAAGAAGGTCACACAAAAGCAAACGGATACTATCGCACACTTCCCTCAAAATCCTCTTGGCACGGTACACAACGAGCCGCATGAGGATTAGCCATTAAGCGTTTATGCCTTATCGGTTCATGGCAATCAACACAAGACCCGTACTCTCCCTTATCGATTCGACCAAGCGCTTTTTCTATTTTATCATGCTCATCAATACGATTGTCCTGTAACGATAATCGCAATGTTTCAAGCGTTGAAGAAAGCGTCTTGTCTCCCAGGTCCTGAACGTCATCTTTAGCCTCATTCAAGTCTTCACGAGACAGCAAGGCATCCTCTATCTCGGCTTTTCTTTTTTCTAAAGATTGTTTTATTTTTACAACATTAACAGCAGCATCAACGCTACGTCCCTTAAGCTTCACTACTTCCCCTTTCCTTCTTAAAAAATGTTTGAAGAAGTTCTTTTGATTCACTCTCCAAAACACCCTCTATAACTATCACATCCTTTTTTTTATATAGCTTAGAGGAGTGAGTAGCGTCAAGATGATAGCCATACAGGGGTGAAGGCGCTCCATACACAACGCCCTCAAATCTACTCAAACGAATAAGGCCCATGCACATGCTACACGGCTCAAGCGTCACATAGATCCAGCATTTTGATAATCGCCAATTTTTACGTAATTTTGCAGCCGAATCAATCGCCAAAATTTCTGCATGACAAGCCTGCGAGTTACGCTCTTCAACCTGATTGTAAGCCGCACTAATAACTTTGCCGTTTTCATCAACAACAACTGCACCTACTGGAACCTCACCGGCCAATAAAGCTTGTTTAGCCAACTCAATTGCTTGCATCATAAATATCTTTGCTTTTTGGCGCACCTGCATATACGACATGATTTCCTTTCTGTCTGCTTATTAATAATTAAGCCCATCCTACTCGTCCGACTACTGTAAAAGAAGTCTTTAAAAAGTGCAATAACAGGCAACCTATGATATAATAACTTCGCTTATTAGATATAAAATCATGCAAAATATTACGTTCACCCACAGACATAGATCATACTGGATCAGTTAAGCGCTTTTTTTGTAAATGCGTGTGGGATATCAAAATAAAATTGTTGTTCTGGAAAGGCGAATATGGCAGAAAGTAATGAGCAAAAACAGTACGGCGCATCCTCCATCAAAATTATGGAAGGCCTCGAGGCGGTCAGAAAGCGACCGGCTATGTACATTGGCTCAACCGGGCCATATGGACTACACCACCTTATATACGAGGTTGTGGACAACTCAGTCGACGAAGCACTTGCTGGCCACTGCTCTAAAATAAACGTTACCTTACACGAAGATGGTTCTTGCTCTGTTCTTGATAACGGACGAGGCATTCCAACCGACAAACACCCTCAAGAGAAAATGTCTGCAGCCGAGGTTGTTTTAACCAAGCTACATGCTGGTGGTAAGTTCGACAAAGACGCTTACAAATATTCTGGTGGTCTACACGGTGTTGGTATCTCAGTTGTTAACGCACTGTCAAAGAACCTTAAGCTTATCGTTTATAGCTCAAAAGGTATCACGTACGAGCAGTCGTACGAAAAAGGCAAGCCAGTTACCAAGCTAGAAGAGACCGGTCCCACAAAAAAACGTGGTACGTACATTCGATTTTGGCCAGATCCAATAATTTTCCAAGAGACTACCACCTTCAGTTATGAACTTCTTGCAGCTCGCCTGCGTGAACTTGCGTTCCTGAACAAGGGACTTTCTATAACGATCGCAGATCATCGCAATGAAGTTGAACAAACCTTTGTTTATGAAGGCGGTATTGTTTCGTTTGTAAAAACAATCAGTGCTAAAAAGAAGCCTTTGTTTGACAACGTGGTTTATTTTGAACGCTCTGATGAAATGTATGTTTTGGAAGTTGCATTCCAATACAACGAAGGCTACAGCGAACAAATATTCTCATTCATAAATAACATCAACACCGTTGATGGCGGAACACACCTTGCTGGCTTTAAGTCCGCTTTGACCAAAGCATGTAACAAAAAAGCACAAACACTCCTCAAGGACTCACCAACACTCTCAAGTGATGACGTCCGTGAAGGCATCGTGTGTGTAATAAACATGAAGGTCCCAGAACCGCAGTTTGAAGGACAAACAAAAACAAAACTTGGTAACAGCGAGGTTAAAGGCCTGGTTGACTCTTGGTTCTTTGCATTTTTACAAAGTTACTTTGAAGAAAACCCAGCAATTGCCAAAAAAATTCTTGGTAAGGCTGAAAGTGCAAAACGCGCTCGTGAAGCAGCGAAAAAAGCGCGGGAACTGACAAGACGCAAAACAGTCCTGGAATCCTCAATCCTACCAGGCAAGCTTGCTGACTGTACCTCAGAAGATCCAGTTGAAACAGAACTGTTCATCGTTGAGGGTGACTCTGCGGGTGGTTCAGCCAAACAAGGACGAAACCGATTTACACAAGCAATTCTGCCTTTAAGAGGTAAAATTCTAAACGTAGAAAAAGCACGTCTTGATCGAGCTCTTTCTAACGAAGAAATAAAAGCGCTTATTTCAGCAATTGGTTGCGGTATCGGCCCAAACGCTGAAGACTGCAATCCAGAAAAAGCACGTTATCACAAAATCATTATCATGACCGATGCTGACGTTGATGGTGCACACATTAGCACCTTGATACTCACCTTCTTCTACCGATACATGCACTGCCTAATCGAGCGCGGGTATGTGTACATTGCACAGCCGCCGCTTTACAAAGCAAAGCTTGGAAAAAGTGAACAGTACCTAAAAAATGAAAAAGCATTCAAAGACTTTGTACTAGAGTGGGCAAAAGACCATCTTATTTTACAAGGTGGAGACCAGAGCTTTAAAGGCGATGATCTACGTAAAATGCTAGAAACAATTGTTCAGTTTGATGACAAGCTTGAACGAATCTCGCAACGATTTTACCTCAGACGAGATAGTATCTATCAACTAACCAAATTGGTAAATCAAAATCCTGACATTAAAAACATGGATCCGCAGACACAACTTGAAAAGCTCAAGGAACTGTTTAGCGATGCTCAAGTTAGCATCATGTACGAACATGTAGAAAAAGCACCTGAGATTCAAGAAACTGTAGTTCTGGATGCTTCCAATGTAGCACCTGATGAAACGCCTGATGAATCAAGTGAACAAACAGAACCTGAAGCTATTGAAGCAGAAGAGCTTGAAGCTATAGCTAAAGCATTCATGGTAGAATTTGATAATCACTCTTTCACAGTTCCTATTCACTTTTTCAGCTCGCAAGAAACGGGCCGTTATCTTGAATTAGAGCGTCAGCTACGCAAAATTATGGGCGACACATGGTCACTCAAGATTATCGACAAAGATAAAGTAATTGAGGGCAATCGACTCGGTAGCCTTGTTAATTCCATCATGAAGCTGAGCAAGCCATTCATGAATGTGCAACGCTATAAAGGTCTTGGTGAGATGAACCCAGAGCAACTTTGGGAAACAACAATGGATCCTAAGCGTCGACGCTTACTTCAAGTACAAATCGATGACGAGATTGAAGCCGATATGTGGTTTACAACCCTCATGGGCGACGATGTTGCCGGACGTAAAGCATTTATCGAAAAGAACGGACAGTTTGTAAAGAACCTGGACGTTTAACAACCGACTATGCTTACAAAAACAACAGCGTTCATAAAAAAACATAACCTGATCAGGCCACAACAAACAGTAGTTGTCGGCCTGTCAGGTGGACCCGATTCCGTTTGCCTACTACACCAACTATCACAACTTTGCTCACACCTGGACTTCAAACTTGTTGCCGCACACCTAGACCACCAATGGCGAGATAACTCAAGTAAAGATCTTCTTGCATGCAAACGTTTGTGCAAGCAACTTAACGTACCCCTGATCAGCTCAACAGCAGACCAAATTAAATTGAATGAAAGAATAACAGGCTCTAAGGAGGCTCTCGGTCGCGCTCTCAGGCGTTCATTTTTGGAGTCTGTTGCATCGAGCTACCCTTCATCGGTTATTGCACTGGCACATCATCAAGACGATCAATTTGAGACGTTTTTGATCCGTCTCGTGCGAGGCGCAACGCTAACCGGCCTTGCCGGAATTCGACCAAAGCGCGGTCAATACGTACGACCACTACTCGAGCAGACTAAAAAAGAGATTAAAAACTACCTACAGATGCATAAGCTTGAATTTGTTCTTGACCCAAGCAACCAAGACCAAGCCTTTTTGCGCAACCGAATTCGAACATCGGTCATACCTGCATTGCGCTCGATCGACACTCGCTTTGAGCAAAACTTTGGGCAAACAATTCTGGCCCTACAGGCAACTGACGTTTTTTTGAATCAAATTGTACAAAAAGAGTATCGCGCTCTAATTAAACAAAACGATGACGGCACGGTTAAATTCAATGCTAATCAACTTCAAGAACTTGACCATTTTTTGCACAAAAAAATCTTACTCCACTGGCTCATAGAGCAGAATGTATCCTTTGCTGTATCAAGCCAGTTTCTTGAAGAAATTTTACGATTTGTTACTAATGGCCGAGGCGGCAAACATCAACTCAACAAGGCCTGGGCAATTGAAAAAAAACAGGGCTGGTGCACGATCAAAAAAACAATGGCTCAATCAGCCAATTAATAAACTTACTTGTTCTCAACAAATAACAAAGAAAATCTGAACTCTGTGCGAGCATATCCCCTTCTGCTAAGCTGACCCGTAAATGGGTATTTGGTGGGTAAGGGGAAGAGTATGTTAAACAATAACAGACACCGAAATTCACTGCGTCTAGCCCTAATTATAGCTCTGCTTTTGCACTCGGTGGCACTCTTACTAACAATCGTACACTACCAGCTTAAGCAACAATCAAGCAGCAAAACAAAACAGTCCTTAAAAACTGGCCCCATGGCTAGGCCCAAACAAGGTGCTCCCGTAATATTTCGTTCCAAAAAAATTGTAACTGAGGCGCCAATAACCGAACCGGTCAAAGTACAACAGCACGTTCCTCAACCGATAAAGCCTACAAAGCCACAACCGGCTCAAATAGCCAAATTGCAAACACACGTAACAAAACCAGCCACACCACCTGCATCAAATATCAAACAAAAACGCAAAGCTAGGCTTCCAAAAACAGTCAAACGTAAACTTGTAAAAAAACAGGCACATAAAAAAACACTCAATCCTCCAACTGTACAAAAGCCAATTCAACAAAAAAAACGACTTACACTGGCTCAGCTAACACAAGCAATGCGCAAACGTTTTACGCCATTCAGACAGGCCGTCGTTGACCAGCACAAAGGCTCTGCCCAAGGAGATGTGGGAGGAGATCTTAAGCTGGCAGTTTATTCCAATAAAGTTCTTGAGGCTCTAAGCAGCGCTTGTTTGGGTTATCCACGAGCATTTATTGCTGTTACACCGGGGCGCGAAACCGGACACATGTCCATCACAATCGACAAAAACGGATCAATTGTCGACATTGCCATATACCCACGATTTGCATCCGAAGCTTTGCAAAAACATCTTAAACGTGTGCTGTATTCTGCCCAGCCTCTCCCACCTCTACCAAGCCATATCCCCAACAAAACCTTCAAGCATAACTTTACCGTTGACATAGATCATGAAGAAGGGCCCGTAAACATAATCATTACGCATACAAAACGATCGATTAAGTGGTAAAAAACTTGACCAATTAACCATGATCATTGTACCGTTGGTATCTCATCAATTTGTCACGCACAACAAAAAATGCCTACCTGCCAGCAAAAAAGGAATGTGTCTCGTGAAATACTTTGAGGAATTTTATAACAAAAAATCGGTCTTAGTTACTGGTGGGGCAGGTTTCATCGGGTCACACCTTGTTGAAGCATTGGTAGAATACGGCGCAAGCGTTACAGTTCTGGATAATTTATCAAATGGGCAACTTGGTCATCTTTCAGGCGTGCTTGATAAGATAACATTCATCAAAGGCACTATTGAAGACAAAAAAATATGTGAAAATGCCTCAAAAAACTGCTCTATAGTTTTTCATATGGCAGCAATTGTCCCCGAAGGTAAGCACAGCAACCACAGTCCCCAAAAATGCCATGATGTAAATTCCAAAGGAACACACATTGTTCTAGAGGCTGCACGCAAAAACAATGCGTCACACTTCATTTTCGCCTCATCATCATCGGTATACGGAGCACACGAAGGACTTTGCCACGAAGAACTTAACTGCAAGCCAACATCAATCTACGGATACTCAAAACTGCATGGGGAACTATTTTGCCGTGAATATGCTCACCTTTTTGGTATGAATGTTGTCTGTTTACGATTTTTCAACGTGTTTGGATTGCGTCAACAACCACTCTCTAAATACACCATCTCAAGACAAGCGCTCATAGAAAAAAAATCTAAAACTTCAAAAACCCCCCTACACGAGCAAATAATTAGCGTTGAAGATGCAGTCACATCAACACTACATTCCTGCATGATCCCCGAGCGTGGCTCACATGGGCACCTGTACAATATCGCCAATCATACAGAGCAACTTATTACAAAACCAAACAAAGCCTCGAACCTCACGAAACAGCCAAAAACCCTTGCCGACTGCTCCAGATACCAAAAAGCATTACAAGAACTACAGCCCTAATTACTACCGACACTGCAACTCTTTTTGGCACATAACGTAGCTATGTGTTATACTATTTTTATTATTATTTCACCCTTTAATGCGCTATAAATTTTTATGAGTTCCCAGGACTATTACCAAATTTTGGGCGTCTCAAAAGACGCAAGCAAAAGCGATGTCAAAAAAGCCTACCGAAAATTAGCCCTCAAATACCATCCGGATCGCAATCCTGATAACAAAGAGGCTGAAGAAAAGTTTAAGGCTGGAGCTGAAGCGTACAGCGTTCTGTCTGACGATAAAAAACGTCAGCAGTACGACCGATTTGGCAAAAGCGGCTCTCAGGGTGGCGGCTTTGATACTTACGGCTCAAACATGCAAGATATTTTTTCTCAGTTTGCTGATATCTTTGGTGATCAATCTGGAAGCCGGACTCAAAGCCGAAGACCAGAAGCTCCTAAAGCTCGTCGCGGACATGACCTTGCAGCACAGCTAAGTATAAGCCTTAATGACTCATATCTGGGCGTAAAAAAAGAAATCAAAAATTATCACTTTGTAACTTGTGATACCTGTAACGGCTCCGGTTGCAAAGCTGGCACTAAGCCAATTATTTGCAAACATTGCCACGGTTCAGGAACACAAGAATTTGCGCAAGGTTTTTTGATGGTCTACACACAAACCTGTACCCACTGCGCTGGGCAAGGATTTGCTATACCATCACCCTGCTCAAAATGCCAAGGGCGATGCCGCAAACAGCAATATTCCAATCTAAAAGTTACTATTCCTGCTGGCATTAAAAATGGCATGCAAATCGCCGCTCGCAGCAAGGGTGACGCTGGTATCTTTGGCGGTTCATCTGGCGACTTATTGATTACAATACACGTTCAAGAAGACAAGCAGTTCAAGCGTGTCGGCAATGACTTGGTCTGTAATCTAACACTAACCTACCCACAATTAGTTTTTGGCAGCCAAGTTGAAATCGAACTTATCGACAAAACAAAAGTTGCTGTAAAGGTTCCAAAGGAATCAGCTGTTGGTAAAGAGATTATTGTCGCAGGCAAAGGCTTCAAAGAGCTACGAGGCACGCATCGTGGAAACCTTGTGGTTATCACTCGTTGCGCCATTCCCAAAAAGCTTTCTGCCAAAGCGAAAAAAGCTCTCAAAGAATACTCTCAAGAGATCGGAACCACAGTCAGTAAAGACAGTGGTGGCACAATCAGCGCCTTCTTTAAAAAGTTTTTGGGCTAACAAGGCGTTATACGCCTATGCGTCGCTTCCTGAGTAATTTACGAGAAAAAACGTTTGATGCTTGTCCGCCTAAATGACGTCGAGCCATGGTGTCCAACATTCTAAAAAACACTTCCCTGTCATGTCCTTTTACTACCGCCTGCTCATGAGCCTCAGCTAAGCTTACAGGATAACCTTGCCCTTTTTGAGCCTGGTCAATGCAAACGGACAAAATAAAATCCAATTGCTCTTGGTCTTGGGCCACCCAAGCCGGAAATTCAATACGTACCACCTCATCACCAACATTTAGATAACAAAAATGTGGCTTAAGATGGTCAGGATACTCATCAACAATGGATGACTGACTTGCAAAAATTGTAGTCCGCTCTCCCACCTGTAGCAAATTTTGGACAGCTGCAGCATCAACAACTCGATCTAAAGAAATGCTAAGTTGTGACTGCCCTGTGCGGGTTAATTCAAAACCTGCAAGATGAATAAGATCACGTGATTTTGGGCAGCTAATGTAACCGGCAAGCGGGATTCTAGCCTGATAAAAACGTTCTAGCAATATCAAATAACTTGTTAAAAAACGCTGTTTAACCTCTGGCTCTTTGGAGTCAAGATGCCAAAAAATAAGTGAGCCATCCACAAAAAAAACCATTAGGGCATCAGGAGTCTGCTCACGCATAACCAACGCATGCTCAATACCGGCTAAAAGCTCATGCTCTGTTCGGTGGCAGTTAACTCGCTCTTCATCCATACGTTGATCCACAAGGTCACTTTGCGGTGTAAATAATCGCGGAAACGAGTCCAGCCACACTCTACGACAAGCAACCTTGTAAGACAACTCTACAACACCAATATTGATCAAAAAGCATTCATACCCACGATGACGGTCAGGATAAATTTGCGACCCATCAACCGCAAGCACCCGGTAAGCCTTGTCGCACGGTTCAACCGTAAAAACATCATCTAAGCCTGCATGCCAACGCACTAACGGCCAGACAAAATTTGCGGTATCAAGTATCGCTGGGTACAACTTGTTGCTAGCGATAGATTTGAGTGTTTTAAAGGCAAGATTTCGTTCATTAGTAGAATCATAAAATAAAGCGTCAGACGACTGCTGTAGCTGTTTGGCAACAAGCGCTCGATCTAGCATCAAGCTGCCTGTTGTTTGACGTATTGCTGCAGGCCGGCTTGTAGTGCCTCTAGGCAAAGCAGCGCACAACGCATACGATTAGGACCTAATTTAAGACCAACCAAAGCCACCATCTCTTCACTCTTAAAGGACAAAACCTCAGAGATAGATTTACCTTTTACACGCTCTGCAAGCATAGACGATGCGGCTTGGCTGATAACACAACCTGATCCAGTAAAAGCAATATCGCTAATACAAACATCGGTAACGTTGCCCATAAATTGGACACTATCACCGCATGACGGATTAAAGCTATCAGAACAAAAATCAGGGCTATTAATTGAACCCGAATGCCTAGGATGGCGGTAGTGATCCATGAGCTGCTCATGATACCAGTTTTGCTCACTCACAACACGCTCCCTTCCCTACATTGCTCAACAATATACATTCCAAATTGTACCGATTGAAGCCCAACCTTGTCAAAAAGATTGAGCATCAAAATATAGCGACTATTATTTGGATGCTTTAACAAGATTTTTTAGAAGTTTAAGTTGTTGAGGGTCAGCCAAACTATCTTTACAAATGCAATCGAGCTGAGATTTAATATCGCAAAATTTTGATATAGACTGGACAACCATTAATAATTTACGAACCAAGACAGTTTTATTATCTGAAGCTCTCTCAGGGTATCGCATCTCAGCTACGGCCATAATACTATCACGCATGACACAGTACCGTTTTATATTCTTAAATCGATTCTTTATTTCATTATTTCGCTTCTTGGTCATAAACGTTACCGAACTCTCTAAACTGTTACGGTAATTCGAAAACATCTCAGCTCGTAAATCAGGATCTGCCAGAAGAATATTATTGAATGAATCCGGGTCATTTAATAAAACACTAAACGGCAGCTTATCCGAATCTTGATTTATATTTCCCATTTCCAGCTTTAAATCAGCCAAAACACTTTCGACCGACTCAAAACGCTCTTTATCTAAATTTTCTCTTAAATTAGACAAGGAATCGTCCAAAGCCAGCAACTTAACAGCAATTTCTGAAAGAGATGGTCTACTCTGTACTTGCTTTATTTTTGGCGGTCTCTTTTTCTTTTTAGACTTACCATCCGCTTTCTTTGGCCCATTTCCATCACCTTTTTTGTTTCTAAAAGTGTGGTGTTTTTTACCCTTGCCATTGCCTGACTTACCGCGGCGTCCAGCGTAACAAACATCAACATCACATACGGCCATTATCATCAGTAAAACTGCAATCAAATTTATCGACTTTTTGCTTATCATTCCAGTTATCCTAAGTTGGGTGCTTGTATATTATTAAACTGACCCAATTTGCAACAAAAAAGCGCACTGGGCCTGCAATCTTATGATTTAGTTTGCACGCGCGGTACGCTACGTCAAGAGTCAATCAATGCAAGGCAAAGATTGGTAAATAAGTAAAGGCTAACTAGTGAGCCTGATTCCAAGCTGCTAGTCTACTCAGATAAATTGTTACATTATTTGCTTTGTCATAAATTTTGACGTGGAAAGGTGAACTTTCATCGACAATATCTTTATTCGATGTTTCAAAAAAGGCCTTAATAGTTGGCTTTTTACGAACACTTTCTAGTGACAAGTTCGACAGCTCATTACTAACATCTGACTCAACATCATTATCTAAATCATCAGAAGAGCTTTGCTGAGAATCGTTAATGTTAATAGTGTAATATCCCTGATTTGCATACTGATTAATCAAGTCGTTTTGTGCGCGACCACTATTAAAAAACTTGTGCATAAGAACCTTATTATTCGTAACAATCAGCTCTATCACACCATTTTTACTCTTACCGTCGGCATACTCAAAAAATGCTGGTATTGTAATTTCTGTACACTTTGTTCTTTTGTTATAATGTTTGGCACCAAGAGTATTTGCAAAATTAAGCACCTTTGATGAAAATGCATGAGCTATCTTTACTCGTTTCTCACAAAACTGGTCCAAGTCAGAATAACTAAAATTTGAATGAAACTTTGCATTAGGACAAATCTGCCAATCAAAGACATGTTGTGAAATATTTTTGCACACAGCAGTTTTAGATATATGCTGCGTAGTCCAAGCTCCATCATAATCATTTTCAAGCTGTGGTTGAACATTATTGAGACTATTATCAAAAGAACATGATGCTGTCTTGTTCGTCTTATAAATCAGATCGTTATTATCAATATCAAAATCATCATCACTATTTATATCCATATAAAGATCATTGTTAGCAATAATATTCCTTGGCGCAGCTTTCCCTTTGCCCTTGTTCTTTTTAGATTTTTTATAAACTTGTTTGTTACTCTTAGTTACTTTAGAACCATCAAGATTTTCTAACTCACTCACAAAAAACTTTTCAAGTCTCTTTAGAGATTCAACAGTATCACTCTTACCTTTATCAAACACATCTTCTAATGAAGAAATAATCGCATCAAATACCCTAAAGCTGCTTTTCTCCCAAAAAGGGAAAAACAATGTATTAATAAACTCAATCACTCTATCTGCTTGCTTTAAATCATAAATTATTCCGTCATCTTTAATGTGTGTCTTTGCATGAAAATTCACTTTATTCCCACACAAAGTATTCATTGCCTTAAAAATGCTACAAAACATTTTTATTTCAGAATTTTTTAGAAAGTTATTGTCGTTCAAGCAAACTATCATATTCCGAAACTCTTTTTTGCAGTCTGATTTGTTCAAAAATTGTTTAATAGTAGGCTGAAACCCTTTAAGGGTTTCCTCTAATTCATCAGTGTCCACAATTAGCTTGGAAAGAGACGCACTCAAATCAATAATATAATTCTTAAATAAAAGATCATTAATGAAATTAGGCTTATCTTTGTTTTTTTCGAATAGCATTTCTAAACTTAAAGGTCGTAACTCGTTATCAAGAATATTTTTAGGTATATTCAAGGCACCATTCGACAATTTTTTAATTATTAAAATGCTCTGCTTAGCAATTGGCTTAAATCTTTTTATAATACTAGAAGATAAGGCACTATTATCTAGCAACTGTTGTTGTCGATTAGCACAACGATTAAAAAAACAAATTAGACTATGAGCCTCCTTCAAATCAAAATCTTCTTCATAATTAAAAGTATATTCACTTGTCGACCCAGATTTAGATCCAGACTCAGTTATACCACCCAACTTTTCACCACATGCATAAAAGTCACTTTTTCTGCGACTCAACTGACCTTCTAAGATCAATTTTTCTTGCCACAACTCCAACAGCCTTATTATTTTGCGGACAAGCTTTAGATCATGCTCAAAAGCTTGTACTTTTGCCGCTACCTTTTTTTGCTTAGCAATCTTAATATTCTGCTTTGAATCACGTTTTTTAACGCATTTTTTACCAGTAGACTTCTTGTGTTTTTTACGGCCACCACCAGCAGATAAATCCATCGGTGTATTCAACACACAGAACATACTAAGCATAAGCGTGATTATATTTCTTATTTTCATTGTGGAAACCTCCATTTCCATAAATAAAATGCCGCTAAAGAATGTAGCAAACTAGATGGCTTTATATTTCTTATTGTATATATTTTTATTTAAAAAGTCAAGAAAGCTAGGCATTTGCAACGTCGTTTTACAAACCTTGCCAAGACAATAATTGTAGCTTTTAGTAAAGCAACGAATTAATTAAAGGAACTTTTCTGGATAGTTCGTGTAGATACCATCAGCACCACAGTTTGAGACCGTCTCAAACTGCTTTGGCCCGTTTATGGTATAAAGATACACTGTAAGGCCTTGTTCATGCATTAATTGAATAAATACACAGGTCGTGCCCTCAATCCAAGCATCGACACCGCTTACCTGTAAATGATTAATGTCGGCAAGCAGTTTATTGCATGATTCAGGAATATCAACCAAGGTAAGTCCCATATCAACCCGCTTATTACAAATACGAAAGTCCTGAAGTTGCTCAAAATCAAGTGATGAAATACGGAAGTCTGTGTGCAACCAACCACGGTCATTCACATAATGCTCAATCAGGTCCGCTACCGGAGCGCCTGTACCCACACCTTTTAGCTCAACATTAATACGCATTCGCCTATCAACTAGCTCAAATACTTCATCAAGCGTCGGTATCGTTTGGCCATTACCAGCATCAAGGCACTTCAACTCCGCCAAGGTCATTTGAGCAACCTCTCCTTGACCATCAGTTGTACGATCAACCGTCTGGTCATGAATAACAACCAGCTGACCTGTTGCGCACAGATGGACATCAAGCTCAATCATGAGTGCACCACAATCCATAGCCCCTTGGAATGATTGCAACGTGTTTTCAGGCAAATCTCCCGATGCCCCTCGATGAGCAATAATTAGAATATTATCTGACCCATACATTGACATAGCACTACACAAAATAAGCACCGTAATTGTCGTACATAACATCTTCATATTATTCCCCTTTTATTGTCCCTTATTTGTATGGTAGCAATCCCATAGACCTACAGTAAAGCCTCTGATAGACTGGCCATCAGAAAGCCAATCAACCTAGTACAATGGAAGCTCATGAAACATAAACTATCAGTTGGCAACGGCATCGCCGTACTGTTTACTACATTTGTTGACTACTTTGGCCTGGGAATGTCGTTCATTCTTTTGCCTGGCGCAATTCTTTCCAATAACGGCCTACTTGCTCAGACAACTTCACCGACTACACGCATTTTTTTTATGAGCACACTAATGATGCTGTACCCATTGGGCCAGCTGTTTGGTGCGCAATTCATAGCAAGGCTTTCAGACAGATTTGGCAAAAAAAAGATGTTGCTTACTAGTTTGACCGGTACGCTAATTGGCACAATAATCGCTGCTCTGGCCTTTGTAAGTAAGGACTTTTATCTTGCATGTGCTGGTAGATTAGTAACCGGATTATTTGCAGCAAACACGGCTATTTCAGACTCGTACATGGCGCACATGAGCACTAAACAAACAAAAACTCGTAACCTGGCAATATCCCAGGCTGTTTTTGGCTTTGGATGGATTTTGGGGCCACGTATTGCCGGGCTGTTTACCGATCAGTACTCATTCTGGGGAACAAGCACACCCCTGTGGCTCTTGATAGGTCTACTAACAATAAATATTGGAATCGTCGCACTTTGCCTAACCGAACATATCAACTCACACATAGCACCAACAAACATGATCTTGCGAATAAAAGAGATTCTTTGCACGCTCACAACAAATACCACAAGTTCACTCTTTGCTGTTTGGGCGCTATTTATTTTTGGCTGGTCTTTGTATGTACAATTTATGGCTGGATTCTTGATCAAAACTCATTCATATAACACAACTCAGACAGGCAAAGCGTTTGCCCTCATGGGTGCCATTTATATGATTAATCAACTTATAAGCGTTCGCTTAGTTGCAAAATGGCTTAAGCCACGCAATGCAATAATTTTTATAACGCCACTTACCGGTATGTTTCTGTTTTACATCGCATATCTGACAAGTCCGCATTACCTTCTAATACCACTAGTTGGATTCGCCACGGCTATCGCATTTTCGCGCACTAATATTCTTGCGGCACTCTCAAACTCAACACCTCGGCACAAACAAGGCGAAACAATGGGGCTAACCTGGTCATTACAAGCATTTGGGCTTGCTTTAGCAGCATCACCCATCGGAGGAATGCTCTTTGCTTGGACGCCCGGAGGTCCGCTAATTGCTGGAGGTTGCTTGATACTGGCCAGCGCTCTGTTTCTGTTTGTTGTTGTGCCTCGCTCTAAAGCGGTTAGCCAATGATGCTAGTAAGCGCTTCAAGAAGTCGATCGACCTCTTCTAGACTGTTGTAAATGGCAAAACTTGCTCGTACTGTACCACTCACCCCAAAGCGATTAATCAACGGCTGTGCACAATGATGGCCAGCACGTACCGCAATGTTGTATTTATCAAGTTGAGCTGCAATATCATGAGGATGAATATTATCATGGTAAAAACTTACCAGATGTCCTGACTGACGCAGAAGTTTGGAATTGCCCAAAACTTTCATAGACTTTATTGTCGATAATCCGTCAATTAGCCTAGCACACAAAGATGCCTCATGACGCGCTAATTCATCAAAATTTATATGTTTATTCATAAAGTCTATAGTCGCTCCCAGGCCAATAACCTGAGCAACCGATTCAGTACCAGCCTCAAATTTATGAGGTGCCTTAAGCCAAGTAGCCTTCTCAAGGTTAGCATCAAAAACCATACCACCACCAAATTGATAAGGAGCCATCTGGGAATGCCTAGATTCACGAGCATACAAAACCCCAATCCCCATCGGGCCAAACATTTTGTGACCAGAGATTGCCAAAAAATCGCAATCAATACGCTTAACATCAATCCGGTGATGCGGCCCAAATTGAGCTGCATCAATTACAACACAAGCTCCAACCGCTCGAGCAGCTCGCACTACTGGATCTATCTCTACAGGTAGGCCCGTAACATTTGAAGCACAGCTAAGTGCAACTAATTTCGTACGGTCATTAATAATCTGATCTAAACTCGTTAAGTCCAATTCTCCCTGATCTGTAACAGGAATAAAACGTAGCTTTGCGCCCTTTTGCTGGCACAATTGTTGCCATGGAATAAGATTCGAATGATGTTCCAGCTCCGTGACAACAACCTCATCGCCTTGGCTGATAATCGACCCGCCCCAAGCAGTTGCTACAAGATTAAGACCATCCGTTGCACCACGAGTAAAAATAATTTCGTTAGCTTTGGCCCCAATAAATTCTGCTACTTGCGCTCGAACTTCTTCGTAGCGCTGTGTGGCCCGCTCAGAAAGCTGATAAATACCACGCCCAACCGTTGCATAGTCATGCGAATAAAAATGGCTTATCGCCTCTATCACGCTATCAGGTTTGTAAGTAGTTGCCGCATTGTCCAGATAGGTCAAATTGGGATTATTGCGAAACATCGCAAATAAAGAACGATCAATCACACCGGCCTCCTGTTAAAAATGCATCTACCAAGATCTTGGTAGCCTTATCCAACAATATTCCTCGAGAACTCATAAAAAATAGCTTTTCTTTATCAAGGCTTGTAACAGCAGCCGAATGCTTACACTGCACATCATTGTTCTCTATTTCAAGTTCAGGCTGACTAACCACACCAACTTTACTACCCAAAGTCAACAGATAATTTTTGAACGATGCAGTAGACTGGTGACCGGTTTTTTCAACAATAATACGTCCCTTAACATTGGCTGATGAGTTGTCCTGAAGTGCTATTCGTACATCCATATCACTTGAGCTATTTGACCCAACATGGCACTGCTCAAGCTCCAAATTAAAAAACTGCTTATCACGTAAAAGTCCAACACACCTAACTTGAATGTGAGAATCTTGTCCTCCACATACCGTTTTGCAATGAAGAGTTGTCGACCCGCCAGAAGGAACCATCAGCTCAATATTGCACTTGGAACGCTTCTCAACAATAACGGTAACATGACGCACACTTAAACTGTCCACAAGAACCGTAACCGAACTATCAGCAGGAATGTACAACGTTTGCACCGGATTACCAGATAACTTAACATCGCTTTGAGCAACTCGTGTAACTTCAACAGGAGTTACACCGTAAATATTTGTTGAGTATGCACTCATCCGACAGAGCCCTCCATTTCCATCTCAATCAAACGGTTTATTTCAACCGCATACTCAAGCGGTAAGTGCTGTACAAACGGGTCAATAAAGCCGTTAACAATCATGGCCGAAGCCGCCTGCTCACTTATGGCCCGCGTTTGTATGTAAAATTTTTGTGCGTCGCTTATTTTGCTTACAGATGCCTCGTGCACCACCGCATTTTCTGATGCCTTAACATCTATTGTTGGATAGGTGTCCGAACGTGAATCTTGATCCATTAATAATGCATCACATACCACACTTGCGCTAACATTTTGCACGCCTGGCAATATCTTTACAAGGCCTCGATAACTCGAGCGACCTCCACTCTGACTAATTGATTTTGAAACAATCGATGAACTGGTATTAGAAGCACAATGAATCATTTTTGCACCCGAATCAATCCACTGCGTATCGCCTGCAACAGCGATAGACATTACATGCCCTGAAGCTCCGGACTCTTTTAGAACAACCGATGGATACTTCATGGTAACCTTGCTTCCAAAGTTACCATCGATCCATTCAACACGAGCATTTTTATAAGCAATCGCACGTTTTGTAACTAAATTGTAAACGCTGTTAGACCAATTCTGAATAGTGGTATAACGGACATGAGAGCCAGGAAGCGCCACAACTTCAACAACAGCACTATGCAATGAGTTGCTTTGATACTTTGGAGCACTGCAACCCTCAACGTAATGCACAAAACTACCGGGTTCGGCAATAATCAAAGTCCGCTCAAACTGCCCAACCTGTTCATCATTAATACGGAAGTAAGCCTGAAGCGGCATATCGATATGAACGCCATGCGGTACATACACAAAGCTACCACCACTCCACACAGCTCCATTCAGAGCAGAAAATTTATTGTCTGAAGCGCGGATGACTGTGCCAAAGTATTTTTTTACCAACTCAGGGTATTCGTGCATAGCGTTACTAATATCAGAAAAAATAACACCTTGATCAACCCACTTTTTGTGCAAATTCTTGTAAATCAGCTCAGACTCAAACTGTGCGCCAACTCCGGCCAAATAACGGCGCTCTGCTTGAGGTATGCCCAAACGTTCAAACCGTTGCTTAATAGCCTCTGGGACCTTATCCCATGATGTATGCACCTTGTCCGTTGGTCGGGCATAATAACACAAATTTTGTGCATCTAGTTCGCTTAAATCAGCTCCCCATTCTGGCATAGGCATACGCTCAAAATGCTCCAAAGATTTAAGGCGCAAATCTAACATCCATTCTGGCTCTTTTTTCATAGACCAAAGTTGTTGAACCCGCTCGCGATTCAACCCATTTTGTGCCTTAAATGCATAGGAAAGGTTGTCACGATCAATCGTATTATTCATAACCTGATCGCTCAATTTTTTTAATAAGCGAGGCTCCACCGCGCTCAATAATCGAACCATCTCGCATAAGATGAACCTGATCAACATTCAACAGATCAATAAATTTTGTTGAGTGGGTGATTAAGATAATAGACATCTCTGAATTGAGCTTGCGAGTGAGGTTAATAAGATCAGCTATCTTATTGATCGCATCCAGATCAAGTCCGGAATCAATCTCGTCAAGAATTGCTAACTTTGGCCTAAGTAAAACAAACTGAGCTATTTCAAGTCGCTTACGCTCTCCTCCAGAAAAACCATCGTTGAGCGAACGACTTGCAAACGATAAATCAAGCCCAACAGAATCTAAAGCCTGATTTTGTAAGGTCTGGTAATCCTTGAGCAAAAGCTTGTCACCATGCAGAGCGCGATACGCCTCACGCAAAAAAGTTGAGACACTCACCCCAGGAATTGCATACGGAAACTGAAACGCCAAAAACAGGCCCATTCTTGCCCGCTTATCAGGCGAAAGAGTCAAAATATTTTGACCACAGAATGAAATCTCACCTTTGGTAACAACATAATTTGGGGCACCCATAACCGTCATACCAAGCGAGCTTTTACCAGCTCCGTTTGCTCCAAGCAACAGATGTAACTGTCCGGGTGCGACCGACAGATATAGCTCCTTGAGCACGAGCGAACCTTCGACCTCAGTCGTAAGGTTATTTATCGTTAATAAATTATTTGATTGTATCATTAAAGGCCAGTCCTGATTACTATGATTACAAAGTTAACTATAGCAAACAAAAATAATTGCTTCTATACACAAAATTTGACAGGCTCAGGTAGAAATTTTACCTTTAAATAAGGAAGATACCGTTTTTGTCAAAGGTTACTGCTGTGCAAAAACCAAAAAATTTAAACACAAAACAACGTCCAACTTCTAGCAAAACGTCTGGAGTTTATTGGATGTTTGCCGCAATATGCACACTATTCATTCTATTTATTCCTGCCCAAAAAAACGAATCTCCTTTACAGCAAAAAACCGCTACCGTAATCATTCACGGAACTATTCGTCCTGACCTATGCCTGTTAAGCCCAACAAAAACTTATCACGATGATCTTGATTCCTACAATCCGTATGTACGAGCTCTAGACCAATTGCGCAGTGACGGAACCCTAAAACACAGCGTTATGCTAATGGGCGACGGTCTACGCAAAATTAATGCTAACACTATAAATCGTTTCATCCATCATGATCTAGACAAAGCTGAAGCACCGCTAGCTGCATGCCACTTTTTTGGAACGTATCACATCCTAGCAAAAAAATATGCCTCCGACGGAGATTATTATACCTTTGGATGGAACGGTCAACTCAGCAGCTCGGCCAGAGAGCAAGAAGCCTACTATCTGTACGAAGAGTTGATACGAATCAAAGAACAAGCCGCATTCAATGGATACGACCTGTCAATAAACCTTATTACTCATAGTCATGGCGGTAACGTTGCTCTATATCTAGCAAAGTGGGAGGAAGAACAACATCAAGGACTATGCATCAATGCACTACACATGTTTGGCTGCCCAATACAATCTGAAACTGTCGACTACATCGGAAACTCGATATTCAAAACTATACTGAATTACTACTCTGATTTTGATATGGTTCAGAGCAACGACGTCGTATCAACACAATCACACAAATCACACCGACGAATTGGCGACTTAGTTGATATGCATACTTATGCCAAACAGCCAGACCGACTTGTTCGTGACATTCACTTGATGGTAAACCAAGAAGCCAAGGCGCTGTCACACGCTTCTATGGGCGCAATGGGCTGCTATCACTACGGCAAGCCACTACTGTTTCATAGAACAAAAATTAAAAAAGGTATTGCACAGATAAGCCCACATGCTGTTTGTGTGTTAACACCAGTCTTTGACGACCTTGTCCGCAAGATTCGTCTTGAACGTCCAAACCTGTGTCACATTGATCTGGACATAATCGGAAGACCTGGAACTCTCCACATTCATTCATACGATTACAATGACGTAACAAATCAAAATATTACAGGAACAAACAACCTGCATGAATTGCTTGAACCACACCGCTCATACACACAAGAAGCATGGTCTCCAACAGCTCCAACAATGTTCAAACGAATAAGCCAAGGGTGGAATGCGACAAAGCATGCGATATTCACCAAGTCACAAACCAAACTCGATTCAAAAAAAGCTAATCGTCTACGAGCCAGATCCTAATATTTCATTACGAAGTTCAGCAACTTCTAACTCATCAAGCTCCCGCCAAGCCCCACGAGAAATTCCTTTAACCTTTAAAGACGCAAACTGCATTCTATTAAGCTTTTCAACAAGATACCCAAGTTTTAAAAACATTCGCCTTACAACGCGATTTTTGCCACTGTGCAACGTAATATAAACCGTTTTGCCATCAGGTCCCATTTCCACCGCGTCAGCATGCACAAGACCATCCTCTAAATCTAGTCCCGCAATCATTCGCTTGGCCGATTGAAGTTTGAATACCTTATTAAGTATTGCAACATAAACTTTGGTGATTTTATAACTAGGATGCAAAAGTTGCTGTGTAAGCTGGCCATCATTGGTCAGCAAAAGAGCTCCGGTTGTGTATCTGTCTAGTCGCCCCACAGGATACAAGCGATGTTTTGTTATATCTTTAATTATGTCCCCAACACAGAATCTTTCCTGTTCATCTGAGACCGTTGTTATGCAATTTTTGGGTTTGTTCAACAGCACATAACTTTTTGTCTCAGTGTTCACAGGTATTCCATCATAAAACACCTGATCATCCGGTAGGACGAGATGGGCAGGATTTTTCACAGCAACACCATTTACCTGAATTTGTCCTGATTTAACTAATTCTACAGCTTTACGGCGCGAACAAATTCCGGCATGGGCTAAATATTTTGCTAAGTACACAAGCGACTCCAATATTGTTATATATATATCATGATATCACACCGACCTTTTTTGGTCATGATTTTATAAGCTTAAATAGAATAATTATCCTAGTAAGCGTAAAAAAACTGTTAAATTGTGGTATTATAAGTAGGTCACATGTTTATTTTACTCTTGTTAGCATTGTAATGATTCAATTAAACAATCTCTCCCTAACCTTTGGTAAGCGTTCGCTACTCAAAGATGTATCTACCATAATTAAACCAAATGAGCGCATAGGACTTGTCGGTCTTAATGGCTCAGGAAAATCAACACTCCTGAACATGGTTGCCGGGCACCAAAAGCCTAATAACGGGACTATCACTGTTAGCCGAGGAACAAAGCTTGCCTACATGCCACAGCAGGTAACCCTTAACTCGCAACGTCCCGTACTTGATGAAACTGTAAGGGCTCACAAGGAGCTCGCACAGTTCCAAGCCGAACTTATTAGTTCAGAAAAAGTATTGGAAAATCATCCAGGTGACGAACAAGCGTTAGAGAAATATGCACATGCCCAAGGGCAAATAGCAAACCTCAATCCAGCCCTAATTAAGGCTAAAGCGCAAGAAATTCTTATGGGTTTGGGATTCAACATCTCCATGCTCAATCAGAGTGTCGACACCTTAAGTACAGGTTGGCGTATGCGAGTTGTTCTCGCCCAGCTTTTACTACAAAACGCCGACTTCTACCTGTTTGACGAACCAACCAATCACCTCGATATTTTTGCTAAAGATTGGTTCTTGTCCTTCCTTAAAGCAAGTTCATTCGGCTTCTTACTGGTTTGTCACGATCGCTACTTCCTTGAGCAAGCATGCAGCTCAATAGTCGAAATTGATCAAGCAAAGCTTACTCGTTACAACGGTAACTATAGTTATTACGAGGAACAAAAAGAGATCACGGAACTTGCAACAATTGAAGCCTACAAGCGACAACAGCAAGAAATCCTAAAGAAAAAACGTACCATTGCCCGTTTTAGAGCAAGTGCCTCAAAGGCAAAAATGGCACAAAGTATGATGAAAGAGCTTGGTAAAATGAAGCTCATCGAACTGCCACATCAGCTACGCGAAACTCGCTTCCCGTTCGGTGAACTGAAACGTGCTGGCGATGTTGTTTTGACAGTTAAAGGTGTTAGTCACAGCTTTAATGATAAAAAAATATTTGATGGCGCAAGCTTCCAAATTCACCGTGGTGACAAAATTGCCTTAGTTGCTCCTAACGGAAAAGGTAAGACAACTCTGCTACATATCATTACAGGTTTCATAGAGCGCCAAACTGGAACCATCAATTTTGGACACTCCGTCACACCATCAATATTCCACCAAGATGCAGACAAAACGCTTAATTTGTCTTCAACAGTAATCGACGAAGTAACAGCTGCCGCACCAAACAGAGATAATATGCACATTCGACGCTGTTTGGGTGCATTTCTGTTTAGCGGTGATGATGCTGATAAAAGAATTAGCGTGCTTAGTGGTGGCGAAAAAAACCGTGTTGGTATGGCAAAAACATTGTTGCAAGATGCAAACTTCTTAATCTTGGATGAACCGACTAACCACCTTGATATACCCTCCAAGCAACGCCTATTGAAGGCTTTGCAAGAATACCCAGGCACAATTCTGTTTGTATCTCACGATAGAACTTTTGTAAACGACCTAGCAACTCACATCATTGAGTTGACCGGAAACGCTACATACACGTATCACGGTAACTACGAAGACTTCTTGTTGCAAAAAAACTTACAAACAGAGCGTTCAAGCGGCACACAAGAAGACAACTCGACAAGAAAAAAACAACCAGCTGTCAAGCAAGATGAGCCAAAAGTTAAGCCTAAACAGACTAAGGCCGCTCGCATTTTAGAGCGAGAAATTCACAATGTTGAACGGACGATAAAAAAAATACATCGTCAATTTGAACAGCTAGAATACGGCACTGATGCCTTCATAAAAGCCCAACAAAGTCTTAAAGTTCGCGAAAAAGAGCTTAAAGAAAAACTTGTAAAGTGGGAAGTGATTCAAGCTGATTTAGATCAAGCTTGATAAAGCTGACGTTCAAAAAAAACGTGGCGTACACAATTGTACGCCACGACATATTCTTATAAAAAATTCTTAAGCATTAGGTTTTAACCGACCTTTAGAAGCTCAACTTCAAAAATCAAAGTTGACTTTGGCGGAATAGCACCACCAGCACCACGATCACCGTAGCCCATTTCAGGTGCAAGTAATAGAAGGCGCTTCTCGCCAATCTTCATACCAGCAACACCCAAGTCCCAACCAGAAATAACGTAACCGGCGCCAAGCTTAAAGTCGAACGGAACACCGCGACTAACACTGCTGTCAAACGGTACCTCGTTGAGCTTATTACCTTCGGCATCAGCTAGCCAGCCGGTGTAATGTACATGAACCTTGTCACCAGCCTTAGAAACTTGTTCTCCTGCGCCTTCAGTAACAATCTTGTATTTTAAGCCTGTGGTCATTTCATTAAACATAGTCTTTGTTTCCTTGTTGTTAACTGCTTTAGTAACAGATGCGGCCGTTACAGGAACGGCTTCTTTAGCTGTAGTAGAAGCCATAGCAACACTACTACTCAACATCGTTACCAAAATAACAGTCGGTATAAACTCTTTGTACATGCTGCATTCCTTATTATGTGTTGTTTTAAACAAACAATCATCTTATTTCAGCAGAATTATTGTAACGACCAAGACTGAATCTGTAAAGAAGGAAACCGTCCTAACAACGCTTACCGTCAACACTGTAGTAAGAAGCTGTTTCCTCTGTATCTTTGCCCTGATCCATATCATAAACTTTATATGTTCCCAAAGGCCGCGCATACAGATGGAGTGAAAGAGCATCGCTGTCAAAAGGATTACCGACTTTGTGAATATGACTTGGCCCTTCAACGCATCCTTCATGACCAACAGAACGACTCAGCTCCGTCAATTTACCATCATTGCTTTCTTCATAATTAATAAGACTAAACTTACCCTTAATAACTCGCATCCAACACAGCTGCCCACTATGACCGTGTATCGGAGAACTTTGCCCCGCTCTCCAAACCATAAGAATAAGTTCGTAAGCATTTGTACGGTGAATTAAGTTACGTGCGTAAGAATGATCAGAAAACAATGTATATGGCTCCAAATCACTAGATTCAATCGTATAGGTACGATAAAATTCTGAAAATGAATTGACTTCAAATCCCCGCACAGCAAAATCATCAATCTGCTCGACAAACTCTTTAAGTCGCATATTCATTGGTAAGCCAGGTACCAGGTCTACCCCAAGATTTTTGTGCAGTTCCATTTTTTCACTCCTTTTTGAACAATGGTTTTTTTATATCTATATACGACCTAAAAGCTCTTCCAAGCACTCAATCGCTCTGAAAAGTTCGCTCATCGTGTCACGATTTGGGCACCCATGCCCAGCCTCATCACGTAGCGAACGCAACAATCTATTTGATTTTCTAATTTGGCGATTACGATCTCGTGCAATATCATTTGCTCTGGCCAGCTCTCTAACGGAATCTTGGGCCGCGCAGGCTTCTCTCTCCTGAGCCCTTGCTTTGCGCTCTTCAATTGCAATCAAACGTTCACGATCCTCAAAACGCTGTTTATCGTCCCGCTCAATAAACAATTCCTGGCTCTGTACAACAATTGCATACACACGTTCAAAAGCATCCCACATAGCCAAAATGTGACTCATTTTTTCGGTTCTTACGCATCTTTGATTACAAGAATAAGCAGACTTACCAAAGCGATCGCGTACGCTGTACAATTCTTCATACAATTTTGTGAACGGAAACCTCTCACGCACACCGTATGCTGTTCGAGCGAACCTGTGCACCTCATCGTAAAGGTACTCAGGAGTGTAGGCGAGCGAGGACTGCACCAAGCTAACCCACGACTTACCAGTCAAAATACGCGGGAATTCGTTCATTACAAAAAATGCGTAGTAAGCCGTTATAACAGCTTGTAAGTTACATAGAGGTACATACACACGATCTAACGAATCAAGCAAATTCATTACCTCTTTATACCGCCGCGACTCTGCTTGATTGGCCAATGATCGCATAGATTTAAGCTTATATCGAAGTTTCCTAAGCAGCATTACCTGGTCATCAAGCTGCCTTGAAAATTCTTCAATACGACTGTAGTTCATTTGCCCTGCAATCGAACTCAATCGCTCTTGCACCCAATCATTGCATAAAGCATTAACGTCCCACACTTTACCCATTGCCCTCACCGCAGGATCATACAGTTCATGAGTATGTTCAACAGCCTTAATCGCATTATCAATAACACAACTGTCCTGATAATTATGATAGGCTCCAACAACCCTTTTACCAACAAAACAACTAGCAGCAACTGCAGTGGCACCAAGGCCCGCTATAATCAAAATCTCTTCTGAGGCCCAACCGGAACGTGTATTACTACTGAATCCCACTAACAACACGCCAGACAAAAATAAACTCATTAATTTTTTCATCTGTTATCACCTATGTTTAATCTAAAAAAAGTACTTAACTTAATTATTTGCAGTATAGATAACACAACGAATTTGATCAAAAGCCCAAGAACGGCCCAAAAAAAAGGGCGCCTAAACGCCCTTTTCCCAATATTGCCGTAGCAAAGAATTACATATTACCAGAATCCCTGACTTGTCTGATGATCAATATTGCTACCATATCCCATTCTTCTAAGAACTTTATCATATGAGGCCATAGCTGTTCCCCTAAAATTGTCAGGATCTTGTGCGTAGTTTTTAAGGTCTTTTCTTAATCGTTTTGCCCAACCAACAACACATTTTTCTAGATAATCTGGAACAAATTTATCTACAACAAATGTTTGTAAAAAGTCAGTTAAATCTTCTCGACTTCCCTTTAACTTATTCTGTTTCTGACGCAAAGATTTTGTATTACTACCATACTGTAAGCCATCTTCAACCTTGTTCTGTGCGCTATCTATGTCCTGCTGAATCAACTCATAAACGGCCCGATGCATTTCGTGTGCATACCGACATTCAGGAAACGCAGCTATGTAGGCCGCTTGATCTGTCTCAGCCTTACTTCGCTGATGCTTGCGCACAATCGCAGTTCTTTCAGCCACAGTTAACGGCTTATCTGATGTAGATGCTGAACCAAATGTCTTGGCCAAAACAGATGCCGAGCCAGGCTTTTCAAAAACTTGTGAGCCTATCGAAGATTTCCCTGCGAAAATCATCATACAACCCCCTAAAGCTGCAAATGCAACTATTGGTAAATATTTTTTCATCACTCTTCTCCTGCTTACTTGCAAAATTGAAAACTTCATTTTTATCTTACTATAAGCTTACATGATATAGTTTCAAATATGCAATGGTTTTGCTGTACTTTACATCACTTGCAGTAACAATGCCACACGAGGTAAAGTACAGCTATATCCGTTTACTAAAGGAGTTAAGGTTATGAGTTTCATTAAACGTTTTTTTCAAAAGTCTATGCTAGGCTTTAAAATGGCGATCCAAGGGTTTATTTTCATCAAAAAACATCCTTCGCTACTTATTTTCCCTGTAGTAGCCGTCGTAATAATTTTTACTATCATCGGACTGATTCTAGCCGCACTTGTTGCCTCTGTAGGATTATTTATTCATCATCCACACGCAACTCGCGAAAATGTGCCCATTTCTTTTTATATAATTGCCGCATTAGCCATATTCGTTAGTGCTCTTGTTATCAACGTAACAAACTCATTTTTCTCAGTCGCACAAGTGCAATCAACAGTTGATCTACTAAACGGCAAACAAACCAGCTTTACGCGAAGCTTAGGTCAAGCATTTAGCCGTTTGGGTACAATCATTGTTTGGTCACTAATTGCTACCATTGTTGGTATTGTGATAAACAACATACGCTCAAAAAATAGTCAATCCAGCGTCATTGCCCAATTTTTGCGCTCCATTCTAGCTAAAATCCTTGTCTTGGCATGGCAATTTTCAACCTATTTTGTCATACCCATCATCACGCTAGAAAATATTAGTATCGTTAAAACAATCGAGTCATCATACACAATGATGAAAAAAACCTTTGGTAACGTAATTGGTGCACAAGCTAGCTTTGGACTTGTCTCGTTCCTGGCAACTACCGTCATCGGCGGCCCACTCGCACTCATTGCATGGGCATTATTTAGCTGGCCAGGTGCTGTTGTGATTGCAACTATCGTTATTGTTATCACCTCTGTTATTACCAAGGCTACCGAAACCGTCTTCAAAACGGCAGTGTATCAGATGGTGCATGAACGTAACACTGGCCCATTTTCCAAACAAGAAATTGATCAACACTTTATAAGAGGCAACTAACAACCCTTCTACAAGGGATTTCGGGCATATAAACAAGCTAAAAAAAAACTTGCCATTTGTATCGCCCCAACAGAAAGCGCATATTACAGATAGACCAATTACGCTTGCAAAAAATCAAAAAAAATGCCACAATGTTTAATGACAAATAACGTCTTTCTTTTATTCAACACAAGAGGTCATTTATGACATCAACAACTTGCTGCTCACGGTTACAAGCTTTTAGCTACGGCCTAAAAACATTCTTCAAAAGCATCTCAACCATACTCTGCTCTCCACAGCTCCTTATTCTTTTTATTCTTTATTCTGGAACAGGTATTGCAGTTGGCGCGCTAAACGTAACATTAAGAACTTATGCGATAACAAATCCCGTTTTTGTGCTATTAATGTTATCCGCTTACAGTATTGCTGGCAGCATCTTAGCCTTTGTCTTTATTCTTGGCATCGCGCACAAAACATCTAGCCTCATGAAAAACAAACAATCAAGCTTATTAACAAGCCTGAAAAATGGTATTTGTGGTCTACCCCAAATGCTTCTACTTCTTTTAATTGTATTCATTGCCATTTTTCTTTTAAGCATCCTTAGCATTGGCACAATGTTATTGCTTCGAACATTTTTACTCTCAGTAATTATAAAAATCGGCAAGTTGCCTCTTATAATTCTTGGTGGAACAATATTCACCTTATTTGTAAGCATTTTAGGCTCAATATCACTATTTATTATATCCGCTGTTGGAGTAAGTAAGTGCAGTCTAAAAGATGCCTTTAAGAGTCTTAAATCAACTCCCTACATGCTATCGCAAGTTTTTGGAGCTGTAACTCCTGGAATATTGTTTGGCGCGGCATCAACCGCAGCCTTATTCAAACTAGGACTATTAACAAATCCACACAGCACACTTTACCTTACGCCAATATCATACTTCCTTGGCACAGTATCAGTGATAGCTTGTACAGTACTTTATCACCGCGCAAAAGGCCTACCAACAAACAAACCTTGCAATAGAGCCTAACAACAAGTAAATCCTACACAAAACTTTAAGGCCCCTTCTGATTATTGTCAGAAGGGGCCCTTTTTATACTCATCTTAAAAACAAACAATATATTATATCGACCCATCAGAGATAGACCAATTGCTTTTGTAAAAAATAATTAGACATGCGACTATGTTTAATGATAAATAAAGCCATTAATTTATTATTAATATAAGAGGTCATTTATGATAGCATTCAGCTCTCGATTACAAGCTTTAAGCTACGGCTTTAAAACATTCTTCAAAAGCATACCCACCATATTCTGCAATTCACAACTTCTGCTTCTTTACATTCTTTATTCTGCAACAGGGGTCGCAATAGCCGCTCTAAGCGCTACATTAAAAACTTATGCTATAACAAATCCAGTTTTTATGCTGTCAATGTTAGCGGTTTGCATTTTTGTTGGTGGAACCGTAGCACTTGTCTTAGCTTTAAGCATCGCGCACAAAGCATCTAGCCTCATGAAAAGTAAACAATCAAGCTTACTAACAAGCCTAAAAACCGGCATCTATTGCCTACCCAAAATGATTCTACTGCTTTGCATCTTAATGACTATCGCAGCACTTTTAGGCGCCCTTAGTATTTGCGCGCTAGGACTTATGCGTACCTTAATAGCCTTAGCCATTATAAAAGTCGGCAAGCTACCCCTTATAATTCTTAGCAGCACATTATTAATCCTGTTTATAATCACTTTAAGCTCGTTAACATTTTTTATTATTTCCGCTGTTGGGGTAAGTAAGTGCAGCCTCAAAGACGCTGTTAAGACTCTAAAAACAACCCCCTACTTACTATCGCAAATTATTGGCGCAGCAACCCCTGTAGTCTTGTTTATCATGGTATCAAATGTGATCTTATTCAGACTCGGTCTTTTAACAAATCAATGCAACACGCTTTACATTTCGCCAGCAACAGACTTTTTGGCTACAGTCAATATAATAGCCTGTACAGTGATTTATCACCGCGCAAAAGGCCTACCAACAAACAAGCATTGCAATAGAGCCTAACAACAAGTAAATCCGACACAAAAGCTACAAGCCCCTTCTAAGCAAATTAGAAGGAGCCTTTTTTATGCCCGTAACTTAAAATTTTTAAATGATTAATGGATTGAGCGTAATAGTTCGCTAAGAGAAAGCTTTCCCGATAAAACCAACTGCATACCATGATGTAGCATCGATGTAGCTCCATCCTTATATGCCTGCTCAAGAAGACTCGCATGCGACGCCTTTGCGCGCACTAGCTCCTGTAACTCTGGAGTTATAAGCACAAACTCAACAATAGCACACCTATCACGGAAACCGGTCTGATTACATACAACACAACCGATTGGTCCAAACAGCTGCTTATCGGCAACATCGTATTGCTGTAAAATATATTCTTCTTCCTTAGTTGGCGTATAAAAAGTTTTACACTGATCACACAACAAACGTACTAATCGCTGCGCAATCACGCCAGAAACAGCAGCGTTAACCAAAAACGGTTCAACGCCCATGTCAATAAGCCTAATTAACGCACTAACCGCGTCATTGGTGTGTAGAGTACTTAGCACAACGTGGCCGGTCAAAGCCGCCTCAACAGCTGTGCGAGCCGTTTGTGAATCACGAATTTCTCCAACCATAGCCACATCAGGGTCTTGGCGAAGCAAAGCTCGCATACCCTTGGCAAAAGTGAAGCCGGCAGTCGGGTTAATTTGTGCCTGAGTAATGCCTTCTATATGGTATTCAACTGGATCTTCAAGCGTAACAATATGCTTATCTGGTCCATTTAAATAATCTAGAGCCGCATACAAAGTCGTTGTCTTTCCAGAACCTGTTGGCCCTGTTACCAACAAAAAACCATGCGATCTATCTAACAAAGAAGTAATATCATTAAATTGTTTAGGGCTTAAACCAAGTTCGCTTAGCCGATGTCGCCTGTTTGCCTCGTCTAGCAAACGTACAACGAGTTTTTCACCCAAAGAAGCTGGATAGGTCGCAACACGCATATCAACTGATTGACACTCATTATCAGGGCAAGAAAAAACAAAAGCCCCATCTTGTGGGACTCGTTTTTGTGCCACATCGATAGAGGCCAAAACTTTAATACGACCAATAATCTGCTGTGCAACGTTGCTTGGCAAGTTGCATACATCGTATAACGTACCGTCGATACGCATACGCACTCGCAAACTTGAATCATTCAGAGGCTCAATATGAACATCTGATGCCCCAATTTGTATTCCATGCAAAAGAATTTTGTCGACCAACTGGGTGGGAAGTAAGTTATTTAAAGTAAATTCTGATAAAAAAATCATTGCTTACAACCCCACCTTTCACAAAAAAATAATTATTTATGTAGTCTGTCAAACTCTGCTACAGGATCCAATTCATCCTCAAAATCTACTTCGAACTCAATCTCAAAGCCCATATCAAAAATTCCATCGTAGAATTCTTCAACCGCATCACAAATGTCCCGATTCAAACCAACAAAGAAAACAATGCTGTACGAAACATACTCGCCAATTATCTCTAGTAATTCTGATTGTTCTGGATTATTGGCTACTACAACAAGCATGTTACCATCCTGTTCTAGAGGCACAAATGAATTGCTTAACATAACTTCTTTTGGAAACATGGTAATTAAATCATGGTTCAACAACATTCCGCCAATATCTATGCTGGGCATATCAAACACATCGGCAAGCGCTGCAAGTAAATCTCGCTCGCTTACAATGCCTTCCTCCAACAAAAAATCATCGAATTGTGGCTTCTGGGCTTTAGCAAATACTTTCTGCATGTTAGCAGCTTGTTTAGATGATATAAATTCACGGTCAACCAACGCCTGTGAAAGGCGTTCAACAAATGTCCCCTTTTTCATCTTTTTTACCCCAATTTATACCCGATAACAAAACTAATGACCGAAGTAACGGTCAACACAACATGCGCCTTCACCCAAGCTAGGCCTGAATGTAGAATCGTACTGTAATTGGTTGCGTCAACGCCAACCAAAGAATGAACCTTCTCAGCATTGAAAACAATTACCTGAATATCATGTAATACCCAAAGTAAAGCTGCGATACCAAGAACAGCAAAAATAATATATGAACTCATTCGCTTGAGCAAAAAGCCCGCAATCACAGATATTACCGCGTACAGAGCAATTTCTTGCACCTGTTCAACATTTAAGTGAGCTCTAGCTGCCTCGATCACCTTGTCGTATGCGCCACGAATACTGTTTGTAACTACACTTTTTGACGATTCCATTATCGTCTCCCTTCAACGTTAATTAGTCTATGTTTTAATAACTTCCACTCTCATCTTAGCACACTCTAAGACAAAGGTTCAATATTTGTATTTGTATTTTTAAAGTATTGTTACCAAAAAGAAGAGACGCCGATATACGACGTCTCTAAAATTCATGATGTAAAATCTAATCTTCGCTTAAGACACGTGCTCTTTGAACTTTTTACCAGGTGTAAATTTCGGCACTTTCTTAGCAGGTATCTGCATGCGTTGGCCCGTTGAAGGGTTCACGCCCACTCTACTTTTGCGCTTTATAACTTTAAAGGTTCCGAAACCTGTAAGTACAACTTGTTTGCCTGATTTAAGCGCACGAAGAACAGATTCTATGAAAGCTTCCAAAGCAGCTTTGCAGGAAGTTTTAGGCAGCTTAGAATGTTTGGCCATCATTTCGACCAACTTTGCCTTATTCATAGACATTCCTTGCGTTTTGTTTATTTTTCCCAAACATTACAGCATCGAGAGTAGAACAAACAAAACTAGTACATTAATGTACGTTATTCGTCCGCCCAATATTTGTCAAGCTTCGCGATAAATTTTATAAAAAAAGTGATATGCATTCAAGGCTTTGATAGGAGTCAGCCAACCATCACCACGACCACACTTAACTGCAAGACTATGCAAGTTTTCTATCTACTCTTTAACCAATAGCACACCATGGAAAAGATGGGCCATTCCAAGCTTTATGCCAAGAATGGTACCGAGAGCCGGACTCGAACCGGCACAGGCTATTGCCCGAAGGATTTTAAGTCCTTTGCGTCTACCAAATTCCGCCATCTCGGCACACAAAACAAAATTGGAGGCGGCACCCGGGATTGAACCGGGGATCAGGGTTTTGCAGACCCGCGCCTTACCACTTGGCTATGCCGCCGCCTCATCTTCTAGTAAGCCTTTTTCATGCATCATAGCCAACAAATCTTTTGCCTCAATTACTGAGTCATCATGTTCGTCTGGCTTTTCCATTTTATGTTCTAAATAACCTTGTTCTGCTTTTCCTGTAACAGGATAACCAAGCTGTTTCCATTCAGCCGTGCCACCTTCGTATGCATGTACATCACTAAAGCCCATACGTTGCAATGTCCGCGCAGCTGATGCGCTCGCAGAACATGCATAGTTAGAACAGTAAGTGACAACAGGAATATCCTTGTTCCACGAAGTTGCAATCTTTTCTAGCTCTTCAAAAGGAACATGAATTGAACCGGTAATATGCGCATCATCGTACAACGTTGCGCTCAAAACATTTGCTATTCGCATTGATGGTTCATCTTTAGACTTCCACCAACATGCCGGCATAATGACTGCTAAAGCAATCACAGCCACGAGCAAAAACATACCCTTAAAATTCATAGTTCACTTCTTTTACTATTTTGCGACCTCTTTACCTTATCAATGTACCACACGATACGTCGCATCGCCAACAACTAAAGCCCTAAGACTCTACTGTTTGCGCGGCCACGGCGTACTTCCCTTGGTCAACACACCTAACTCGCTGAAAGAAACGTGACCATCGTAGGCGTTTTATGAAGTCAATAGGATGCTTTATAAAGTCGGTTATCCACCATGAGTCGTAACTGTCAACAGAGAACAGTCGTAAAATAATTCGGCTATGAATGAGGTTAGTTTTAAGTACACCCCAAGCCCGTGAATCATGACTGCCACGCCGATTGTCACCCATTGCCCAGCATTCATCTGGACCAAGTTGAACATCAAACACATCCGACCCATCGTCAAATGGAATGTAGGGTTCACTTACAAACGGCTGCCCATTGATAGGAGAACGTGCGATGCATTCGGGGTCAACTCGATAGAACGGTTGTTGCATACTTGCAATGCCCGGAACAAACGTCACCATAACCCGTGAAGGGTGAGTCGACATCGAACCATTTCGCCAAATCGCCAGTAAAGGAAATGGATTAATGTACGGTTCATCAAGTTTTGTTCCGTTGATATACACAACCGGTATACCATCTTCAATTTTACCTTGCACATGGTCACTAGGCTCACCAATCACCCGCTTGGTCCAGTTATCTGGGCCCCAAACGTACCGTTGCCATACATTTTTTACAGGGTTTGATGAATAATCAAAGTTTGGATCATTAAAAGCTATGATGTCGCCACGCTTTGGACCACGAAACCAAGGGCTAAATTTATCGGCCAAAAAGCTTTCACCAACCAACATCGTTGGTTCCATTGAACCTGTCGGCACTTTGAACAAACCAAAAACAACAGTCCGTATCAAAAATGCAAGTGGCAAAACAACCACGATAATTTCTACTATCTGCTCAGAAAAAGTTTTATCTGGTTTTTTAACCCAAGCAACAAATGACTTAAACATATAATTTTTCCCTACACACTAATGAGAATGATCTAATGACTTAAAAATGTTTGTATGAAACCTAAAAAGGTTATCATAGGCTACCAAGAACGGCCAGTGGATTAACATGCTTACCATGCACTAAAACTTCAAAATGAAGATGTGATGCATCTTTGCCGGACGAACGCACGTATCCCGTGTCCCCAACCTTACCAATCAAACGCCCTTGCTGGACACGTTGCCCTTTACGAACCAATATTCGACTTAGGTGAGCATAGCGAGTTTTGTATTTATTGTTGTGTTTAAGCAAAATTGTTTTACCATACCCAGGCACGTAGTCAGCTTGGACAACTGTTCCAGAAGTTGCAGCCATAACCGGCACTCCACGCAAAGCAGCTAAATCAATTCCATAATGAAAGCCCATTTTTCCATTTGGACGCCTACGTCTTCCAAACAAAGAGCTTAACCAAAATTGTGAACGCCTAATTGGCCAGATAAGGTTAACATCCCGAAGATGCATCGGTTTTACTTTTTTCCGCTTTCTGGAAACAACAACTCGTGAAGGTTTTCGTTTTTTTATCGCCCGTTTAACTTTTTTTGGCTTAACACGAGCTTTCTTTTTCTTTGGCTTAGGCTCTTGCCCATCATAAAGCATCGCAACCTGCTTACTTAGTCCTTGCCCTTGAGCAAACAGCACACCAGCTTGACGAAGATACAACGGGTCACGATTAAGAATTAAGAAGCTATGAACAATTGATTCTGAACTCACTCCATCCAAACCCTCGATGATAGTGTCCCCCTCGGGATGCTCTGACAAGCTCTTTAGAGCCTGCATATAAGCACGATATTCTTGCTGCAGTTCATACAGATGCCCCAATGCCCGATACTGCGACCCACACTCCCAAAGAAGCACAACAAGCAATAAAGCACTCAGTGCAAGCAAAATATTTGCTACGCGCACCTTCACAGATCAGTTCCTTTGCTAGGAATGTGTCCTACAATAGCATCTTCTATCCAGCCAAAAGCTTTACCTTGTTTGATCATAGACCAACCTGCCTCGGATTTTGTCACCTGTACTTGTGTCCCTAAGTCTAGCTTACTCAATATTGGGTATTCTTTTCCAGGGCCAAGCCGAACAGGGCATGTATCAAAAGCAACAATATGAACAGCATTAAGATAGGCTTGATGGTAAAAAGCTCCCGTAAGACAACCAAAAGTTGCAATAATTGCAAACACAATATGCAACCACGACCTAGCAATTATCGCTCTACCAAGCCCAAAAATTGCCAAGCCAAACAAAAGCAACAGCACAAGTTGTAACCAAAGTGCGCTGCTAAAGCACAAAAACCACCAAACAAGGTAATGAAAAGGAACAGACTCTAGCTGTTTATCACAAATTATTCGGATCCAACGTTGAATACGCAAAGCGCTCGAACGCCGCACAAATCGTTGCGCATTCTTCCAGGCCCAACGTGCACGACAAAAATCGCCAAGCATAGCGTAGCAAGAGCCAAGATTTTGCCAAACCGCACCACCCTTACACGGCAACTCTTTTAGCAAATTTGAGGCAACTGCGTAGTCAGCCTTTTCATACAGACTCTGCGTTCGTAAAAACCGCTCCTGCTGTGATGGTTGAGCAAACGACACTCCCATCAACAGAAGTGGTAAAAGTTTTAGCATTCTTGCAATCGCTGCAACCATTCTTTTGCCTGTTTTAAAAGTTCTTTGTGACTACCCTGCGCAGCAAATGCTGCACGCTGTATCTGCTCAAAAAATGTTATCCACTTTTTATACTCATTATCATCCATCAAAGCCTTCAGCCGATCCTCAATCTGATCATCGGTCAAGCCGCCAATTCCCCAACGAGCAGAAAAAAAGCTAGAAAATATTGGATGTAGCTGTGACGAATTTGATTCAACGCTTGCCTTTGTCAGCGCTTTACAAGCAATTTTGTATGCTCTTTTGCGTGCAGCTTGGGCTGGATACTTACGGTCATACTGACGACGTAAAGCATACAGCAGCCAGATTAACCACAACGCAAATATTATAAAAATAAGTAGCCAAAATCTAGCAAATGTCATTGCTCTTCGATTGCTTGCAAACCAGCTGTCACCCGTATTAAAAGGCGGCACAAAAGTAGTTGCGAGCGCAGAATTATCTGAATCCAAACTATCTGACAAGGAATCACCCTCATCAGAATGTTTATCAAGAAACTGCCCACCAGGCTCCACTTCTAAGCTTAATGAATTACCAATTACAGACTCAATTTGACCGGTATCTGTATTTAAAAAATTAATTTCTTGCGCAGGAATAGTAAATGAACCTGGCATAGTTGCCTGAATAACAAACTCAAAAAATTTAGCCAAACCATCATCGGCAATAAAGCTGGACGAAGGATAGCTAGTCAAATTGTCTGGCAACACAAGTTCAGGGACCTGCAAAAGATCGAAGTTGCCCTGGCCATGCACCATTAACTTATAAAGGCAGGCCTCATTTTGAGTTACCTTTGGGCGGTCAATTGCCGCTTGAACCAAGCAACGCGTTCCAACAAAAGCCGGCTCATGAAGCTCTTTTGGTAAGGCCCTAGCAGTTAGGGCCACAGCCTTAGAAAAAACTCGACTCTGATCCAATGCAGAACCTGGCCAAATACGGTTCAACTGGCCCCACACCGAATGAGGATTACGCTTACTGTACACACAAGGAATGGCCGGTATAGTTACTGATCCAGCTTTATAAGAGCAGACACTACCTGAATAGGTCACAACCCGATACACCTCTCCATCGACAACCTTCTCGCTAACGCGAGGATTACCTTCAAAAGAGAACTGAACATTAGGATTCTTATTTGGCCAACCGACACTATCAAGCGACACATTTAAATCTCGCGAAAAAAATTGCATTGTAAATGGAACATTTTCAGCAACAAAGCACTCATCCTTACTCAATTTAAATTGAACATAATTTGGAGTGGCATAAACATTTGCCTGGTCAACATCAGCTACCAATAACTCAATTGCTTGAGCTTCTAGTCGGTCACCATCGACAATAATACTGGCCGGTCCAAGCTGCACTGTACCCGTGTTATCGGCTCGCAAAGTATAACGGTATTTTTTTTTATACGACTGGTTATTATCAACCATTCTTAAGGTGCTGCTCGAACTTCGCCCAAGCACCGTTACTCCATTAGAAAGCTCACAGTTTGGCTCGATTGTAATATTTTTTGCAACATCAACATCAATGCTCAAAATAAATGGAATTCCAGCAACAACGTGCCTTGTCATTCGACCACTTTGATCACTAACCGACATACGAATATCAGCGCCACAAATTCTAATGAAGGCAAACACAAGAATCAAAAACGAAAAAGTCTTACCAATTCTTAGCATTAGAAGCCCCCTTGCCCGACTGACGCAACATTGCGTTTGTCAGATGTTGTTTATAACGCTCATTATGTTTATCTGCAAAGGACAACAGCTGCTTGTCAGTATCACTCAATCGAGCATCATCAGCCTCAGCTGGCAGATCAACGTACCTCGGCTGGGCGGCCTGAACAGTAGCTGCCTCCTGTTCCTGATCTGCCTTTTCATCTTTGTTATTTTTTTCTTTAGAATCACCGCGCTGTGACTTCATTTCATTCTGATCGGACTCATCCTGATCAAAGTTGTCTTTTGTTCCACCAGAATCATTCTGTTGCTCATCCTGCGAACCAGATTGCTGGTCTTGCTCTCCAGACTGGTCACTATCCTGATTTTTATTGGACGATTCATTTTTATTTTGATCTTCTGATTGTTGGCTTGATTCATCCCCATCATCATCTGTAGACTCGCCTTGCTGCTTGTCGCCATCACTCTTATTCTGTTCCTGATCATTAGAATCTGATTGATCTTGTTTATCTTGATCGCCCTGCCCGTCAGACTGCTGTTGTCCATCTTGTTGGTCAGATTTCTGATCACTGTCTGACTGATCGTCCTGTTTATCATCCTTCTGTTGCTCTTGTTGCTGCTTCTGCTTTTCAAGCATCATTCGAGCGTATTCAAGATTAGATTTGGCATACTCGTTGTCCGAATGCACATCGAGTAACTGTGTATACAAATCAATAGCTTCTTCGTACTTTTCTAGCTTTACAGCACAATTACCACAATAATAAAGAACCTGTTCTTCTGACTTATTATCAAGATTAGGATCCTTCAAAGCCAGTTCGAACAAGGCCGATGCATCTTCAAAATTCTGAGCCCGGTAACGAACCACACCCAGATTGTACAACGCCTTACCCTTGTCTGAATTGTGAACAACAGCCTGCTCATATTGACCAATGCCATTGTCAGCAACAAGAGCTACCGACCATAGAAGTACGAAAAAAACAGTCGATATATTCTTCATAAGATCCACTCAACCAAAAGAAGTAAAGCAGCAAAAAGGGCAAATAACCAGTACCGCTCTTTAAGCCCATCACGACGCACACTTCCAAGATCGCTGCTCTCAAATTGCTCAACAAATGCTTGAACGTTATAAAGGTCTGTATCATCGTCAGTAACAGCCTGGTACAACCCACCAGTAGCTTTAGCTAGACGCTTTAGCAAATTGCCATTCAAGCGAGAAATCACTACTTTTTCTTGATCCTGTTGAACACCAACCTGCTTGCCATTATGATCAAAAAGTGGAATCGGAGCACCTTGTTCAGAGCCAATACCCAACGTAACAACACTGACACCTTCGCGAGCAATGCGGTCTTGCACTCGTGACAAATCGTCAGAAAAATCTTCGCCATCAGTCAACATCACAACAATTTTTGACCCAGTCACGCCAACTTCTTCGTACTGCTTAACCGCCTCTTGTAAGGCCTGATCAAGCGCTGTGGTTCCTGATGAAAGCGCTTCAACTGTAACCGAGTTCAAAAACGATATAAAAGTCTGTCGATCACTGGTAAAAGGGCAACTAACAAACGGCATTCCCGAAAAAAGCATAAGCGATACACGGTCAGAATCTAGAAGATGCACTAACTTAATAATTTTCTCTTTAGCACAGCTAAGACGACTAGGTTTGGCATCCTGAGCAAGCATGCTGCGCGACACATCAAGCGCAATAAGAACGTTACGTCCACGTTGTTCACAAATCGTTTCATTCTTGCCCCAGCATGGACGAAGTATCGCGACTCCTACCGAGCATGCGGATACAATCACCAACATCGCTCTGAGTCCAATTTTGACCAGTAGAGCAGTGCGGCCAACTTTGCCATGAGTCCTTAAATCTGTACTGCGTTGAATGTATCGGTAGAAATACCACGCAACTAGCAAGCCTGTAACCAACAGAAGGCCTAGCACGTATGGAATATAAGCCAGTTCTCTTAGCACAAAGTTCACCATGCCACGCCCCACCAAACAAATATTCGTAATAACAGAGCGAGCAAAATAGAGAGCATAGCCGTAAGCGCAAAAGGCAATACAAGATGTTCTTTAAGTCGATAAACAATCGTCTCGTATTCGCTTTTTTCAAGCTCATCAATGGTCTGATAAATATTTGCTAAATCTTTGGGGTCACTTGCCTTGAAGTATCGTCCGCCTGTTTGATCGGCAATTAGCTGTAACAACTGGTCATTAACGGTACCGCCCACTTCACGACGCACTCCAAACATCGGATGCTCACTAAACGCGTTCTGAGAACCTATACCAATCGTATATACTTTGATCTCAAGATGCTTAAGAAGATCTAGTGCGATAGAAGGCTTAACGTCGCCCTGTGAAGGCTCACCGTCAGTTAATAAAATAATAACTTTACTGGCAGCAGACGTCTCCTTGAGTGCATTAGCAGCCGTCGCAAGTGCTGTGCAAAGCATAGTCCCTCGTTGATCAATCTGACCCATCTCATACTGCTCGACCAGCTCAGTTAACATTTTTTTGTCGCAAGTCATCGGACATCTTACAACAGCCATTGCACCAAAAAGTACAACACCAATCTGATCATTCGGGCGCTTCTTGATAAATGATACAGCTTCTCTTTTTGCCCTATCAAACCTAGTCGTTCTGTCATGAAGATCGTCAAAAAGAATCATGCTACCAGAGACATCGAGAGCCAGCATCATATCAACACCCTGGCCATTAACCACGGTATTAACATCGACAGAATGAGGACCAGCGGCCAATAATACCAAACAGATCAAAGCTAAAAAACGACACGCAAAAAGAATATGCCGTCCAAAACCATGATACTGCATGCCATTCTCAATCAAGTAGGTAACAAGAGGATGCCTGTAAGCCGTACCGGTCTTGCCAAACCATCGCCACAAGGCAACAATCAGGACCAACGGTATACCGACAAAAGCAACCCACGGGTACAAGAAACTGACCTGAATACCAAACACTGTGCGGCACCTTTACGTATGGCTATTGTTTGAAAACTTTCTATGTTCCAACCGCATACAGGTTTACCACAACAGGCTCAATTGGACAATCCCAAAGGCTTTACGCTCAATTCATCTAAACGTTACATCAAGCGTGTAAACCCTCGTGAACGACTGTAGTTAAACAACACGCGAAACACATAAATTGTGATGGATAGATACAGCAGGTTAAGAACAAACGCGATTACAAGATAGGACAGAAAAACTGGTTGATTAAGAATCAATGCCCGTAACGACTCAAATACATAAGTCATTGGCAGCGACCAGGCAACGTACTGAAGAGCCCTTGGCAAGATTGAAACAGGCCCCCATAGCCCGCAAAATGTACCGAAGAACCATCCGAGAGCCCAGATAAGTACGGCCACCTGCCGACCAAACGAAATAATAAACCATGCAGCTACCAAGCCTATCCACCAACTAGACATTAACATCAAAATAACAAATGGAATGATGAACCAACCAACAGTCAAAACGTTTGCACCAAACAAAAAGTAGGCAACAAAGGATACGACCAAAAACGGTATTGTTCCACGAATACAAGCGGTCACACAAGCAGCTGCAAGCCATTCTCGTACACGTAGCGGAGTTGCAAAAACATTCAGAAGATTTTGCGACCAGATCTCTTCCATAAGGGCAAGAGATGTTCCAAAGCTACCCCTCAATGCCGTGTTCCAAAATGCCTGAGCCAAAATAATAGCAGTAACCATCCCACGAGACGAAGGAGTTGTTTCAACCATCCAGTAACCGGCAATACCCCACATTACCAGGTCCATAGTTGGCCAATAAAAATATTGTGTTATAGCTCCAATATCACGCTTATCCACCGTCAGATAACGGATAACTATTGCTAAAACACGCCTAACATCAAAACCAAGTTTCTTAAGCATTACCGCGCCCTCTGGCAACATGCAAGAAGTAATCTTCAAGTGTTGGTTTATCTATTGAAATTTGAGAATACTCTATACCGCGCTGTGCAATGTCAGAAAGCACCCGTGCAATCTGTTGCTCTTGAACAGAGAACTTAACAAAGTGTTCTTGCCATTCAACAGCATATTTTTTTTCTGTTAAATAATCTGACAAAGCCTTAGCCCCGCTACTAACCATCAACTCAACATGAGCGGTTGAGATCGATTCGGCTAATTTTTGTGGTGTATTGTTGGCAATGATTACACCCCGTTTCATAACCAACAAACGATCGCAGACCTCTTCAACCTCGGCCATATTATGGGAGGTAAAAAGCATCGAGACCCCATGCTCACGCTGCTGTTCAAGAACAAAATTGCGCACTACCGCAGCAATTTCAGGGTCAAGTGAAGCCGTTGGTTCATCAAGTAATACAACTCTGGGCCTAGCTAAAAATGCTTTTGCTATTACCGAACGGGTCATCTGCCCAGCAGAAAGAGCACTGGCATACCGATTACGATATTCCCACATGCCAAACGCCTGCAAACAATGCTTTACTCGCTCAGCTCGATCATGACCAGTAAGCCCATACAATCGACCGTATACATCAAGATTTTCGGCTACAGTCATGTTGCCAGGGAATCTTACATACGTACTAGCAAAGGCAACCTTGGCCATAATCTCTGAACGTAAACGAGAAAAGTCTTTGCCAAAATAGTTAATATCACCAGAGCTTTTACTCAGAACACCCAAAAGCATGTGAATCGTAGTTGTCTTGCCCGAGCCGTTTGGTCCGAGTAAACCAAGGATCTCTCCCTCTTTAAGCTCAAATGATATGCCATCAACAGCCACAAATGGCTTTTCTTTGCCAAACAATCTGTTAAACAAAGATGGTTGATATATTTTTGTAAGGTTCTTTACAAACATCACCGTTTTTGTAGACACAACAACCTCAATATTTATTTTTAAAAATTACTAATCAATTACAGCGTCATGCGATTTTTCTTGCTCTATGTGAGTCAAGTACCAATCGTACACACGCTGACCAAACTGAGCCGCTGTCTCTTCATCACTGGGTGTTACCGGCTCACCGACAATAACCTTTATCGGCTTAGCGCGAATAAAAAATGAATAAGGCGGATACACATCGTTCAAGTTTTTCAGGTATACCGGAATCACAGGAAGCCCTGTCTTGTGCGCAAGCAACGCAAATCCGTTCATGAAGCGCTGCGGACGACCCTCAAGATAACGTCCACCCTCAGGGAAAATTATGATATGGCCCTGACAATTATTAGCATAGCGTAACGTTTTTAACATCGAATGTGAACGGCTCGCAACGTTGGACTGGTCAACAACAATTGCCATTCTACGTATCAAAAATCCAAAGATGGGTACCCGGGCATAATGCTCTAACACAAGCCACACATGCGGATGCGTGCCAAGCAGTGCTCCTACGAATGGAATATCCAAGGCTGACTGATGATTAGCAACGACAATTGCACACTCTTGCTCAAGATGTTGCCTACCAACAACGGTCACCCTTAGCATTGTTGCAAAAACAACCCCACGATAAAATAACCCTGCAAACCAAAGATAAACACGGTTATTAAGACGCAAGCGCTCAGGCAAAGCCGCAACGACTAGGCAGGGAAAGGCACAAACAGCTCCTAGTAACCCAACCAAAAAGTAAGCAAGCAACGAACGGACCATCATGTCGAAGTATTTCAACGAACTCCTCCTGTTTTTCATTCTGGTCCAATTCCAATAATATCGAGCGATTCGCAAATTCGCCACGTATAAAAAGCACCCGAAAGAGCGATCCAAAATGGCAACGCGATAACCGCTGCTCCAATAATGGTTGGAGCATGGATCCCTGGACCGGTACCCCACTTAGCTGCTACAAAAAGAATGTCATAATTAAAGGAATAATCAGTAATGATAAACGGTAAAATATTAATTAAGCTAGACAAGCTTGCCACGAAGATCGCAATCGACAACGCGCAAACAGCTAGTGCTCCTGGCAGATTAACCAAAAAAAACAGTATTCCTGCAAAAATAGATTTGATCGTATTAACAAAACTAATCCGACTATCGGCCAACAAAAAAAAGCTATACAGCTGCCTTATACTTAAATAAAAAATACAAAACAAGATGTTAAATGGGAATACGTAGACGCCAGGTAAAAAGTTAATCTTTCGATCTAGAACGGGCACAAGCACATAATAAAAAAGAAAAAATAAAGTAGCCCCAACCACCATAAAAAACGGCAACCTTTTAAGATGACGTAAGAAATATCGCGCATCCTTAAGGTCGGGTGAAGGACGAACAGCCAGTATCAGTAAAATCATGTACACAAACAACATAAAGATAGATACGTAAAATGCATAAGCACTATCCCACGCTATAATTACCGCACATGCGCCAAGCCCTGGAAGCATTACCCACCAAAATCGCATGCACGCCTTCAACCCCCTCAATGTTGCCAAAAACAACAAACCAAGTACCTGCTTGTCCCAAAACATACTCAGTGAAGCTTTCCAGGAACTCCAAACTTTTCTTACTAACAACATTATCTCTCCTTATAATGAATATACCGCACAGCATACCCTCACAAATCTAGCTCTGTAAACGGTTATTCATTACAAAAAAACAGACTTTTTCGTAGAATCAAAATCGCTTGCGTTTGATTTTGCCCAATCAGATGTCTACCCTAGTGGTTGTAGGAGAAAGCTACAGCTGCGCAAACTGTTTTTTGTGGCGCAGTATCGGCATGTTCGTCACAAAAAGTGAATTATGAAGAAACTGTTAGTCGTAGAGTCACCGGCAAAAATTAAAACCATCTCTAAGTTTTTGGGAAGCGATTTTACAATTGTTTCAACATTGGGGCACATAAAAGACCTCCCATCCAAAGAGATTGGTGTGACCATGGGCGACCCTATCAAGCTTGACTATGTCGTGCTGCCCGAAAAGAAAAAAACTGTTTCTGCCCTGTGCAAAGCAGCCAAGCAAGCTGACGAGATCTTTTTAGCGCCTGATCCTGATCGTGAAGGCGAAATCATTGCCTTCCACGCACAACAAGAGATCGAAAAGGTTGTAAAAAAAGGTACTCCGATTCATCGTATCGCCTTTAATGAGATTACAAAGCCTGCCGTTATCAACGCTATCGAAAATCCATACAAAGTGGATTCGCAGCGAGTCGCAGCCCAACAGGCCCGCCGGGTTTTGGACCGCTGGGTAGGTTACCAGGTATCCCCAATTTTATGGCGTCGTGTTGCAAAAGGACTTTCAGCTGGGCGCGTGCAGTCTGCTGCGCTACGAATCGTGTGCGAACGAGAAGAGGCAATCCGTGCCTTTAAGCCAGAAGAATACTGGAGCTTAGATGCGCTTTTCAAAAGTGCAGGTGCTCAATTCGGTGCTGCTCTCACGCACATCAAGGGCAAAAAAATTGAGGTTGCAACCGAGCAAGACGCAAAAAAACATGAGCTTGCCATCAAAAATGCAACTTTTGTTATCGACAAAGTTGAAGACAAAAAACGAATAAAAAACCCATATCCTCCATTCATGACTAGCACTCTACAGCAAGCGGCTCACACCAGACTTGGCATGCCGGTCAAAAAGACCATGCAGATTGCACAAAAGCTTTATGAGGGTGTTGAGTTAGACGACCCGTCACAACCCGTTGCACTCATAACCTACATGCGTACCGACTCACTTAGAATCTCGGACACCGCACTCAAGCAAACACGCGCTTACATTAAAAGCAATTTTGCCGATACCTACTTACCAAGCAAAAGCCGTGTATTCTCTAAATCAAAAAAGAGCAAAAGTACTACACAGGATGCTCACGAAGCAATCCGTCCAGTTGATGTCAGCATCACACCAGACAAAGTTGCCAACTTCCTAGACAAGGGCATGGCTCGCGTCTACGAGATTATTTGGCGCAGATTTGTTGCTAGCCAGATGAGTGCGGCACAATACGCGCAACGAGCAGTCACAGTCAAAGGCGATGTATACACTTACAAAGCAACCGGATCATCGGTTATTTTTGACGGCTACCTGCGTGTTTACCAAGATGAATCAAAAGAAAAAAAAGAAACAATGCTCCCCAAAGAGCTAGCTGCTAAATGTCCAGCCGAACTCTTGAAAGTTGCTCCCAAGCAACACTTCACTCAACCACCAGCCCGCTTTAATGAAGCATCACTGGTTAAAGAAATGGAGAAAGAAGGCATCGGACGACCAAGCACCTACGGAGCAACTCTTAACACCTTACAGCTCAGACAGTACGCAACACTTGATCCAAAAAAACGATTCTTCGCTTCCGAGCTTGGAATGAAGGTCAATGAGCTGCTTACTAAATTCTTCCCACGAATCATGGATATCAAGTTCACGGCTCACATGGAAGAAGACCTTGATAACATTGCCCAAGGCGAACTTGAACGAGATAAACTTCTCAAAGAATTTTATACCTCTTTTGAGCAAGAACTCGCAGTCTTTGAAAAGGAAGTAAAAGGTAAAGAGGCCGTCTTAACTGAACTGGACTGCCCTGAATGTAAAGAAAAAAAACTGGCCATTAGATTTGGTAAGAATGGTGAATTCCTCGGATGTTCTGGGTTCCCAGAGTGTACCTTTACCAGCCCCTTTGAACGGGATGATGAAGGCCTATTACACATGGTCGAACGCAAAAAACCTGAACTCTTGGATGAACCATGTCCAAAATGTGGTACAGCTTTACGCAAGATTGTAGGCCGTAACGGCGAATTTATTGCCTGCTCAGCCTTCCCAAAGTGCAAGTACATCAAACAAAATGTTGCTAACTTCCCATGCCCTAAATGCAAAAGCGAAATCGCTGAGCGCAAATGGCGTGGAAAAGTTTTTTGGGGCTGTAATAACTACCCTAAATGCAAGTTCAGCATCTCTGGAAACATTGATCAGAAACCATGTCCAAAGTGCAAAACGCCTTACCGACTTCTTCGTTTCGTTGAAGGCGTTGAGAAGCTTATTTGCTCTGATAAGGAATGCAAAGAGTAACTTTATGAGGGGCTTAATTGCCCCTCATACTCTCCCCAACCTTTTCTTTATTACAAACCAATCTTTAAATGTCTTTAAGCAAAGCTAGAAGCGCATCTTACACTTTTATCTATAACTGTTTTTGCATCTATACTTTAATTCTTTAGCAAGGGGTTGCCTGTCCAACCCCTTGCAGACAAGGACACCAAGGAGGACCTTGGAACCCCCACGCGATGGCTTGAATTTTCATTTTTCTTGATCATATAACAGTAATCAATTCCTTGTCATCCTCGTGAATACGGGGATCCAGCCTTTAAATAGATCATTTGATCACCTTTTACATCTATACTTTAACTTTTTAGCGAGGGGTTGCTCACCCAACCCCTCGCGGACAAGGGTGCCGGGGAAACCCCTGGGCCCCGACGCGAGTAACTTGAAACCTCGAGCTAACGCTCTGCAGTTCCTTCAACAGGACACGCTCAACGGAGTTATTTATTTTTAGATAGCTTCCCGTCTTCGCCAAAAAAACACCTCCCCTGCATGCCCTTCGTAGCTGGGGTGACGGCGTAGCTACAGCAAAAACGGATCGCAAAAAGACTTAACGTGGATACTTGCTTATAGAAAAATATTGTTAAAAAAAGATAAAAATGTGAGGGGGGGGTATTAGGGGCTTTGTTTACAGCCCCTAATGAAAACTATTTTAGGAGGGAAAGCATAACCAGTGTTCCAACAGCCATTAAATCGACTGCTCGATTTTTCCAAAACTTTAATGTTCTGCGAATTTTTTCTAAGCGAAATTTGTAAGCGCTCATTTCACCAACACACAAATCTGGTATCGATCCAGCTATAATTCCCAGCCCACAAGCAGCAAGAATCGCAACACTGATTCTGTTTTCTCTTTTTAGATCAGCAGCGCCATAAATACGTGCAACCAACTGAAAAACAGCCGCTGCTGTAATCGGAACATACGCACCCTTGAGTATCTGTCGATACACAAGTCGATCATTATGCTCGTACGGATCCTCATCTGCACGACTAATGAAAACTGTGTTAAAAGTGCACAAAAATGAAGCTGCCGAGGCTAACACGATGTCACGAGGTATTCCTCTAGCCAAAGGTTGCCATGAGAGAAGCAAAATCGACGCAATAAGAAATGTTTTCCTACAAGTGCGCGTGTAAGGCTTATTCAAGCTGTTCATGTAAAATTAGCCTGTTTATTGCGCTTGAGAACCATCAGGAACTTTGCCTGCAATAGTCAGAGCCTTGAGTGAACCTTGTGCATCCTTGGCAAACAGCATCATACCCTGCGACTCAACACCCATCATAACCCGTGGCTTAAGGTTGAGCACAAACAGACCCTGCAGGCCAACAAGCTCTTCTGAGCTATAATCTTTTTGTATACCAGACAAAATCGTACGCCTACCAAACTGACCGCAGTCCACTTCAAGCTGTAGCAGCTTAGATGATTTCTCAACTTTGTCTGCGCTCAAAATAGTACCAGTAGCAATCTGCACCTTGGCAAAATCTTGGATATCGATGAAAGTTTGTTCCGATTTGTTTTCTGTTTTTACTTGCTCATCCATCGATGGCTCCTGCTTGATTTTTGTTTTTTCTATTCGGGCAAAAAGTGGCTGCACCTTGATCATCGTAAATGTATCGTTCCAGTCATCGGCTGCAAGCTTCTCAAGATAATCTGGACCCAACTGCATACTCGCACCCAGAGCACCCAAAAGTGCTTCCATTTTATTAGGCATCACAGGCCAGAGTAGCACTGCTGCCGCTCGTAGCGCATGCACCGCAGCACTCATAATTACCAAAAACTTGTCCCGGTCGTCCCGTACAATTTTCCACGGCTGTTGCGAGTGAACGTAGGCATTGATTACATGCACGTACTTGATAACACGAGAAAATGCCATGTGCATCTGATACTCTTCCATGCTTGCCTTGACCGCAACAATCATGTTGCGCAACTCATCGCGCAATGCAAGCTCAGCTTCACCCCAAGTTGATGGAGGCTCAAGCCTGGAAACTTCATTCTTGTTCGTCAAAGCACAAATACGGTTAAGAAGATTACCCAACGCATTTGAAAGGTCAGCATTGACCGTCTGTTCTAGATCGTCGTAACTAAAGTCGGCATCCTGCGAAACTGCAAGTTTACGTACAAGATAATACCTAACCACATCGGAGCCATACCGCGTACGAAGTTCAAGCGGGTCAACAGCGTTGCCCAACGATTTTGACATCTTTTTTTGGTCAACGGTAATCCAACCATGAGTCAATAATTTTTTGGGTAAAGACAGACCTGAAGCCATCAAAAATGCTGGCCAATAAACAGCATGGAACCTAACAATGTCCTTGCCAATTACCTGCAGATCGGCAGGCCACATAGCCTCGAACTGCTTTTGCTTGTCTGGCAGTCCCCAACCCGCAGCTGTGATGTAGTTGTTAAGAGCATCGGCCCAAACGTAAATTACCTGATCCAGGTCACCAGGAAAAGGTATTCCCCAGTCAACGCTAGCTCGTGAAATACACAGGTCATTCAGCCCATCACTAACAAAGCTTATCACCTCGTTCATGCGTGCTCGTGGCGTTATAAAATCGGGATTATTTTTATAGAAATTTATAAGTTGATCTTGATATGCAGACAACCTGAAAAAGTAGCAAGGCTCGCTAACCAAAACTGTATCACGACCACAATCAGGACAGCTCTGTGAGTCACCAGGATTGTCAGAATCTGGCACCTGCTTCACAAACGTCTCGCATGGAGTGCAATACCAGCCGGCGTAATGCCCCTTGTAAATCTTGTCCTGATCCAACAGCTCTTTAACCCACTTCTGAACCAGCTTGATATGGTCATCATCGGTAGTACGAATAAAGCGATTGTAATCGATGTCGTATGCTTTCCAAACATCTTTATAAGCTGGAATGAAATCATCAACAAAAACCTTAGGGTCTTTGCCTGCACTGTCAGCAGCTAATGCTACCTTTTGACCATGCTCATCAGTACCAGTTAAGAAAAATGTTTGCCGTCCCTGCAACTGCGCCCAACGCGTTGCGACATCTGCCAGCACGGTTGAGTACAGCGAGCCAAGATGTGGCTTAGCAGTAACGTAATAAATAGGAGTTGTAACGTAAAAAGTTTTTTGACTCATAATTGCTTGTCACCCTAGTAGAGACCCCTTATTTTGCTCCAACAACGCAATCTAATCATACCCGCAAATAGTGACAAAAACAAAGGGGAGCCCACGACGGGCTCCCCTGCAAAGTTCATTCATTGTTGTAGAACGAGTCGCTAGTTAAAACGCTCCGTCGAACCCGAAGTAGAAGTCGTTGTCACGCATGGAGTTTTTACCAGCTACTGACTGGCGCACACCTGCGTACATACTCAAGCAATCAGGACGGTATGCAAATTGTGCACCGACCTTGTGTGAGATAACTTTGGTGTCTGCTTGTGCAAGAGCTTTGTCAACCTCTTTGCCTGTATCATCATCCAAATCAGTGACGGTTGCATCAGCGAACTTAACGTTATCTTCACCCTTGTAGTAGAGCTCGTACGAAAGATCCAGTTCCATGTTCTTCGTCTTAGGATGTCTGAATATGAGGTCAGCATGACCGAGGAAGTAACCCCAATCAATGTCAGCAACAACTTCTGGTCCAATATTCTTGATGGTCGATGTTTTTAGGGTCGCACCGATTTTTTCTTTAGCACTGAATGCCCAGTAACCAGCACCGTCAAGGCGCAAAGCTATTTTGCCACAGTTACTAACGTTAATCGTTACCTTACCACCCAATTCATGATGTCCGTTGTTACCCAAAGGCTGAGCAAGCAATTTACGATAATCCATGATCTTATTGGAAGCTGTACCGGCGACTTTAGAAGTTTCGCTAGCGATTCCCAATTTACCACCGAGCTCAGCTGCAACCCAGACTTTTTTACCAAATCTGTGCGCAAGATACGCAGCTAGATCAAGATTACCAAAGCCCATTACTCGTTGCGAATCAAAGTTCAGGCCCTTGCCGTCAAGGAAATCAACAACGCTGTCTGCTAGCAAACTTGTATCAATGGCATTTTTCAATGCTCCACCCAAAGCCTTAGCATTATCGGTGATATCGGTTGAAGTTGCAGCTATATCATCTGCTGTAGGAACAAGCCACAACTTAGAGAGAACGCTATTGTTACCGTCTAAAGCCGTATAGTCGTTAGCATCGTCAAAATAAGCTTTAGCATCTGTTGCCAATACGCCTGAAGCAGCCAAAGATCCCACACCCGAATCATTATATTTAAAAGCAAAATCACCCGTTGGAACCGACTTATCTAAACGTCCAATTAAATGACCCGCAACATCATCTGTGCCTGAAGTGTCCCTTGACAAGTTTTTGTCAGCAACCTTAACCGAAGCTGGAACCGCAGGTCCTGTCGTAGCTGCTGCCCAAGCCGCACTGACCGGTACACCTAGCTGGTTAACCAAATCCATACGTACTGCGTATACGTTAACGCTACTTCCGTCACCCATTGTCTGTTTCTTCTCAGTTGCAACATCTCCAAGGCCATCGGTGAAGAAGCTTGCATCAGCGTCCCGCTCAACTTCAATTACACGATACGGAATACCAGCACTTGCTCCAAAGGTCCAACTGTCGTCTTTACCAAAGGAGTAGGCAACGTTACCACCAAAGCGCACACCGCGCTCATTGTAGTCAAAACGTGGCTTAACGGTAGAAATATTAACCCAAGGGTTACCTTCTACACTAGCAGTAGCACCCTGAAACGCTTCTTCTAAACGGAAGTCATACTTACCAAAGTAAAGTTGAGATAAAGGAACCTTATCTGTTCCATGTTTTTTGTCGTAGGCACTATCGGCAAAGCGAGTGTACCCTGCACCATGCAAGCCTAGCTCCCAGTTGCCATCACGGCAATCATGGTCACATCGGTAGCAAGGGTTATATAAATAACCTACCGTGTTTGGTAACGGGTTACGTATTTCTCGAGCAATCGCGGTTCCACTCAGGATTAGCGAGAGCGCAAGAATCTTTTTGATAAAATTTGTCATATTTTTCCCTTTTTATACGGCGGCACCTACTACAGATGCCGCCACATTTGTTTCGACTGCTCTCTAAACCACGATTAGTGTTGTTACAGAATTACTGCTATCAACAATAGCATGTAAATCTGTATGTCGATCCAACTTTGCCAAACTTCTTAGCAAGTAACCATTCTCATCCAAGAGTGCCGGCGCTGTTACACGCTTGATAGCTGTACCAGCTAAGTAAGCAATTTTGAGAACATTATCTATGTCCACAAAGAATGCAGCTACTTTAGATGAATAACCCGCAATTGAGTCTGTTTTGAGTAGACTAAACAGATTGGCTGCTGTACCACCCGTAGCAGTAGCAAACGTTGTTTTGACAGTACTCTTTGAACCATCAGAAAGAACGCTACTACTTCCAAAGATGCTAGTCTGAAGTGTACCGGCTGTATCGTCAGTTGCAGAACAAATCGGCGCTACCGAAGTAACTGCGCTTGTAATGTTTGCAAGGTTTCCACCACCGTACACAGGGAATCCCGCTGCAACGGTACTGTCATAACGATAAGTTGCAGAAGCTGTACCATCGATGTCACCAAAGGCCATCAACGATGCTTCAGTACTGCTACCAAGTGCGATCTGATTGTGCATAAAGCGACCATCTGTGAATGTCATCGTGAATGATTTGACGTTATTCAAAGCACCAATCAACCAGCTGTCAGGAGCAACACCATTCTCTTTGTCTACGATACCCGCAGCAGCTCCGAAGAAGCCACGCTTAGCAATCCTGAATGCAGCGTCCGCTCCATCAATAACAAGAGCAAAGGTGATGTCTTTAGTACCAGCTGATGCAACAGTGTCACCAACTTGTAACGCTCCGCCATCAACCACCATTTGTGCATAATCATTAATATTAAACGTTACGCTTGGTGTTAATGCATTGGAGTATGTTTGGACACCAACAGCAGCACCTTCACGGACAAAAGCCCCTGAATGACCTGCAAAAGTAACCGTACCTGATCCGTACATTTTTACACGGTCGTCATCATTACTTGTAATAGCTGTTCCAGCTGTATGAGAACCTTCACGGAGTCCTACAAACTCAAGAACTGCTTTATCGTCAAACTTCAAAGTTGAGCCTGAACCAAGATAAAGTTCTGAACCAGGATGCATATGCAAACGTGCACTACCTGCAAACTTAATTGTTCCACTAGAAAAACCACTCAAATCAAGCGTCGCGTCGCGACGGACATTTATTGCGCGTTCTTTATCTGAAAAAATCGTTGCGGTATTGCTACTTGACCAGTTTGGGCCAGGTAGAATTGCAGCAAGACCGGTAACTTCTATGTCCGAATTAAGAACTATTTGTCCATCGCCATCGAAAATAGGCATGAAGTCAGCATAGCCCATCTTACGAATTGCTTGCCATGAGTCACCGTTGTGGAACTTGCTTCCAATACCAACGCTTCCATTGCCCTTTAATACAGCATTAGCAACATCACGTTCACCGCTAATGTTGCCCTTGATGATTATAAGTTCATCTACTTTACCGCCATTAATAATAACGTGAGCCCTGTTGGCCATCGTTGTACCTGTAACCTGCAACTGCTCGACCACTCCATTAACTTCTGGAGCACGGTTAACATTTGACGCAACAACAGCCGTTTGTGAACCAATCGTTGTTGAAGGTACGTAATAATCGAAACGGGCAGCGTCGGTCCCTGTAATGTCGGCAACCAAAGAGTTCCAATCTATCATATAGTCCGGTACAGAGGCACCCGATGCAACTATAATACGCTCATCATCATCGTTCATGTCAATTCGCGCAGTTACTATACCAAAGGAGTTACCAAAGAACACTCTAGACGCCGGCAAACTAGCCGTTCCGGCACGACTTAATGACACTAAACAGTTCAAAAGTACATTTGAGCCTGAAGCTGCCGTAAGTGAGCCTTGCTTCTCGACAAACATAGCTCCTTCACCACTTACGTGCGAAGCAAGTGCATTACCAGCAGTACCGCCAGCTGTTTCCATATGCCAAACAGAACTGTTAAACCTAATCTCTGGTGTAGTAGTCAATGTCTGTGTGGCTGAGCCTGTAATAAGATCGGTAAAGTCATCTCCTGATGTACCCACCTGAATGTTACTTGCTGCATCCATATAAATTACGTGACCAGAAGTCTCACCAGAAATTGTGTCAATGCTTGGGTTGATTAAGATGTTATTCAGACCAGTTGTAAAGTTGAACAAATGTGTTCTTCCTGACCCTGACGCATCAATAGTCGTCTGTAATACATCTAAGTATGCAGCTGTATCGATTGGCGTAATACCGTTACTTGCTTTAGAAGCAGCGTTACTACCACCAAGGTGGAACCTTCGTCCAAGGCCAGAATCAATGTCGCGACCGTTTGAATGGAAAATCATATTGCAGGTGTTGTCGGTAATTGAGTTGCCGTAGCTGGACATCGGGTTATTTGCTACCCATGTTGCATTGCTTGAAATCGGAATGTTTGGACATCTAAAGTCCATACCAACCATATGCAAGTCGTCGTGCATACGAATATCAGTATTGTATAGCGCCATATACGGTCGAACACTGCTGCTAGCACCAGTTAGCAAGTGGGTTCCACCACCAACTAAGAGAGGCTCTGAGTCAGTTACATTTTTGTCGAACACCTTATGATTACTATCAGAATTGACAAAATCCATGTCGTACATTCTGATTACGCTATTGTTGAAGATATATCCGTTGTTGTAAGCGTTGTACACACTGCTTGTTTTAGAGAAGTTCTTTTTAGGGAAAACTAAGTTTGATGTGTCTTCAATAAGAGGACCGGCTCCATGCAGATCAGTTACTGTACTCAGCACTTCAAATGCATTGCTACCCGATGATAAACCTTGGACATGCAAAGGATGTTCAACCCTCAAAACTGCAGCTCCAGCACCACTTGAATGTTTTGCAGTAGTGACACTTAACTTGTAAGTACCACTGTTTGTCACAACACCATCAGAATCAGCAACAGCTCTGAAGTAAACACCGCAAGCCGCGTTGTTCAGATTCCAGAGACATTCTCTGCTTCCATCACCATCAATGGTAAGGGCGGAAGGGTTACGGCTTTTGATCAATTGAGCTGGTGTACCAGAAGCAAGTGTCATGCTTGAAGCTTGGTCAAGGCTACCGGCTGCGTAATCAAGGTAGGCACGAAGTTGAACTTCTAGTTCTGATCGTCCACCAAATACACATCCGTAACGCTTCAAACCATCGTATGTTCGAGTATCAAGATCGCCGAATGCTTTATTAAGCACAGGGTCAGTTGCATTCTCGTTGAGAATCAATAGGCCAGCATGCTCTGAGGTGGTACCACCAACAATAACCATTTTAGCTTGGCTACCCTGAGATGTTGTCATCGTTACGCTGCTCTCTATAACGTCCGCACCAGCGTCTGCAATAGTAGATGGCAGTGCAGTAATCGAGTGACCATCGAGAACAAAAGATCCTTTATCCTTGATGTTAAGCATCATACGACCGATGTTAGAAGTACTGTTTGCTGGGTAAAATTCAAGCGTTCCAGTATCACTAGCACCAGTTGCAACAAAGCTAAAGATAGCGTTTTCGCCAATCTCAAGCGTAGCGTCATTATCACTAGCAGCTGAAGATCGTTTCACCTGTACAGTTGGCACCAATGTGTCATCCATACCAACAAAGAAATGCGCCGCACCGGTGCTTGTTCCTTTGGTGAATGATATCTTTTTGCTTGGAGTAATGTTGAAAACCAACTTACCCGCACCACTAAAGGTAATAAAGAAGTTCTGTGAACTTCCATCTATTGCCTTGAAGGTCAAATTATTTTGTATATTAATCGTAATTGTTCGGCCTGATGCTGCTTTCAAGTGCAATGAATTAGCTGCCAAACCTGCAAGTGAAGCCGTAGCGGTAACGTTCATAGCAACGTCAGCACCAGAAGCATCAACCTTTACTTCACTACCGAATGTATTATCACCGGTAATATCAACAACATACGTATTTGAAGGATTGCTTGCATCAACATCTGTATTAACAGCCGAACTATTCCAGTTAGCCGTTACAGTAGCTGCACAAACCCGCGATGCTGGAATAATGGAAGCCAGTAAGGCAACCCCCAGACAAACGCGTATAAAACTCTTTGTCATAAACTCTCCCCTTTTTTGACAGGACGTTTAGAAAACGATACTTCTTTTAGTAATCTGATTCCTCGATCGATGTCCACAATAGTAAAACACACGCGAACAGTCTTGAATAATATAGAACTCTCCTTTTCTCCTTCTTTCCGGAACACTACCGACAAGTAATAGTTCCTTTTGATCGCAATGTCAACAACTCTTAACTCTATCTGAATCTGCTCTTAAGGCGCCTTCAGTCGCCTCCAAATTTCATCGATTTGCTCATCCGTCAACACCTCTCCAAAAAAGTGCAATTTTTTAAATTCTGTCGATGAAATATCCAAAAGCTTTTTAAAAACAGGAAGTTTTGTAAGCCGCTTTTGCTCATCCACAGTCACTGGAAGAACAACCGCATTCATACAACTCTGATAAATTACATCAGGTTGATACAAAAAGTTAAGTAATTGATAGACCGAATCTGTCTTTTTGCTCTCAACTGGTATCACAAAATTCTCTATTGTCAAAAAACCACCCTCTTTAGGGATGGCAAAACCTAGATGCCCAACATGCTTTGAACCTCGAGCTACATATACATTTGCAACAGCAGCCAATGATGCGTTGTGAGCCGCGACCAAAAGATCTGCTCTCGTTCCAGAATAAGCAAGAACACGATGTTTTTGCTCTCTAAGTAAATTAACAATCTTATTAATCTGATCCGGACTAAGTGATTTACCTGTAAGACCAAACAGATACAAAGAGGCAATCGTACAGAGTTCACGCGCATCACCCGGAGCAACCAATTTTCCATCGATTAAGGTTTGGTCAAAAATCATCGACCAACTTTTTTCTGGCAAGCCATTCTGGAACAGATCGGCATCAAAACATATACCGATAATGCTCCACTCAAGAGGAATTGAGTAATCATTGCCAGGGTCGAATGGAAGTCCCAATAATCGCTGATCAATTCTATTAACAAAGTTCAGCTTCTTCTTGTCTATTTTTTGTAAAAGATTCTCATCTGTAAAGCGTTTTACCATATAATCTGAAGGAACGATAAGATCGTACCCTACACCATTAGTCGCCCGCAATTTTGCAAACAATTCTTCGTTACTATCGTAATAGGTTAGATTGACTCGAATATTAGTCTGCAATTCAAAATCATGCAAAGTGTCAGGATCTATGGAGTCTGACCACGCAAATATATTAATTGTGCGACTGTTGTGTAACCTTTCTACAAGCTTTGGAATAAACAACGCACCAAAAATAATAACTAACCAGGCACAAGTTACAGCCCCGACCGAAACGCAATTCCAAAAACGTCTACTAAACATCTGCATTTCTAAAACACCCGACTTTTAACACGAACTAAACAGAAAGCAAAAACCAACAAACTACTCGCGACAATAATAACCGTAGAAAGTGCGTTAAGCACGGGTGAAACACCCGACCTAATCATGGCAAAAATATAAAGCGAGATCGTCTGAACCGATCCACCAGTACAGAAAAATGAGATCAAAAAATCATCAAACGATAAAGTAAAAACTAAAAGAGCTGCAGCAAATATGGTCGGTGTCATCTGTGGTAACAAAATACGCCTGAACGTCTGCCAACGCGTAGCTCCCAGATCAAGCGATGCCTCAATAATGTTCGGATTCAACTCAGAAAACCTGTCAAATAAGATCGGTATCACAAAACCTAGGCTAATCAGTGTATGCCCAACAATCAACGATCCAAATCCCAATGGAACCGACAGATACGAAAGCACACTCAACAAACCAACAGCCAGAACAATCTCTGGAGCAACAAGAATCAAGTAAGACATACGAACCACTGCACGCACTGGAACAAACAGGCTCATGTAGATTAATCCAAGCCCCATCAAAATACTAAGCGAAACAGAACTAGCAGCTATGATAAGCGAATTTATCCAAGCCTGAATAATCTCAGGTGAATGTAAAAGCTGTTTGTACCACTTAAGCGTAAAAGAGTTCCAATGAACCGGGAAAACTGCGTCGTTAAACGAAAAAACAATTAGTATAGCAATAGGAATATACAAAAACGCGTATACGAACAAGGTCATAAGAGGTAACAAAAACCTGCGCAACCCGCCGCTAGAATCGGTTATCATAGCTTTTTACCTCGCATAGCTCCAGGCATAGCGGAACGCACAAATGCGTAAATTCCACTTATGGCCCCCAAAACAACCAGTGAACTGACAATAGTGAAGGCAGCCCCTGCCGAAGCATTACGAGCAACTAAAAAATAATGAGTAATGAGGTTACCAACAAAAAAGAATTTATCCCCACCTACCAGCTCTGGTATGACAAATTCAGCAAAACTAGTTACAAAAACCAGCACAACACCTGTCATCAATCCCGAGAGTGTAAGCGGGAAAATAACCCGAAAAAAAGTCTGCCAAAAAGTTGCCCCTAAATCAGCTGATGCTTCAAGAAGCTGTTTATCAATTTTTTCCATAACTGAATACAATGGGAAAATCATGAATGGAAGATACGAATGAACCATCACAATCACAATAGCCAAGTAGGAGTACAGCAACGAGACAGGCTGACTAATCAATCCCAATTTAATAAGCAGATTATTTACTAGGCCGTGCTTCTCGAGCATCATAAACCAAGCATAAACATGCAACAAAAAATTGGTCCAAAATGGAAGAATCAAAAGAAACATCATGAACGACCTAAGCCGCCCAACGTATCGACACAAGAAGTAAACGACCGGATAAGCAAGCACCACACAAATCGAAGTTGTCATCACAGCCATTAGCAATGACGCGGAAATAATTTTAACCGGAGCCCAAGCAAGCATGGCCCAATAATTGGCCATCGTAATGGAACCGAATCCCAGAATATTCCACGATTTTGTAATACTGATAATAAACAGAAAAAATAGCGGTACATAGAAAAAAACGAACTGCCAAATAAAGGCCGGGACTCCAAGCACAAACGCCTTAACGTGGCGGAGACAAAATTTAGCTTCTTGTTCTATCACCAACTAAACCTATCTATCGAGCAAGACAACATTATTTTTTTGCCAATACAGATGTACGTGATCATCATACTCGATAACCTCTTGCGTAAAATGCTCTTCATTCTGCTCAAAAACCTGAATCATGAGATCATTTTTTAAACGTACATGATACAGCGTTGAACGCCCATTGTAGACAATAGACTCAACAATGCCCTCAACGTGGTTAGAGAATCCAACCAGTGACTGCTTACTGATACATATTTTTTCGGGCCGCACGCTCATCAGTACGATGTCGTCACGTTTTACAATCTGCCCTTTTTTTGTAACTTGGGCCTGAAATGAACCCAGCAAAGGGACATCTATAACCACCGTTTGCGCCTCTTGCGAGACAAAGTCACCAGAAATAAAGTTACTAGCTCCAACAAACTGAGCAACAAACGAAGTTTTTGGGAATTCGTATATCTCTTCAGGCGTCCCCATCTGCTCAATTTCACCCTTGTAATTCATGATCGCCATCTGATCAGCAACAGTAAGCGCCTCAGACTGGTCATGAGTTACGTAAATAAAAGTTGTCTTTAGCTTGTCCTGAAGATCAATCAACTCAACAAGCATTTTTTCGCGTAAGTGGACATCCAATGCCGCCAAAGGCTCATCAAAAAGAAGCACATCTGGCTCATTAATCATAGCGCGCGCTAAAGCAACTCGTTGCTGTTGGCCACCAGATAACTGGTCAATGTACTTGTGTGCATGAGCACGCAACCGCACTGAACGCAAAATTTTCATTACTTTTTGCAAGGACACATCTTTGTCGATGCCACGGATACTTAATGGATACGCAACGTTATCAAAAACGGTCATATGAGGGAAAAGTGCATAGTTCTGAAAAACAGTGTTTACACTACGTCGGTTACTTGGAACTTCTGTTATATCCTGGTCACCCAAATAAATCTTGCCGCTATCGACATGGTCAAAACCAGCAATTAAACGCAACAACGTTGTTTTTCCGCAGCCACTTGGCCCAAGCAATGCAAAAAATTTACCGGCAGGCACATTTAAAGAAAAATCCTTAAGAACCTGCTCATCACCAAACTTTTTGCTCACCCCTTTAAATTGAATGCTACGCATTCTCCTTTCCCTTCCCTACACGAGAAAAGTACATAGGCACCACAACATCTGACAAGGTACATGGCACTACGACTGCAATAATCATTAACAAAAAAATCATACCCATTTTTGGAAACCAATCCATACAACCATGCCCTACTAAATAGAACATTGAAGCCATGGAACTGATGAAAATATGTACAGCATGCGAGCTTACCGAAATAGAACTTTGATGACTTGCAGAGCGATAACTCAAAGCCGCCCCATGCAACAAGCCAATAGCTGTAAACGGGATAATATTATGCATTTCTGAAACCAAACATATGTGCAGATCCATAGGAATACCCATGATATAACCAGCTAAATATGGGAACATAACATCGGACAGCAAGCAAAAAAGCGTCGGTGCTATCACAGACAGAATTAAGCCAAGCAGAATGTTTTTTGAAAATCGTAGGAACATAACAAATGTTCCACTAACAGCAAATACGATATGCATAAAGTGAAAACTATGGAATATAATATCACACGATTGCTGCATACCAGCAGTATTATCAGTCAAGAAAAAGAATGAGCTAAAACTTAAAACTACAAACCCAAACGCGACCGACATGATCGCATACGGAGTATGTAACAAAAGTTCAGACCAAACTGATCCGTGTCCATGCTCACAATCACTATGACTATGTTCTTTTTGTATCACTTGGTATCTCCTGAATTTCTGATACGACGTTGCCTATCATTTTATATGTTTAGATACATCAAGGTAGTATACTTTCTTGATGGCCGCAAAGCAAAATATACCTTTTTGTCTGTGTATCAAAATGCATAACCCAAGGTCAAGAACCACGCATATCTGGACTGCTCACTATATTGCTTGGCCCACTTAAAGGCTGCATCAAAACGCAATGGCCCAACCGGCGTCTTATACCATAACCCACATCCGGTCGCTCCAACAAATGCTCCGGGAATATCCACGCTTTCAAGCGTTTGGAAGTTATCCTGACCGAGCACTCCAATATCGTTAAAAACAGTCATACCAATTTGACCAATCAACGGGAAGCGAACCTCAGTATTAATGTTTAACATTGATCGCCCTCCGATTGGAACATGTTTAAGCGAACCTTGGTCGTCATACCTGCCAAGTGGCGGCACAAAGTCCGGCTGGTAAGAACGCACAGTTTGCGCCCCACCCAAGTAAAAACGTTCCGGTGGCATGATTGCTCTAAATGATTTATTGAATACATGTCCACACGCAATACGTAGGCCCAACACAACCGAGTCATGCAGGCATACAAAAAATGATTGCTCAAAAAGCGCCTTGACCCAGGCAGCAGCTTCGCGCCTAGCAAGTGGCAGCATCGCTTTTAAACTTGCAACCGTCTGCGCCCCCTGCTTGGGGTAAACTTTGTCATCAAGATTATTCCAAAACCAGGACGGCTCAATCTGGAGATACGGCACACGCTTGTCAATCAACTCAGGCTGAAACTGAATTGCCATAGCCAGCTCTTTAGAGATTTTTTCGGTTCTCATCCACTCAATACCAAAGTTTACACCCAAGAATCCTTGTAAAAACCTACGATTTAAACCTGCAAGAACTCCATCTTGTGTTGCCCGATAAAGTCGTTTTTTTGAACCGATAATCAAAGGTTGATCATAAACGTATGAATAGGCCTGTAAACTTGCCATCAGCGGCAAATCAAGCAGCCAAGGGGTCTGATACTTCAAGCGCATCGACCGTCGGAAGCGAGTAACATCACAATCGATACCAAGCCTGTCTGCATGTCCCGTAGGATTTTTCCAGAGCAACGTTCCACCAACTTTGTATGTCGCACCTGAACGCCATGTAAAATTTTTACTAACCTGCTGATAACCAACCCTTCCACGCACCTCAAAAGGTGAGCCCTGAATTATTTTTAGTATTACAGGCTGTAGCCCATCAGATTCGCATAAAGCGGCCGGATACAATGAGACTGCATCAAACATTCCAAGGTCACGTATTCGCTGAGCCGACTCAGTAAGCTTTTTGCCAGACCAAGTCTGACCATGACTAAACAATAACTCATTCATTAGCGGCTTAAAGGGAGCACGAACCGTACCACGAAGAACCGGCTTACCAAATCTGACTATGCAGTTATTGCCGTGCAACCGCCATACCAGCCTCGTACCACCCTCATGCTCAACAAACGATGGCCGTACATACGCATAAATCATGCCACGGTCTCGCAATGCCTGCATGAGAACCTTGTTCTGGTCGTTGATTTGGCGCGGCGATATTGGAACAGAACCTACAACATTTGTAAACGGCTTAAACGAAAGAAGCTCATCTCCCTTTAGCTCAATGCCCTCAACCTGTACGCCTGTTACAATACATTGCTTACCAACATCCAAGCTCACGTACATGATATACTCATTGTTATCGCTAGCTTTTTCAAACGATGTATCAGCAACACAAGCACTCCAGTAACCCTGATTAACGTAATGCTTAATCAGTTTGCTAGACCGCCTCTCAACCATCTGCTCATCGTACAATTGTGACCGTTTGAACTTACGGTAAAACTTTTTGCGCGCAGCTAACGAATCCATGTCAGGCAGCCCCTCCAGAGTAATAGACTGAACGCGTGCGCGCTCTCCTTCTACAATAAAAAAGCTCAACCGCCCTTCCTGCTCGAAGGTCTGAATCTTTATATCCCAAAAACCTTTTTTGCGGTACAAATCCTCTATCTCTTCAGCAAACACCTCGGGCGGCACAATGCCGGCTGCAGGGCCAAATTCCAGCAGCAATGACCGCAAGCTCGACGCCGAAAAGTAGTGATTTCCAGAAAAAGAAAGGGTTCGCTTGTGATCCATTTTGACAGAAAAAACAAGGCGGACAGAACGCTCCAAAAAGCACAAAAACTCTTCGAGAGAAATAGTAATGCCCAAAAAACCCTTCTCACTCAGATACTCATGCAACTCGTTGGTAGCATTCTCTATTCGCTGCTTGTCGTAACGTTTTTTTTCCAGATACTGCTTCAAAAATTTTGTAACGTACTGACACATTTTATGCTTCAGCTTATTCCTACCAATAGAGCAGCTAACTTGAACCTGATCAACAGAAAACTGCTTACCTCGCTCAAGGGCAACCTCAACCGATACCGTTTTTGTCAAAGGATCAAACGATAGAGAGTCGTTTGCCACCCCTTTAAAATAACCTTGATCGCAAAATGCTTCATGAATTCGCTCAAGCGATAGCTCGTGCTTGTGCTGATCAAACGGGTCATGAGGGCTTATTTGATAAAATCGGCGGTAAAGATCCTTACCTAGGACCAATCCCCTAAACGAAACACGATTAAATACCCAATGTGACCGCAGAAGGCAATGCAGTTGAGCAACAACCCCAGTACGATGAATATACAGATAAATATGTGAAAAAATTCCCTTGCAGATGAGAACGTTACACAGCTGAACAAGCCGCCCCTGGTCAACCATTTGTCCAACTTTGAGATCAGAAAGATACTCAAATTCTTGAGTAGATAAGGTAGAGTCTGACTCAAACGAACAACGCTCAAGCATAAACGGTTCTATGCCTGAAGCTTTTATTGCCTCTCTCGCACTATTTTTGCGCAAGCAGTCAATCTCTATTCTTTCCGTGCCAGAATCATCAGGTGTAGAACCTGAGCCCTGAACAGTACAAAAAGCAACAGATAAAATTAAAAGCGTATATAACAGTCGGAAACGGGCCATGAGCGAGCCAGATAAGTCTAAAATCTTTGTACAGACTTTTAGTTTACCATGGCTCCTCAGAACTACCAGCGCCCCATTTAAGCTTTAAAATAGCCTAAAGAATAACGCGAAACACCCCTCTAAAATCCCGATTCTTGGTATGAGGCTCCACCATAAATGTGTTCAGAGTCTGCTCATCCAGAAGTCCCTCAACAAAAACAACAAAGCAATCTACCTGGTCCTTATCGCCGTACAACTCTAAGCGTGTCTGACCATCGTGCTTTACTCTCAGGTACCCCTCAACCTCTAGTAAACGTGCTTTGCGTAGCAGTTTTTTGTCAAAACCGGCTGGAAACGCTTCCATAAAAAACTCAAGCGATAAACATTTTTTCATAAAATTCCTTCTAAAACTCCCTACTCTGTTTACCACGTTTGGGTAGCCCAAAGTCAATGTCTGCCTATTGTTACAAACAAGCCCAGTTCTAGACATGGTTTGTCTGCGTACGTAAACTAAACAGCGATGATGTTTTTTGAGCACTAACCGTGCACTTTTTGGGCATAACATACAGGTAAACCTATGGCAGATAAAGCTGTAAGGGTGCGATTTGCACCCTCTCCAACCGGCCTCATGCACCTTGGCAACGTACGCGCCGCTCTATTCAACTATCTTTTTGCAAAGCAGCGTGGCGGAACTTTTGTACTCAGAATTGAGGACACCGACCCTCAACGCAATTTTGATCCTGGAGCTAAATGCATACAGGCAGACCTAAAATGGCTTAATATAATTTGGAACGAAGGAGCTGACGCTGGTGGCCAATATGCTCCATACTTCCAGTCCAAACGCACCCAAGAATACCAAGCTCACCTAGAGCAACTTAAACAAGCTGGGCGAGTTTACCCCTGCTTCTGCACAACAGAAGAGCTTGACCAGAAACGGCAACGCCAAAAAGCGCTTAAGCAACCACCACGCTACGACCGAACCTGCTACAACCTGAGCGAACATGATCGAGCCCAGAAGCTTGAGCAGGGCATCGCGTACGTTTACCGATTTGCCGTTGACCACAAAGCACAAATTGTCATCAAAGACTTAATCAAGGGAACAATCACCTTTGATATGAAGAACTTTTCGGACTTCCCGATATCTCGGGCAAACGGCTCGTTCACCTTCATGTTTGCCAACTGTGTAGATGATATATCAATGAAGATGACGCATGTTTTCCGTGGTCAAGATCATCTCTCTAACACGGCCGGACAAGCCTCAATTTACCAAGCTCTTGGCGTTCAGTTGCCAACTTTTTGGCACATGCCAATATTGTGTAACCGCGAAGGCAAAAAGCTCTCTAAGCGCGATTTTGGATTCTCGCTAGACGACCTGCGCAACCAAGGTTACCTACCAGAAGCAATCAACAACTATCTGGGAATTGTCGGTGGCTCGTTTGAGCAAGAGATTCTATCACTAAATGCAATGGCAAAAGCCATAAATTTTGATCACCGCCACGGTGCAAGCCACGTAAAGTACGATGTCGAAAAACTACGCTGGATCAACCGCCAGTGGATAGCACATTACCCTGACAAACAACTCGCGCATCTATGCCGTCCATTCCTAGAACGGTCATGGCCACAAGCTAAACAACTTGACGATGAGCGATTAATTCGCCTCATTACATCGGTCAAAACAGACCTAACCACGCTTGTTGACGCAGTTGACGCACTAGCCTTTGTTTTTGGCGCACCTAAGCAAGCAAGCACAATTTTGGAACAGCACCTTGGGCCAGAAGCTACGCAACTGTTTAAAGCTGTTGCGAAAAAAAGCTTATCGCAATCAAGTGGAGATATCGTAAAACTGCTCAAGGCTGAGGCCAGTGCATCTGAGCTATCTGCAAAGAACCTTTTTGCCGGCTTGCGAATTGCACTAACCGGCCAAGCTAAAGGTTTGAGCATTCATGGCCTGGTCGATGATCTGGGACAAGAAGAAGTTCGAGAGCGTTTAGGCCGCGTGCTTTAAACACAAGCAAAATCAAGCAAAAAGATGGGCGAATGTTGTAAAAACATCCGCCCATCTTTTGTACTAAAAGAGCTTTTCAACTCAACTATTTTTTATGCTGTTTAAGCTTTCGTTTACTATTACGCCCATCAAAACGACCAACTGCCTCAGCAATTTCCATCCACTTATCGCCCATAGGGCCTTGTGTATCGACAAGATTTGCATAATCTTCGGCTAAGGTTTTGTCGCATTGGGAAATATAACCAAGCAACGCATCAGCCCTATTCCAACCATACGCAAAATAACCGGGCCAATTTTTGGCAAAGCCAATATCACGATAAACCGCAGATTTTTTAAGCTCCACAGCAGAATTTTTATTATACTTAGCTCCAAGCTCGTAGTACGATAATGCTTGATCTTCAATGTTTTTAAACTCTTGTGGCATTTCTTTACGACGTATCACCGTCATACCAATTCTACGCATGTCCTCGATTGTTGGATCAAGAACAGACTTCATGAATGTTTTTTCAACACTCCTACAAGCGGCTTTAAGCTCATCGGAGCCTTGGCCATCTTTTTTTGCAACTTTACCAAGTAACTTAGAACCAATTATTGTGCTAGGACAAACAACTCCCCATCCACGTATAAGACTAAGCGTATCCAACACATCAAACGCATGTTTAACGATGTCATTCTTGCGATGAATATTATTGATTGTTGGACTATCTTTATCTAATCCATACGTAGTATAAAAACTCGAAATTGTATCCTGTTTCCACTTACTCAATCTTAGTTTCAGCGCCTTCTTCAAAGGTTCCATCTTTAAATCGCGAGCCTTATTCTCTTCGATCAACTTTTTACGAGTCTCACAAACGTGTATCACCTCGTTGCCCTTTAGCATACGCAAGTACGCATCACGTTTTTTGGGCTCAACGTGCTCAACTAAAGCGTCAAAGCATTCAAGCATACCCTCACAAGCAGCTATCTTTGCATCCGCCTTAGTAACAGTACCCCAAGAGCTGCTTAAATCTGAAACTGTTTCTTCTTTAGGTTTATTTTCGGCATCTTTTTTTAAAGTCTTAGTAACACTATACATGTAAGAAACACCCAATTTATTGGCTGCATTCATATGCAAATCCTGCATATCATCTTGTTTTGGATATAATGCTTTAAGCATTTCGCCAAAAATAATTAAAAATGCTTTTTGAACTCGTTCTTTTTGATTACCTTTGCCATCATCGCTACCAAAATACTTTCCAACTTTTGGAAGCTTACGCAATAAAGAAATAGCAGTCGTTCCACCATGGCTTAAAAATTGGTCCCAACCAAGCCCGTAATCTTCTGGCTTGATAGTCAACATATGTTGATCTCCATCGTCACCGCGATTAACCATAAGCCAGTGTGTCTGGCCTGCGATAAATTTCTCTGCTGACTCTTTTTCAAGCAAGCGATTATCTATTCCCTTGTGCTGAACACCCTTTTGCTCTTTGTAATGAGTAGAAGGACGGTCATACGATAGCCTACCGTAACCTTTAGAAGAACTTGGATCAGCTACAAATTTGTTGAAAAAATCTTCTATGACATTGTCGCCATGCTGATTCAACGAAAATGTACCCTGTAGAAATGGCTTATTGCTATACCAGTTATTACTGAGACAACGCAGAGCCCATACAGCGAATGGCCTTGTTCGACGAGGAACCGTTTGATAGGCTCCAATAATCAAATTACGCTCAATTTGTTGGCCCATTTCGGCATCCAAATAAAATTGCTTCAAAACAGAATTTTTGTTTCCATTCTTATCCACATACAGATATTTTCTTAAAATTGGATCTAGCCTTCTTTGCTTTCGCAACCATGCCATATCCAATTCATTCTGCTTCACTTTTATTTTAAGCTCAGCTACCTCTTCTTCGGCTATATCAACAGACAAATCGGGCACCGACGGAATAGTCGCTTGCAATCGTTTCTGTTCTTCTAACTTATTTTTTGCAGCGAACTTGCGCCACCAAATAAACGCTTTATTTCTTAAACTAACTACACACTTCTTCTCAAACTCTCTAATCAAAAAATTCTTAAGCTTATCACTATAATTTTTATATTTATCAAGTTCAACGCTGGATTTTTTAAGTAAATCATTAACTGCAGTCAGTTTTTCATCCAACATGCGTATGTCTTTCACTGAAGGCAAATCACTAATCTTAGCCTTTAGCTCAATAATATTCTCAAGCTGTTTTTCCAACTTTTGTTGTTGATTTTCGTTTGCTTTCTGAAGACGTTCAGTGGTAAATTTTGCCTTCTTCAACTTTTCAATTTTTTCTTGAAGATCTTGCTCGAGAAGTACATTTTTCTTATTTTTGGCTGTTTTCAGAACATTTAGATTTGATTGAGTTTTTTTTAGTTTTGTCGTAATAGTTTCAATTCGATCTTCCCACAATTGCGATGCTCGTTCATATTGAACTATAATCGCCTCAATTTTTTGTTTAATATTCTTCAATTTTTGTGCGTTTCCATCATCAGAAGTTTGAGTGGCCTCTTTTTTAGAGTCACTTTTTGCAACTTTACGCCACGGAATTAAGTTCCGTAAACCTGCGATTACTTCGCCAAACGTGCCAACACGATCAAGGCTCTTATCAGAATTATCAGAACTTGAACTTTGACCTGATCTTGGAAAATCCAGCATGTCACTATAAACTGGTGATTGTGTTTCATTGTCGGAATCATTCCCGGTCGCCATAGAAAAGGCCGGAAGAGACACAGCTGTAAGAAATAACAGCATTGTGTTTAAAAATCGTTTTAACATAATTTTACTCCATATTTATTTTGGTAAATTTTACACTTTATTGATTCTTTTATTATACGCTTTTAATATTCTAAATGTCAATTAAATTTAACAATTTAATGCAAAAAATGTATGAATTTTCTACCCGTATATGCTGTACAATGTCCTCAGCAATGGCTAATTAAAACCAAAATCAGTTACGATACAAAACATTAAAGTGCTGTAACAAAAAATTTAAAGAGTTAGACCGATTCGGTTCGTAAGCGATTTTCCATGCGTTGTAAATTACTCACAACACCCTGCCCCTCAAGATAGTTCATAACCTCAAGAAACGTTGGTTCTTGGTCAGCTGGAACAAAAAATTCCAGAACACTGTTAGCCTTATCAATCGTACGATCAAAGATTAAATGCTCAAATGAACGAAAGATTCCGGTTAGTAGCCAGCATCGTTCACGCTGTACGCTAGCTTGATAATACAAACAGTAAGGCATATACTTAGATCCTCAATCATGGAAATATCCATTTAGCAATGGTTATTATCAATAAGAGCTTAGCAAGCTCATCAAACTACGTAAATGTGTGTTTTTTATTTCATCACCCTTCAATGAGGAGTGCCAACCATGGCAACCACTCAAACAAGAGCCAAAATCGGCGTGATGACCGCAACCATCATCGGCATGAATGCTATGATTGGAGCCGGTATTTTCGCTGTCCCTGCAACCCTAGCTTCCAGCGTTGGACCCGCCGGTCTGCTTACCTATGCATTTGTGATAATGGCTGTTTGGTTTATGGCTCTTTCTATTAGTCGTGTGGCACAACTATACCCAGAAGAAGGCTCGTTCTACACCTATTCTCGCCAATGGGGCGGACATCTAGTCGGTGTCGCTGCAGCTGGTATGTACCTGATTGGTCTACTCATCGCAATGGGACTGCTTGCACAAGTTGCCGGCTCCTACCTGCATGAAGTACTCCCAATGATCTCGCAATCAAACCTTGGCCTAATGGCGTTACTAGCGCTCATTGGACTTAATGTTGCAGGCGTACAGATGGCAGAGCTTGGGCAACGTATTTTGATCATTACAACTGTATTTCCAATACTTGCAACAACCGTTCTATGTTTTACCAAAGCAGATCCAACGCGCTTAACACCGTTCCTTCCAAAGTCGATGGACAGCGTTCTACATGCAACCAAAAGTGTAATCTTTGGGTTCTTTGGTTTTGAATGTGCTGCATCTCTATTTAACGTAGTTAAGAATCCAAAACGCAATGTTCCACGTGCGCTAACCAGCTCTATCGTGCTTGTTGGAGGGTTATACCTACTTTTTGTCACAGCAATTATTCTATCTACACCGTTGTCTCTGTTTGTTTCGGCAAAAACTACACTTTCATCTGTACTTACACAGGTGTTCCCAAACTTTGGGTGGTTAGTTACTTGGATCCGATTAGCAGTACTTTCGGCAGTTATCGGAACGCTACACTCGATGATCTGGTCATCCAGTGCACTCCTGATCTCGTTTGTTAGAAAATTACGCAGTGCTCCTATGCGAAAGATTGCACGCTCTAAATACTTCAACCCACGAACAAGTGTGTTGGCTGTAGGTGCATGTATTATTACATCGTGCCTTGTACTCTCAAGCCCTGATCTGTTCTTCAGCTTGACCGCAATTTTCTTGGTAACCGCATACGCGCTCTCGATGATGACCCTGCTCTTTATACCAGCAGAGTGGAAGTCTGGGCGTAACCTGATTACCGTTGGTGGCCTTGGAATGGCTGGCGTCATTTTGACATTTGCTGTTATGGGAGTGGTCAGCGCACTTTCGTAATATTAAGTAGAGATAAAATATAACTAAAATTGATCAAGCCCCCGAGGTTCTCTTCGGGGGCTTTGTACTGCTCTCTATTGACCTAACAACCCACCTGCACTATACCTACATTGATTGTACGATCTACATTGCTTGTGCAACTCAAATCCTACCCAAACACCTTTAAGAGGAGAGCGTAACTATGAAAGCGGTCCAGTTACTACCCATCATTGCCCTTACCTTGCTTGTGCACCACGGCGCAATCGGCTTGAGCTCACTCCAAAAAAGTGACTCCTGGCCCCTCTTTAGCACTCATGATCCATACCTACAGCTATACAAAACTAATGCCGACAACGACAAAAATGGTGACGAAAAGAAATGTAAGCGAGTCAGCTTCTCGGTAACACCGTTCAGACAATCGGCCAGCAAAGGGAACAACCAAAAAAAGGTTGAAACTGCTCTTACTGAGCTTGATGGACCGTGGGGCATGATCCCGTTAATGTATGACGATGCTTACAACCCATACGCAAAAGCAAGTTCAACTTGGACCAATACAAATGCTGTAACCTACATTAAATCCAAGCTCGACACGATTAAAACAGATCTAAGCCAATCATACAGTGAAGTTCTGATGGGCACAGCCGCAACACTTGGCACTGGTGGTGCTATAGATTCATTCAACACAGCCGACTACTTCACGCTACTTGGCCCAATAAATCAGGACCCTGACCTTAAATTTGGATTTTTAGCCCAAGAAACAAGTTTCCGAAAGTATGGACTACGCATTGAATGTAGCGTTGCACCAATTAAAGATATCTGCCTATTCGCTAAAATCGGTTTTGTAAGCGCACAGCACCTTAAGAAAACACTCACCAACCTTACAACAACGGCCGATCCTAATGTTTCGGGATCCACCGCACCAACCTCTACACCTGGATTCCCTCCTTCAAGCAGCAGCAAGACATTTGCCAATGCACAAACCCTGGTCGGTGATGAACTGGTCAATAAGTTCGACACAATCGCCTCAGAGCTTGGTTTAAATGTTGACTCTTACGAGAAAAACGCAATTGAAGACGCTCGTGTAGGAATTATGCTTAGGCATGCACAAGCAGTTAACCTGAATGAGCATGACTGGGGTAACTTCTGGTTTATACCGTTTGCCATGTTTGAGGCAATCCTACCAACCAGTCCAACGCTTGATGCACATAAGGTTCTGGGTGTTCCAATCGGAGGCAATGGCCACACCGGCCTATCGTTCGAAGGTGGTATTCTGCTTGAATCCTTTGATGGTGTTGCCCTAGGTATAATGGGCGGAATAACACACTTCCTAGACAAAACAAAGCAGACCATGCGCCTCCCTAACAACAGCAAGCAAAAGGCTCTTTACCCGTTTTACGCAACTGATGTTACAGTCAACCCTGGTAACAACATTCATATGGGGCTATCACTGCATGCGACACACTTTTTTGAGCGAGCAAACTTCTACGGGCAATACCTGTATGTTCACCACGAGCAAGACAAGCTGACTCTAGCCAACGCAACCGAGGCAACACACCTGCTTACAGCACCAGTCACAAAAAACTCATCCTGGTACACACATCTAGTTAATCTAGGCCTAAACTACGAATTATCTAAAAATGCAAACCTTGGTTTAGCTTGGCAAGCACCAGTCAAACGTAAAAATGCTTTCAAGCAAACAACCCTGTTGATCAGTGCTGAGGGGGCTTTTTAGGTACAAATAACAACCTGTATAAGAAAAAAATAGTACTACCCACGGATTACGCCCTAGACAGGAGCAATACCCGTGGGTATACTTTTGTGTGAGGTTCTAAAGAGAATTACTATTATTTTGATACATGAATACTGAAAGGGTTTGGTGGCTATGTCACGTCGTAAATCTGCTAACATTAAAGTCACTGTTGGTGACAACATCGACCGCGCAATTCGCCAGCTCAAAAAGAAAATGGAACGTGAAGGTATCGTCCGCGATATCAAACGCTCTGTATACTTTGAGAAACCAACTCAAAAACGTCGTAAACGTCTTATGCGTGCTATCAAAGCAAATCTTATGCGTATGGCCAATCAAGGTCTACTCAAATAGTTACTATGAGCATTCCAAACGAATTACCTGTATCCCGCATTAAACGTGCACAGAAAGAATCCAATATTTATAAGATTCTTTCTAAACTGTATGTAGAAGCTTGTTCTGACGATCCTCGCTTGCTCGACCTGAGCATTTCGCGAGTTTCTCTTTCGGCTGACAAAAGCATGTGCTATGTTAATTTTTTCAATACTGCAGGTAGAGAAAAATTTGACAACCTCCTGAAGGTATTAAAGCTTTACAGAGCTTCTATGCGTCGGGCCCTTGCACAGCAGACTTCATCACGATACGTACCGAATCTTCGCTTTGTATTTGATGATCAAATGCTAAAACAGATTCACATCGAACAACTTCTAGATACAGTCAAAGACGATCCATCTCAAGAAGAAGACGCTAACTCAAACGATTCCGAGTAAGCGTCGTGTTGTTTGCAGCAGCACTATTCTTGGCATGGGGGTCATTCCTCAACGTTGTTGCATATCGTCTCATGCATGGCCCATCTTTTTTTGTACAATCCTCATTTTGCCCTAACTGCAAAAAACCTCTCGCTTGGTACGACTTAGTACCAGTACTTTCTTGGCTGATACTGCGCGGCAAATGCCGTAATTGTCAAAAGCCTATCTCATGGTTGTATCCGTTCATTGAACTGTTAACCATGTTTGTAATACTGCGCTTGTGGGTTATAACACCAGTTCAATTTCTTCCTACTACACTAATCTTTGTATCGGCTATAATCGTTTCTATCAGAACCGACATCGAAACAATGCTACTCTCACGATATGCAACTTTGTACCTGGCGCCTCTGGGTATTTTAGCCAGCTTTATGGGCTATTTACCCCAAAGCGGCACCATGAGCATTATTGGATTTTTAGTAGGTTACGGAATTTTGTGGCTCATTGCTAAAGCATTTTTTAAATGGTCAGGCCAACATGGCATGGGTCAAGGCGACCTTGAGCTCCTTGCTTGCATCGGTGCATTCATTGGACCAGCTGGCGCCTGGTGGGCTTTACTGGCCGGTTCACTGGCAGGCTCAGTTGCAGGGCTAGCTCTAATAACACGCACCGGCAAACGTTGGATGAAGATTCCATTCGGGCCATTTCTCGGCATTGGCGCGCTTAGCTACCTAATGTTCCCTCAAATTGTTCAAATTTTTATGCAATTTTAATCATCCGTCTTCGCTGATCTTTAGTTTAGATCATCAGAAACGATTTCTATTTCATTAGCTTCATTAACACTCAAAATATCCAATTTGCCGTCACCATCGATGTCTGCTGCAGCTATAACCAAAAACTTATCTTTGTCCGCATATGCTTTTTGCAAAGAATCAGCAGAGGCCTCCATTCGGCCGGTAAAGAAGTTTACACCCTCTTGCCCAGGCAAGCCGTAAGTATAGTTAAAGTGCTCTTTGGCACCACCACCCTTATAACCTTCAGGCTTCCAACCAAGACCGTCTTTACCAAACATAACATTGGTATAACGTCCATGCTCGGCATGATAAATCTTTTGAGAAGTGTAGATACTATTTAGATTGATATAGGCCTCAGTACGCTTGGTCTTGGCTATAAATCGCATGAAACTTGGGATGGCCAACACGGCCAGAAATGCAACTATTGCGACCACAACCATCAATTCAATCAGGGTAAAACCCGCTCTGCTCTTGCTTCTCATAACCTTGTCCCTCGCTACTCTTTTAAAACAACTATTCCATTGTTTTTAGTTAAGACGGCTTAGTGAGATTGGGTCAAGAGTCACTGACCAGGTGATTATTCAAAATAGCTTGTATTTTTGTAAGGGGATAGGCTCCTACACGCACCAAGCGATAAGGATAGACTGAACAATTAATGATCGTTGAACTTAGCTTGGTAGGTGGCTTTGAATCAACAACACTCAAGCTTACAGAATTCAAAATATGCGGATCCAGCTCATTTAAGCTATCAGGAACAGAAAAACCTGAAATATTTGCACTGGTCGAAAACAACGCTTCATGCTCCTCAAGCAAAGCCTGAAGACCTTCATGACTCGGAACCCGAATTGCGACCGTATCGGTATATAAAAAACCTTTACGCACTATCTCTGGATTAACTGGCAAAATAAGCGTCAACGGCCCAGGCCAACATTGCTCCATGAGCTCAAGAAGCTCTGGTCGCAATACAGGAGTATCAATAAAATTAAAAACCTTTTTGACACCACCTACTAGCATTAGATAAGGCTTACTAGAACGCTTTTTTGTCGAATCCAAGGCCATTTTACCTTGCAAAGAACAAGTGGCAAGAAGACCAAATACTGTATCTGACGTCCCAACAACAATATCACCATTTTTTAGTGACTGACTGAGAAGCTTACGGTCTTGTAAAGAGTCCCACGACAAAGCTAAGAGTTTTTTCATTTTTCTATTTGAATCTTTCGGGCCCATGCTGCTTGTATACAAATTTCTAGTTTGACATTCTCTGATTATATAGTAAAATGAAAGTTAGAACAATATAAGGGCCATAAATTGACTCTAAAATTTTTAAAAGAATTACAAACACTCACAAGGAGAAGCGACATGTTAAATCGCAGCAAAGCAAGCGCACCAAGCAAAGGTCTTGGAAAACAGCGCACATACGCTGAAGTAGTCGAGTTTTTAAACAAAAACTGGTGGCCACAAGAGCAAAATACAAAGTCACTCAACGCCGCACAGGCATTGAACAAAGCTGTAGGTAACCCTGCAGGTAAAATCAAAACTATCGCGTTGACGGGAACAAACGGTAAAAGTTTAACCGCTCACTACGCAACACGCCTACTTCAAGAAGAAGGTTTAAAAGTTGGTATACTTTACGCTCCCCATATATTGACCTACAATGAGCGTTTTGTTTTGGATGGTCAGCCTATTGCCAACAAACTTTTCACTGAATTAGCAAACGAAGTATTAAACGCAGCTCAAAATGAAAAAATTGAAGTTGGGTCATACGAAGTTATAACTGTTATGGCCGCATTATACTTTGCACAAAGCAAGGTTGCCGTTGCTCTGCTAGAAGCCACTTCTAATAGTGGTTACGATGCAATCGGTATCTGCCGTCCTAAAGTAATAGCCGTTACCCGTATCACAGGATTCGGTCAAGAAGTTGATGGTCCTGAAGCAAAAGCTGCTATCGACAATCTAATGCACTTGATTGACGCTGATTCATGGGTTGCCACGGCAGACCAAAATAAAAGTAACACGCAACACCTACAAAAAGGTGTTTTGTTAAAGAATGCAAACTGGGCAATGCCTATCAGAAAGCTTGCTCCTCTAAACTACCCGTTTGAGCAATTACACGGACGATGCGCAGCACTTGCTGAACGTATTTGCCAACTATTTGCACAGAGCGAATTAAAAGACACGATCGATTCTTCAAAGTCTCTCCTTATAAAAGAAAAAGGACAGCGAGGACGACCTTCACTAAAGGCAAAGCTGCAAGCTCAGCTAAACCCTAAAAAGACTTTGACGCAGTTCTGGAAAGAAACAGCTCACTCATTAGCTTGCCGTTTTGGCCTGCTGGACAAAGAGAAGCCAACGGTCTTACTAGATAACGCTAGTAACGTTGATTCATTCCAAAATCTGTTACTTGGTATCCGCCTATTGCACTATCAACGCCCTCTAAAGGGATTGTGCATCATCATGGCTGCTGAGGCAGAAAGCTTTAAGAACGAAGAATTTCTTCGACAAGCTCGTTACTTCTTTAAAAAGACTTCAGGAGAACTTCTTCTGTGCCCTATCACACAACAAGTTGATGGTACCTACGAGGACTCATCATGGAATGTAGATAAGGTTATTAACGACGTTAAAGCAATGAAGATCAAGTCACGATCATTCAAGAACTTTACTGAAGCCTTCAAGTACGCTAAAGCTGCTGTAGATGAACGATATGGCTTAATTGTCGTTACAGGTTCTAACTCAGTAATCGGCGACTACTGGAAGATGAAAGACATTAAAAAACTAAGCTAACAAAACCTGTAAGCTTATAAACTAAAAACGCCCTGTTGTGTGATTACACTGCAGGGCGTTTTTTATGCACTGATGTAGATAAAATGCCTCTACGCTCTTGCGCCCAGGGCTCAGAGGTTTTATACTGATCTTTGTAACAACCAAGTATAACTTTTTTGGTCGCTATCGCACCGTTATGTGATAAGGATCCTCCAAGATGGAAAGCAGTATAAACTACGACATTAATTTGTTTAAGTACTGGAACATCGACAACCCATTTTTGCTAATTAATGGCGAAATCGTTTTGATGACCTGGATCGTGTTAGGCATAATGCTTGTCACCCTCTTAATTGCACGTCACTTCCTAAGCAAGCGCAAGGGGATTGGTCGATACGCAGTCATGCAAATTGTAAAAATGTTTATGGATACCAGCACGCAAAGTATTGGTCGATTTAACTTTAATCACTGTACCTTTATAGGTACAATTTTTTTGTACATCGCATACTGTAACCTTTCTGCCTTAATCCCATACGTAATAGAACCGACAACTAATCTCAATACTACTCTGGCTATAGGCTTAATTTCGTTCGCCTACATTCAATTAAATGCTATCAAGGTACACGGTTTTTTTGGCTACCTATCTGACTTTTTCAAACCATTTTTCTTAATGCTTCCCTTGAACATAATCGGTGAAGTCGCAACTGTTGCCTCAATATCATTCCGCCTATTTGGAAACATTTTTGGTGGAGCAACCATCAACGACATTTACATGAGCGCCATTGGAGGGTCATGGCTGTATGAGAGTGTTGCCATGTTTGCCGGCATTAACCTCATAATGGCCGGATTTTTCACTATTTTTGAGGGAATGCTGCAAGCGCTTGTATTCACAATTCTCTCGCTAACATACTTGACTATTGCAATACAAACAGATGACGGACAGGAGCAATCAGAATGTTTGAGCTAACTGCCTTCATCCACACATTTGCCATCATCGCACCCGTAGGCCTTACCGCACTGGGCTCAAGCTACGGTGGCGGTATTGCAAGTAAATCAGCTTTATTAAGCATAGACCAGCAGCCAAAAGCCAAAGACTTTATTGTACGAACACTTTTGATCGGCTTGGCTCTGATAGAAACCTCAACAATCATCGGTTTACTGGTCACGTTTTACATAATGAAACAAACCAGCTCAATACAGAACATATACCAAGCGATAGCCACTCTAGGAGCATCTTTAGCCATTGCTCTTCCTGGCATGGTTGTAGCTTACTCCTCTGCAAGAGCTCTACGACAGACAACCCCTGCAATTGCGCGACAACCGTTTTTTGCACGCAAAATTATAAATCTAATGATTTTGACACAATCACTAATTCAAACACCGGTTATCTTCGGTTTTATCCTTAGCATGATCATTCTAGGTAACGTACATCTAGTCACAACATCTGGACAGGCTTTTGGCTTCTTAGCAAGCGGTCTTTGCCTTGGTATCGGAGTAATGGGCCCAACCTACGGATTAGGTACTTTTGCCGGTTCCGTATGCCAAAGTGTTGGGAAAGCTCGTCATGCCTACTCTAAGCTACTTACCTTCAGCCTGGTTGGTGGCGCAGTAATTGAGACACCAAACATATTTGCATTGGTTGTATCAGTTCTTATCGCCCACCTTTCAAAAACACCTGCTACTGGCTTATTAGCCTCCGTTGTGTTCATAAGTGCCGGACTCTGTACTGGACTTGGAACAATTGGCGCTGGTGTCACTTCTGGCATGATAGCCGCAAAAACCGCAAACAAAATTGCTGACGATATTGAACAGTACGGTGCATACTCCAGAATGTGTATGCTTGCACAAGGCCTGGTAGACACAAACGCTCTATACACACTCATCGTTTCGCTTGTTATTCTAAGCAAGTAACCTTGCTATTCAGGTCATTCTTCAAGTAAAAATTAAACACATCATACAGGATTAGAGATAATGAAAAAACAACTTATTTTGCTGCTCTCGCTTGGATTTGCAACATTTGCATCCGCAACTCAATCAAGCAATACAGCCCTACATTAAAAAATCCGGTAGTTGATAGAAAAAATATACAAATAAAAGGAACCTAAATATGAACAATAAACTCATCCTACTGCTATCACTTGGATGCGCGATAATAGCTTGTAAAGCCGGAATTGACGCTCATACCCTGTCAATAATAGCTAATGAAAATAAGTGGAAACAATTTGGTCAATATCACCCCTTTTTTAAAAATGATAAACACCCAGATCCCCAATGCAAGCACATTAATTTGGCATTGAATTCAAGTAAAACGATTATTAAAATTTACCCTGATAGCCGCACTTCAATAAACAATGCCAAGGGCCTTATTAAAAAATACACAAAAACACATCCCAATCTTTTTGCCGTTATAAATAGATCTTACATGGACGGTCAAACAAATTTTACAGGTTACAGCTATACAGCAAAACATAAAATTTCTAACAAAATGTCCCCGTCTTCTGAAGTAGACTTAACTACCGCCAACTTACTAATGAGCTGCAATAGCTCAAATGCCTCACAAGTATCAGAATTTAATTTACTTAATCCTACACGGCAAAAACATGAACTCATCGAAGCTTACTACAAATCAAGAGGCTCCAAGCTAAAACTCGCATACGAGGTTCTCGATAGTAATGACAAATTAATCGAGGCTAAGTACAAACTAAAATAATTATCTAGCTAAATAAGCTAAGTAAATAGCCACAAATCACCAATAGTTTATTTGACGATTTTAAAAATAATTGCTATTCTTAATTATAATAATGAATAAATTGTATAAAAATATGGAGCAAAGCTATGAAAAACAAACTTCTACTACTACTTACTCTTGGATGTGCAACATTTGCACAAGGTGCAAACCTTATTGATAACAAAAATATTAAAAATGAACTCTCTCAAACCAATGACTTTAAAGAGATTATTAGTGCAATTTCTCAAACAAACAGCTGGAGCCCTTGCCTATATGATGTAGATACCGTAAATAAGACAACGATCGGTATATCAAAAAGCTCGTTTAACAATGAAATTGTCAAAATATACCCTCAAGGTCGCATTCAAACAACATTGGTCCCATCATTTATCAAAGCCATTTTAGCCTTCTACCCAAGCACTGTCGCCGTTTGCAAAAATTATACTGATGGCCAAACAAGTATGCGCTGTTATAGTTTTGACAATAACCACACAATAGGAAGTAGACAAGTTCCCCTCGTTATTGCTCAATTACAGATGGATTGTGACGGTTATAATGCATCAGACGCAAAGACAGCCACTATAGAAGCTTCAGCCTCAAAAGAGGCCAAACAACTCGCCCAGGCCTACTACAATGAATCTTTCTGGCATAATGACTACAAACTAATAATCGAGCAAAAACCTAGTCAAAAAGAAATCTCGCAACGCGAATTTATTGACCAATTTCTGGCCTAAATAGACGACATTGTCTACCCTTTAGGTAGCAATATTACCATGTAAGCAGTAGAACACAAAAAGGAATACCGTGCTTCATGCAGACAGTTTTGGCTTAAACAAATCCGTTCTCGATACAATCGGAAACACCCCTCTAGTACACCTTCCCCTAGATACACCCGCACAAACCTACGCAAAACTTGAATACTTAAACCCTGGCGGTAGTGTAAAAGACCGCTCAGCAAAGTTCATGATTGAGCATGCTGAGAAATCCGGAGAGCTAAAGCCTGGCGGCACCATCATTGATGCCTCATCTGGGAACCAAGGAATAGCCGTTGCAATGATTGGGGCAATCAAGGGTTACCACGTAATCATCACAGTCTCAGAAAAAATCAGCTCAGAAAAATTAAAAACCATACAAGCGTACGGTGCAAAAACCGTCATGTGCCCAACCACAAGCTTTTTGGACGACCCTAAAAGCTACCACTCTGTTGCAAAACGTTTGCACAAAGAAACACCCGGCTCAATAATGCCTAACCAATACTACAATCCACTAAACGCACAAGCACACTACCACAGCATGGGACCCGAAATTTGGAAGCAAACTGACGGAAAAATCACTCACTTCATTGCTGCTGCAGGAACCGGTGGAACCATCAGTGGCACAGGACGCTATCTCAAAGAACAAAATCCCGACATACAAGTAGTCGCAGTTGACTCAATTAACTCGTTCCGCTCAACCAACGGAAACCCTAAGCCATACACAATTGATGGTATGGGAGTGGATTTTGATAGTGAAGTTTTGGATAAATCTGTTATTGATGAATTTATACCAGTAGCCGATGAACCATCACTTGCTATACTCAAAAAAATCGCCAACTCTTACGGAATTCTTGCTGGTCTTAGTAGCGGATCTGTCGCTCATGCAGCCCAGATGTATTGTAAAAATTTAGGACATGAAGCACTGGTTGTCATGATCTTTGGTGACTCTGGCAGGGCTTATCTAAGCAAAAATGTTTTTTGATTTTGATTAAGGATTTTTGCTTTACTCTTGCTTTGAAGACAATTTATAAAATTGCGCAAAAAAATACCCCCACCCAGGCACAAGGCCACGGATAGGGGAAATGGAGGTTCTTTTTAACGTGTATGTTAAGCAACATTCACATTAGTAGTATACGCCCATTTTGCTAATTGTTGCAAGAAGTTTCTGACATTCTTTATAATTCTTATATTTTTTTACATACAATTTACAACGGCCACAGCCGTTAAATTCTATTTTTTTAATAAGACAAACAGTATGTTTTAGTTGAAAATGGGCTTAGATTTTTGGTTGTTCGACAACCTTGTACGCATACTCAGTGCGAGTGCTTTTTCAATAGCCTAAACAGATCAATTTCATGATATTTATCAATAATCACGTCTGCTTGCTGTAAAAGATCCTCTTGACCTGCAGTATTGATGCCAAAACAGAACATACCGGCATCAACAGCAGCTTTAATTCCACAAGATGAATCTTCAATCACAACACACTCTTCAGGAGAAACTCCGAGCTGTTTTGCTACGTGCAAGTACAGATCCGGACGAGGTTTGCCAACATTGCCAACGTCAGTCAAATTATAAATATGCTCACCAAAAAACTGATTTAGATTAAATTTTTTTGTTACCAACTCAAGACAAGTATCATTAGAGTTGGTTGCAATACCCGTTTTAAGTCCAGACGTGATCGCCTGTCGATGGAAATCAACAAACCCTTCAATAAAATGGACATTATTTTCCATCGCGTTCACGACAAGTCTGACCAGCTCTTGCTCAAACAATTGCTCAATCTGATCAACTGACTCTTTGAGACCAAACTTCTTTTTAAAAATATCGACACACTCAGGTTGCCCCAATCCACAAAGTTGTTTTTTAAGTTTTTGTAGCGAATGCTCGTTAAGATCTATTCCATTAAGCTTGATAAAGCTTATTATAGCATTGTTCCAGGCGCCGGTTGAATTTATTATCGTGCCATCCAAATCAAAAATAACTGCTCTATATTTCACTAAATTTCTCTTTAATAAATTTTGGATAATTATACAGCACAAAAAAGTATGCTTGCTTAATTAAACAAGGCATACCTTAAAAAGCGAAAATAAACTTATAGCTTTGGTTGTTCGACAATCTTTTGTGCTTGCCCTGGGCGAGTCTTTTTCAACAGCCTAAACAGGTCAATTTCATGATATTTATCAATAATAACATGTGCCTGTTGTAATAGGTGTTCTTCACCTGCGGTATTTATACCAAAACACAACATACCTGCATCAACAGCAGCTTTTACACCGTGAGATGAATCTTCAATCGCAACACACTCTTCTGGATCAACTCCAAGCTGTTTTGCTACGTGTAGATATAGATCAGGACGAGGTTTACCAACATTACCGACATGGTTCAAGTTGTAAATATGTGCGCCAAAGAAGCTACCTAACTTGAGTGTATTAGTTACAAGCTCAAGACAGGTGTCATTAGAGTTGGTTGCGATGCCTGTTTTAAGACCATGCTCAATCGTCTGTTGATGAAACTCAGAAAATCCTTCGATAAATTGGACCTCTTTTTTCATCATGCCCATGGCAAGATCAACCATCTCTTGCTCAATCTGATCAGCAGATTCGTTAAGGCCAAACTGGTCCTTCAAAATAACTGAACACTCAGGCAGACCCAATCCACACAACTGTTCTTTTAAGTCGTGTGCTAATTGTTTGTTGTAGCCTATTCCTCGTTGTTCAATAAAAATTGTAGTGGCAGCATCCCAAACACCGTTGGAATCGATAATTGTACCGTCTAGGTCAAAAATAATTGCTTTGTATTTCATTTTTTTCTCCTTGTTGTTATTTTCTTACTTTCTTAATCATTTTTCCATCGATATACTAAACTAAAGCATATCTAAAGATTATTATTCTTAATCTCATGGAGGGGTTGTTCATGGTCAAAAAACCTGTTTTAACAATGTTGCTTACTGCAGCTGTGTATGTAGCGTTACTTAAGGTAATGAGTCTTGTACGAATATCGTACCTTATTGGCTCAAAACACCTCTGTTTCAGCGCATCGCAGGCAGTTGCCCCCCTTACAGGTGCATTCTTGGGTCTGGGCGGCATTAGTATGGTCTTTGGTTTAAGAACCATTATGCAGCTAGCAGGAACCGGTTTGCATATTAATTTAACATTATACCATATTCCTACTTTTTTTGCATCTTTTTATTGGCGATCCGACAAGCGTTTATTCACTATAGGGGTTCCGATTCTATGTATGTTGCTTTTTGTATTGCACCCGCAGGGCTCTGGTGCCTGGATGTATAGCTTATATTGGCTAATTCCGCCTCTGTGTGCACTGAAAAAAAATAAGTCTATTTTACTTACCGCATTAGGTAGCACATTCACCGCTCATGCGGTTGGCTCGATTATTTGGTTGTACTGTCTCGGGCTACCAACTGCTGCCTGGATAGGCCTAATACCAATGGTTGCCGTAGAAAGACTGCTTAACACCCTGGTCTTGGTAGGAGCCTACACCTTGGTAAAAAGTACAAAATCAGTCATATTAAAGGTATGGCGCACTCGCACTCGTCCACAATCAAGCCTAACTTAGTCATTCCTTAACACATCATCACGAAAACATACGTTTTATGAGAACAGTCGGTCATTACAGGAAACTTATCATCGGTATTGGCTTACCAGTCGCCTTTGGTCTAACCGTAATTATAATTCACATTTTGAATCGCAGTTACATGCTGTACAGCAAAAACACAACACCGACGCACATCGCCATAATCATGGACGGCAACCGACGCTGGGCACAATCTGCCGGCTTACTAGACTTTAAAGGTCACGAAGCTGGCGTAGAGCCAATAAAAACAGCAGTTAACTTCTGTACTGGGCATCGCATTCCGTACCTAACACTCTACGCTTTCTCAACAGAAAACTTTGAACGATCTAAAGAAGAAATTGACCACCTGTTCTCGCTAATCACTAAAAAAAGCGACGGCCTCATGAATGAACTTAAAGAGCAGAATGTTAGAATTCGAATAGTTGGAGATCAGACAAAGTTCCCTGAAGACGTCAAAAAATGGTGGAATCGAATCGAAGACGAAACCAAAGACGGCAAAGCACTTACACTCACACTTCTGTTTGGTTACAGCGGACGTGACGATCTTGCTCATGCCGCACGTGCAATAGGTCAACAAGTAGCTCAAGGCACTCTCGACCCAGACAAGATCACAATTAAAACATTCAAAAAGAACCTTTTAACCGCACATTTACCCGATGCAGATCTTTTGATACGCACCGGCGCAGAACGTCGCTTAAGCAACTTTTTACCGTTCCAAAGCGCTTACAGCGAACTTTACTTTGTCGACACCTTGTGGCCGGCAATGCAACGTGAAAATTTTGAAAAAGCACTTACTTATTTTGAGGGACGTAGCCGACGCTTTGGTCGGTGATCAAACTTGAATGTGTACTGTAAAAGGCTTGCTGGTATATAAAAAAGAACCGGCAAGTGGGCGTTGTTCTTTAACTCGACAGTTACGTGTTTTTTGCATTCCCGTTACTTTGAGCGCGATATTGTAAGGCGCAAACAGATCCCTCACCTCACCGATAGGACGACCAACTAAATTTGGTAGCAGCATCGGCTTATCTTGTGAACTTGCACGGTAAACAACCATTCGCTTCTTCTCAAGCGCAGTTCCTGATTCTGGAAGCTGTGCCAAACAAACCCCTCTAGGCTGCTTAGCATTCAGTTCATACATTTTTGCAACAATGCTATTTTTATTCAATAAACTTTGAGCCGACTCTGGCAATAGACCAACAACGCGTGGCGCTAGCAACTTTGGTGGTTTACGTGTAACAACAACATGTGCCGCTTGACCTTGCCGAATTTGTTGACCACTAAAAGGCGATTGGCTTACAACCAAGCCCGATTCAAGATCAGCATCTTCTTTAAAGCCCACAACACGGATGTTAATTTCGCGCTCACATAGCTCAGGAACAGCTTGATAAAGCGGCAAGCCAACAAGTGCAGGCATAACAACTACGTCGCCGCCCAACAGCAAGTGTGCTGACCAATACCCAAAAAGAGAGAAAATAAACGGCAACGCTCCAATAAGCGCTACGACATATCCTTTTTTTAACACTGCGCATCCATTGAGAAAGATCGTCTGAACACCTGTAAGCCGGATTCTGTAATCAGACATTACTGCCTGACCGGTAACCATGTATCTATGCGACATACCCGCGTGCCATATCGGAACGAACAACCGAACACGCCTATTTTGTCTTGCTCCGGATTGGGTTTACCCCCGGCACCCATTACTGGGAACCGCCGTGTGCTCTTACCACACATTTTCACCCTTACCACAATGCGAACACCGTGGCGGTTATTTTCTGCGGCACTATCCGTCGACCCTAAAGTCGCCCCCAATTCAGACCGAAGCCCTTTTGAGGAATCCTATTCGCTTGGAGTCCGGACTTTCCTCTTATAAGCAAAACTTACAAGCGATTACCCGGTGCTCAGACGAGCATTTTTGATCAATATTAGACCTAATAATATGTTAACAAAAATCTGTATAACACACCAGTTGCCCGGCCAATATACACCCGTATGCAAGCCCAGAACTGTCCACCAAATAATTGAAAAAATAACAACTGCCGATACAACCAAAATCGATTTCATCTGTAATAAAGGTCCAAACGTACGAATTAACCCGTAAACAGTAGCGTACGCCAGGAAGGAAGCAATCAGATGCCCATACAAGTAAAAATCAAAAAGAATCGCACACAGCGCTAATATTGCAGCATAACGACCAGAACTAATCAGCTTAACTATTGCATAAACGGGCAACGTACGCACAACAGGCGCATAAAATAATAGGCGAGCCCCGCAATCAAATAGCAAACTGACCACAAGCAAACCAATATGCATTACTTTCCCCTTGCCTCAAAGCCGGCAGTTAATCAGCGCATACAGGCTAACATGTAGCGTAAAAAATTACTTGACAGCATCCAGCCTAACGCCAATAATTAACATCGTTAGGTTCTTATCCAAGCTCCAATTTGTGCAAAATGAAAAATTCTAGGAGTACAAAAGCTATGTTACGTATTAGTTCAAAAAACTTACTAACAATCCATATATTTTTGACCGGACTATTCATTGTAGGTAACGGAACTCTTCAAGCTGTAGATCGCAGAAATGAACACCGAGGATCGGTTTCACGTTTAAAGAATGCTAAACATTACAAACAACAAAATTTACGCAACCTAAACAAAACAACCCGACAAAGGCAACAAAGGTTTCAATCTTCGAACAATAATAAAAAATCAGAATGTGTGCTTTCCAATACACTTGTAAGTCTTCAATTAAAATTTATTAACTTCAACAAAATTTCCGTTCTTCAAAGAGCAATATCAACACTAGCTACGAACTATTTTGAATCTTATAATTCCTGTGGAAACGACAAGCAATAACGAATTCACACAAATAACTCAGCTTCACAATTCATAATTCTAATCAAAACTTCAAGCAAATCTAATGAGCCCTTGAACTAAAAGCATTCAATGCTTCGCCCATTCCAAAAATCAAAAACAATACTATCGAACTCCATTGCTATGAAAAACCATGACAGATCTTAGCTTGACAAGTACAGCCACAAAACTTGATAATGTACTCTGCACGGCAACTTTTTAGCAATCACGATAGTGCAATAGCTACTCAACAGGACACCAAAATTATGTTATATACAAAACCAAATGGCATAATCGCTCTCTGTTTACTTTTGATTTGTTTTTTTTTAGTAACAACCTCCATCGCAGGCAAGCCAAATAAAGAAACTACCTTAAAACGACGATCAATAACAAACAAATTAAATTTAAAAGAGCTGCTTGTCTACATCGAAAACCCTAACTATAGCCAATTATTTGAAGTCGAAGATGAAGTCACCAATCTTAATAGCCCAAAAACTAATATTGATTACTCCAGAACGATCTTAAAAACAAAGTTTATAACAGCCGACATATTAAAAAAGCTTGAACCTACACTTTACAATGGGTGCGTTGTTAAAGAAGGTGTTGAGGACCAATCAAATGCCATCAATGTGCTTCTTATCCGTCTTGAGCGCAACTATACAAAAAACATCAATTCCTCAAAACTCAAAATGCTTTCAATCGATCGCATTAATATCATTAACACTATGTCAACAAGCTACAACGAAAAAAATCAAAATGACCGAGCACAAGCACTTGATAAATTTGTGTACGACATGCAGGAACACTGGATCAAAGTAAGCAAATTAAAAACACCAAAAAAACAATCACCCAACGGTCTTAGTGATAACAAAACGTCTGCAGACAGCGATTATAAATTATTGTCTATCAATAGTTCAAATTCAAAATTAGCTAGCACATCCTCTGAAAGTATCGCGTCCATAAAAACACCATCATCTTCAAAGTTAGCTAGTACATCATCTGACAATAGCACACCCATAAAAACACCATCATCGCTAGAAAAATTCAAACAAATTGAAAAAGAATCAAAACAAAAACAATTCCTGACGCCTTCAAGTTATATCTCTACAATAACAGAATTTGAACCTGATACATTTAACGACAAAACCGGTCGCCTTAACTGCGAAAAAGCTCGCAGGTATGTCCAAGAAATACTGGGCGATAGTTACAAATCAATCCAAAGTTTTAAAGAAGATAACGCCCGACTTTACGAGCGCTGTAGAAACGGATCTACAACATCGCAAGAAGCTACTATATCAAAGATTACTTACAATTTTGAAAAGATAGAAAAGAACCAAATCAAAGAATACAAGCTTAAATATTATCAAAACGAACGTAAAATTATCATTGATTTAGGAATGAACCGCATAAAAGCCGCTCATGGTAAAAATGATAAAGAGCAGATGATTGATGAATATCTTCGTTCATTACAAGGACTTTATACAAGAATCAAAGATAGCAAAACACCTACATCAAATAAAACGACTCTACCAAATACACTTTGCTGTAGATGTATTAGATTAATTTGTTGCAATAAGTCCACCACAAAGAAGACTCCAAAAAATACACCCTTGCTAAGTGAACAACACACACAATATCAAAGTACTTTGCCTGCAACAATTGACATGACATAAACGTTACCATCTTAAGCTTTTTTATTTTGCATAATATCAACATGCAGCTAGACCTGTAGTAATTCCATTTGACATTACTCACGCGTCTGTTATCCTTAACTTGTAACTGCTTTATATTGCAAACAAGCAGGCGTTTTCGCTATTAAGCGATAACAATAAAAACTAAAATAGGGACTTCATTATGAAAAAATTATTAATTCTAATGCTCACTATCGGATGTGCATCGATGGCTCAAGG
>JABJEI010000009.1 GCA_018663245.1 bacterium
ACTTTCCAGCGGAGTGCATGTTCTTATAGTTCCAGATTGGTCTACATGCATTTGCATGCGCAGACCAGCATTTGTTGAACACTCGATGTTGAATGACCCATCGCCACAAGCAATAGTCTTATCGATGTTGCAGCAACCCTGGGCTATTTGATCAAGAATAACCTCCCCAGACCAACTTGTAGGAAACATTAATTTTGTCTTAGTAACGCCATTGGTAGTTTTCACGTGTGCCCTGGTCATGCCAGTTGCAAGATCGATATGCTCCACCTCATAATCAAGCAGCCCAAGCCGACGATACAAGCCACCCGGGTCGATATGCCCACCATGAATAGAATTCTTTTTTAACTCAGACGCCTCAACCTTAAATAAAGATTGTGAATTAACTCTAAACCGCGAAGCTCCCTGTTGCTGAAGCGCCACAAAGCATGGAATCTAGTCATTAAACAAGGCAAAACCAGAAATTTTACGTTAATAACAAAAAATAGCCGCTTGGTATAATAACCGAACGACTATTTTATTTAAGCTTACTCTTCCAGTCATTGGGCAAAAATCCCGTTTTTGGTTCTGCGATTTCCTGATATCGTCTAATTTCCTCTTCCGGCATCGGCTTAACCTGCCACACATCTGTAGCAACCTCATCAACAGCAATTCCATCCGGGCATGGAATCTGATCACACAGATCAATCCACCGTCGCGCAAGATTAATGAAACTTTGTTTTGTTGTCCTAAACGGGCAATAAGCTGGATCATCCTTAAAAAGTGGTCGCTCTTCTGGCTTCAGACCATCCCTTTTGCAACCAATGTAAACATATGAATCGACAGTAAAAATATATAATGGACCAAAAACACCTTCTACATTCTCGCTTTTAAGAATTGTGGCAAAACTCACTTTCTCATCCGACCTACTTGATCCCGTGATAATTCCAGAAAGCAGGCACCAAAGGTAACCAATACCCTTGCCATTTGAACGAGCAAGCATCACATAACAATCAAACGGGTCATCAGCTTCTCGCACGTATAAAAATCTCATTAATTCAATCCTCTATTATTTTATTTTTTTGGCCTAAACTAAAATCCAACACTATCATTAGTCAGCGACTTGACTTACAACGCTCAACGTCCTCTTTCGTCATCGGCCTAACCTGCCACACATCAGTCGAGACTTCTTCAACTGAAATTCCAGGAGGGCGTTGTTCATAGAGTTTTACCCACTGCTTTATCAAATCAATAAACCCTTGCTTAGTTGTTCTGAAAAAATATCGTGGCTCATCTTTAAAAACTATACACTGTTGCCACCTCATGTCATAACACTCGCCACCTATGTAAATATTGGGCTCAACAGTAAAAATAAAAGAAGCACTAAACCCCCCCCCTATATCGTCTTCTTCGATCATTTTCAGCAACGTACCAGCACTTGACCCCATTTGAAATAAAAAACCTTCTAAATAACTAACATTTAATCCAGAATCTGTTATGGACCAATAAACCCTACCACTTGTTTTTAATTCTGTTTTTATAAATCTCATCATCAGCCTTATTCAGTTTATTAATGGATAAAACGTTTCAACAAACCATCCACCATTTTGGGGTAATACAATCATTTCAACCTTCAGGCCATTCTTTGCTTTCCCAATGAGACGCCACCTACCATCATACGACTTCTTAGCTTTGGTAATATTCTCAAAAGACTCACACAGCGCCTGGGAAATTTGCTCCGCTGTCCAGTCCTTGCCAAAATAACTTTTCTCAGGATGGTACGAACGGTTTAGCAGCTTCGCATTTGCTCTGTAACAGCCATTTATCCCTTGTTTGATTGAGTCAACCTTTAATATGCCCAATCGCTCAAGATGTCCACCCGGATCCCAATGACCACCCAGAATGTTTTTTACTCCATTACATTCATGATCAAACGAATGTCGAAAGTTAGCTCCAAAAACCCTTCCACCAACAAACTCATCCGCTAAGCCCTCTGGCAAATAAATCGATCTAATTTTTTGTCCAAACACTTCTATGCTTTTGATCTCAAAAGATCTTGCAACCCGAATAAGCTGCTTACTAGGCACAATTCTACAATTAACCCCATTTTGGCATAACATGTCATTCAGTCGTGCAATTGAACCAATGCCGCCATTTCTACTATCCAAATTTAAGCAGCTTCTGGTATCAGTTGATAACTTTCTAAAAAAAGTCTTACGAACTCTTTCCTCAATATTTGTTGTAAGTTTGCCGTTAAAATTATGCTTTATACCAGAGCAAAGTGCGGCAGCCTCCTCCGGCGTTGCTTTGCTAATCAAATCAGTATATTTACGGTATGTCTCAACCTCTTCAACGGGCACAATTGTACAACCAGGCTCTGACAAGCGTAACTTACAAAGAGTTTTTGCTTCCTCGGGGATTGCCCAGTGAGTTGCGGCACTTTCCAGCGGAGTGCATGTTCTTATAGTTCCAGATTGGTCTACATGCATTTGCATGCGCAGACCAGCATTTGTTGAACACTCGATGTTGAATGACCCATCGCCACAAGCAATAGTCTTATCGATGTTGCAGCAACCCTG
>JABJEI010000018.1 GCA_018663245.1 bacterium
CTTGCTGCTTTTTACTACAACAGCTCAATCAATTCCTGGACAAAATAATAACTTAATCAGTTACAAAGCGTTTATAAAACGTGAGCTTGATCGACAAACAGAAGTACCAACAATTTCTGACAGGCTTTGCAAGGCCGTTCAGGCAGTAGTAATAAATCTTTGCAATCCAAAACATCACCCTAAAAAACTACCTAAAGTCATTTGGTATAAAAACTCGCAATACCGCGTATTTACTAAGCTTAAGAATAATATTCCCGATATTTTTATAGAAAAGTATAATCTAGGTAACAGTGGAAGCTATAAGCGCAGTAAGCAAGTAAGCATCTCTCTAAATCTATTGATCAAAAAAAGAATGCTTAAAAAAGTGGTCCATACATTCCTTGAGCAACCTCTCCACCGCAACATCAATGTAGTAGAATGGGCCGATAAACACCCCGAATGGCTTTACTTTAGGTAAAAAACGCTTACAATACAAATCGCTTGTTAACTCACAAATTCACCTACAAACGCAAAGGTTCCACGTGTTCATTGGACGCAATACTACTCTATTTTTAGCACTACAACTTTTTTGCTACTCTGGCACAACATCTTGCGGTCCGCAAGTCGACGTTAAAAAAAAATCACTACCTAAGATTACTGTACATACGTTTGGATGGAGCCAAATAGAAAACGATGAATCTTACCTCCTAGATGAGCCTATATTACTCGGAGTAAACGAAATTCTAAACTCCGACGTCGCCTACACAAGAAGAGCTAACAAAGCCCCCGCCACTGGCTTAATAATAAGCAACAACCCTAATAGTAAAAACATTGAATATGACCGTGAAAACGACCAGCTACTTTTAAACGAAAAAGCCATCAAGAGGCACCCTGATGCCCCCTTGGGAATGATAAAAATTTACGCCGACTGCAATACAATTTCTAAAGAAAATCCCCACTCCAACACAATAAACGCTTGTTTCTCACAAATAATAACGACACCTTCTGGCGCGCTCAACATTAAAGAACAAACCTTAACAAGAATTCCCCTGACAAAACTTAAACAGATCAATGAACTGATAAAGTCAGCTAAAACAGAAAACGAAGCTCAAGAATATATAGAATCACGATGCACAGAAGTAACTAAAATTTGTGATGGCATGCAGCGTACCTGCGATATTAAACTATTCAAAACCGCTGAAAGCCTTAAAGACAATACAGATAAAATAACTTACTCAAAGCAAATTCAGCTTCAAAGAATAGAAAGTCGCCGGTTTGAAAAGCAATGGAGCTTTTTTCATTATACACACACACCATCGCCACTGACAGTATGGCACCAAGAGCAAGTCGCTGAAAAAAAGGCTAAGCATAGTTCATTGATCAACGTTGACCACAATAAATCGAATATAATTCCTATACCTAACAGCTCCCGCAATAAATCGCTTATAATCCCTATATATAATAGCTAAATCTATAAAAATGACCTGTTGATCTAAATAAATTCCCATATTAAGATTGTATTGAGTTATACATTTAAACAATAACTCAAGATACAAACATTTTTACAATAATCATCTTGGGAATTCTATGATGAAGAACATAACAAAATACGCTCTTACAGCACTATGCGCTGTTGCCGTTGCCTCAACGCAAGCCGGCCTTTTTGAGCTGAATAACCTTGATTTAACGACACACAAAAATCAGAATCTCAAAACGCGCGTCGAATTTGCCACATTACGCGCTATGTATCTAGGCAAAAAGCACCTGTCTCAGGTTGCCAAAGCCAGACTTTCCGACAGCACTGACGAAAAGGGCCAGACCAGTGTTATGGTAGCAATTTTCATTAGCAGCGCCCGCGGTTGCCAAATGGGAGCCACAGAACTTATAAAAAATACCAAAACAGGCAAATTGGAGCCCGTAGAACGTGACAATTTTGGTGATGCCAAACAAATTCTGAGCGAATACAACATGTGCAAACATGACGATAACGACAATCTCATAATTAACAAGGCAGCTTTTGACGATTTCGTTAGCCACGTCGTTACTGACGTAGAAAAACGTCATGGCGCAAAAAAACTAATAAGCAAACTGTAACTGCGTAACAAGTTAGTTACAAGTTGACTGGGGGCCGAACAAAACCGGCCCCTTTTTTAATGCCCGTAAGGCTTACAGTAGTTGAGCTGCAAGATGGCTCAATTCGCTACGCTCGCTAGTTTCCAAGAATACTGAACCAAACACCTTCTGACCTTTAAAACGCTCAGTTGCAACGATCAAACCGTTGCTCTTGAAGTCAAGGTATGGAGAATCTATCTGGAACGGGTCACCAGCTATAATAATTTTACTACCCTCACCCACACGAGTGATCAACGTTTTAACCTCATGCGGTGTAAGGTTCTGAACCTCATCAATCAAAATAAACTGAAACGGAATCGAGCGACCGCGCATGTAAGTTATTGCCTCAAGACTAATTTTGCCTCGGCTAATCAGCTCGTCCAGATTATCAAGCACCTTTGGTGGATGTTTTTCTGAATGCTTCTTTTTTTTGCCACCACCCTTTGCGCCATCATCCATAGCTTCTTTGTATTTTGCTAGATGCGGTTTAACATTTGCCGCATGCACAATAAATTCCATATTATCCCGGACAGGTTGCATCCAGTTATGTAGCTTATCTTGCAGATCACCAGGTAAATAACCTACGTCTGCTCCCAACGGAATGATCGGACGTGATACAAGTAACTTTTTGTACGACTCTGCCTCAAGCGTTTGATGCAAGCCTGCAAGAAGCGCTAAAAAGGTTTTACCCGTACCAGCTCCCCCAACCAAACTTATAAACTGAATCGATTCATCAAAGAGTAGATCAAGCGCCATAAGTTGCTGAGCGTTGCGCGACTCAAGTGGCCAATTTAATACCGGATGCGTTACCACCTTAAACAACTTACCACCCATAAAACGAACAACACGGTAGTTATGCGGATTATGCTGCGACTCCAAAATAATAAACTCATTGGGTGACAGATCTTTGATTTCTTGTTCACTAAAGATTGTGTTTGGATCTTTTTTGAGCTCTATAGCCGGTACCGGCTTTCGCCTCCAGCCTTTGTAGTGATCTTTTTGCGAGATTTCGTGGTACAGATAATCACTGGCCGTTATACCAAGCGAACCGGCCTTGACCCGCATATTGAGATCTTTTGAAATCAACTCAACATCAAAACCTGTGCTCTGCAGGTAAATCGCTGTTAAAATGATCTCGTTGTCTGCCAAGCTGATGTTAAGCGGTATGGAAATATCAGCATCATCAGGGATGAATACAACCCGTAACACACTACCATTCTCTAGCTTGACACCATCACGCAGCGAGCCCAACTTACGCGCATCATCTAACTTCCTGATCACTTCCCGGGCTGCATGACCGCGGTCATTTTTTTCGCGCTTGAAGCTGTCTAGCTCCTCAAGCACATTGATCGGTATACAAACCTGTTCAGCATCGAAACGTAGAAACGCCTCCGGATCATGAATTAAGATGTTAGTATCTAATAAATAAAGTTTCTTATTACTCTTCATTTCGCCCCTTTAGATCGGCTACTTGTCCCTCAAGTGTTGCCAAAGCATACTACCTTTTAAAAGCTCTTTACAAGCTCTATTTGTAGCGATCGCCATCTTGGCTTCAATAGCTATTTACCATGGAGCTGATATACTCAATTACCAGTCTGGTATTAAATTAATAACACTTCTGTGATCAAGGATTCGCCCATGCAGGATCAACCTGACGTACAGGTTTTGCGCCACTCGGCAGCACACCTTCTAGCCCAAGCAATTAAAGAGCTTTACCCAGACACGCAGCTCACAATTGGCCCTGCAACAGAAACAGGCTTTTTCTACGATATTCTTCCTACTACAAACTTTAAAGAAGAAGTCCTAGAAAAAATTGAAGCTCGCATGCGCGAAATTTCTGATCGCAATCTTGTCATTGGGCACGAAGAAGTCTCAAAAGACAAAGCACGTGAACTTTATCAAGGCAATCCTTTTAAGCTCGAGATGATCGACAAGCTTGATGGCCAGACTGTAGGACTATCTTCACAAGGTGATTTCTACGACCTTTGCCGCGGCGGACACGTCGCAACAACAGGCGACATCAAGCACTTTAAGCTGACCAATATCTCAGGATCTTACTGGCGTGCTGACCGTGATGGACAAGCATTACAACGCATTTCTGGCATAGCCTTTAATACACAAAAAGAGCTTGAAACATATGAGCGCAAACGGGAAGAAGCTTTACTTTACGACCACCGTCGTATCGGCAAGCAGCTTGACCTGTTCTCGTTCCATAACGAAGGTGTTGGCTTTCCATTCTTCCACCCAAAAGGCAAGACTGTCGTCAACATTCTGGTCGACTTTATGCGCAAGCTTCAGCTCGAACGTAATTACAGCGAAGTAAGCACTCCGATTATACTCAACGATGAACTTTGGAAACGCTCAGGACACTACGCGCACTACAAAGAAAATATGTACTTCTGCGAGATTGATGAAAAACAGCATGCAGTAAAGCCAATGAACTGCCCTGGCGCATTCATTATTTACAACAATCGACCACGCTCATACCGTGAGCTTCCACTCAGATTATCTGAGTTTGGTATTTGTCACCGGCATGAACTATCAGGCGTTCTACACGGTCTGTTTAGAGCTCGCTCATTCTTGATGGATGATGCTCACATCGTCTGCACTGCCGAACAATTACGCTCAGAGATTCTGGGAGCAATTCGGCTGGTTGAGCTGGTACTAAAAACTTTTGGTTTCAAAAACCTACACATCGGGGTTTCTACCCGCCCAGAAAGCTCAATGGGCAGTGACCAGATTTGGCAAACAGCAACAGATTCACTAACAGAAGCACTCACAGAAGCCGGCCTTGATTATGTAATTCAAGAAGGCGAAGGTGCGTTCTACGGACCAAAAATTGAGTTTGTCATCAAAGATTCGATGGACAGAGAGTGGCAGTGCGGAACCGTACAGGTCGACTTCTTCCAACCAGAGAACTTTGACCTCACTTACGTAGCCGCAAGCGGCAAGGAAGAGCGACCGGTGATTATTCACCGTGCAATCTACGGCTCACTTGAGCGATTCTTTGCAATATTACTTGAGCACTACAAAGGGCACCTACCATACTGGCTGGCACCCGTTCAGGCACGCATTTTGACCATCACCGATGATCAACAAGAATACGCTCAAACTTTGCTTAAAGAGCTAAAAGCTGCTGGCTGCCGTGTTGAACTTGAGGAGTCATCTGACCCACTATCCGGTAAAATCAAATCGGCACAGATCGAAAAGATTCCATGGATGCTCATTATTGGTAAAAAAGAGCAAGCAAACGGAACTGTCACCCTGCGCCACAACAATGGAAAGCAGGAGTTTGGTCTTTCAGTTGCTGCACTTCTTGAAAAAGCTAAAGATGCAACTCCAGAAATTTTACGTTAATAACTAAAAATGGCCGCTTGGTATAATAACCAGGCGGCCAAAAGATCTATCATGCGCTGGTAAGAATAGTTACCAGCGCATTTTCATTATAAAACAGCCTAAGATTAATATAAAACTTCGCATTAGCACACAACAAACTGAACCTCTTAGACGAAGCGAAAACAAAAACGTACACTAGCTCTCAGTGGACATCATCGACAAATTTTATTATCAGCTTGTGTGGAAAATAACATCATGAAGTCTATATTTAAAGCTACTTTGCTAGCTACAACGCTCGCCGTCTTTGCAGCATCGGCATGGGATGAAAACAGCATCATCGAAGAACAACCTAACACAAACATCGTTATGAAAATAATTGACACAAATTTGAATATTGCAGCAACCAGCGTAGAATATGCACCATTAATATTATTTAGTAATTTCATACCTCTCGAATATATGTTGGGTAAATGGCTAATTAATAAAACCCTTGAGAAAACCGTCGGCAAAAAAATATCCGACGGACAGTTTGGAAGGACTCTTCGCTCTATCTGGTGGGGAATCTGCTTTATAAGGGCTTATCAACTGAACTATTATTACCTAAATAAAATTCTATTTAAACCACCCTCAATTCACAAAAAAATCGATATCATTACATCAAAAGTGCTTCTTGCAACTCGAAAACGAACTCCCGAGGATCGAAAGAAGATTTTTATGCAACTTCAAAAAGATCGTTTACCCTTCGTTGAAACATTCGTTAGCCTAAAGCACAATACACGTGCATTGCTTTCTCAGCTTATATCAATTCTGGGATCAAAAGTTCCAGTCAAACCAGTTTCAAAAGTATTTTCCTGGCTTAATACATGGCAATGGAACAAGCGACCTCGTATCAAAATGTATGCATAGAGCAAGAAATAGGCAACTTCAGAAATTTTACGTTAATAACAAAAAGTAGCCGCTCGGTGTAATAACCGAGCGGCCATTCTTAAATAAAAAATGACGCCTGCTGAACTACAGACATGGTATCAAATCATGGAATGTTGGGATAAAACATCGATATACGCAACTTCTGATCAACTCGAGTCGCAAACATCTTTATTTCTAGCTGAGCATCTGCCCTGCCCGTTAAGCTCCAGAGGTTTTTTCTAAATCTTTGTATTTGAACGATGTCTTCAAATGATTTACAAAGAGCCTTTGCCATTTGCTCAGCAGTCCAATTGTCCCCAAAATAACTTTTTCGAATGCACAGAGATTGATTAAGTAGCTTTACATGCTGGCCTTCATAACAATCACGCGCACCTGAAATAATATTTCTCATCTTCAAAACACCCACCTTCTTAAGATGTCCATTTCTATCCCAGCAACCACCAACGATGTTTTTGTCTCCATCACAATGATGATCAAAAGAAGATTCAAAATTTACACTGTCAACCTCAATGCTTTCATCGATAAATAAATCTTTAGATGGTTTACCAGTCCATCTAATACGCTCAACTTGCGACTCTGTCATCGGTTGAACCTGCCATACATCATGGGCAGTCTCTTGAACAAAAATACCATGTGGCTTTTGATCATAAACAACAACCCATTGTCGCAAAAACGCTGCAAACGATAACTTTGATGTTCTAAAAAAATATTGATCATTATCTTTCATGGCAAGCCGCTGTTCCGACGTAAATTTATCAGGGGAAAATCCAATATAAACGTTTGGTTCATCAGTAAAAAGATAAAATGCACTCGTACCCATACTCATGTCACTAGATTCTGCCAATTCAAGAAGATCTTCCTTGAGATCTCCAATATCTGACATAAAATGCCACAGATAACTCATCTGGTAATCAGAACCCAACAACAACTCATAACCCCTTCTTCCGGGGTTACGCTCCATCCATGCACATCTCATACCAATCCCGCCATCTCAAAATCTTTACTGTTGAATAGAAGCATCATTCTTTTCATTCCTTGCTGTGCCACCTAAGATTAAGCCAGTTTTCCGATCTGCCAGCTCTTTGTAATGCTCAATGTCTTGTTTTGTCATTGACTCGACCTGCCACTCATCAGAAGAAACCTCTTCAATGGATATTCCTGGCGGACCCTGCTCATAAATCTTCACCCATTGATGCGCTAAATTAATAAAACCTTGCTTGGTGGTTTTGAAAAAATATCGCGTGTCATCTTTTAAAAGAATACACTTCTCTGGCGTAAACTTATTGCAAACACAACCAATATATACATTTGACTCAACAGTAAAAATATGAAACATATTTAAACATCCATTCATGTCTGACTCTTTGGCCATTGCAATCAAAACATCAGTATTTGATTGCAATTGAGAAAGAAAACCCCATAAATTGCTGGTCTTATAACTTGAGCTTGCTATGGCCCAATAATCACACCCTCCAGACCGTCGCTCCATTTTAACAATTCTCATGATAATCCCACTTGCAATTAGCTGTTAATGGATAAAATATTTCAATAAACCACCCTTCCTTTCTTTGGGAAACAATCATATCAACCTCCAATGTACCTTTTTGAGCCAACCCGATAAGCCGCCAGCGATTTTCTTCCAATCGTTTTGAATAAATTACATTTTTGAAAGCCTCGTAAGGCATCTTTTTAATTTCCTCAAACGACAATTTTTTGCCAAAGCAGCTCTTGAGATACCATCTAGAAAGATAAGGCAATGTCATAGCTTCTCCTTATTCCAGTCATTGGGCAAAAATCCCGTTTTTGGTTCTGCAATATCACTATACCGTTGAACGTCCTCTTCCGGCATCGACGTCACTTGCCACACATCTGTAGCAACCTCATCAACAGCAATACCATCCGGGCACGGAACCTGATTGCACAGATCAATCCACTGCCGCGCAAGATTAATGAAACTTTGTTTTGTTGTCCTAAACGGGCAATAAGCTGGATCATCCTTAAAAAGTGGCCGCACTTCTGGCTTCAGACCATCATTCTCACAACCGATGTAAACGTATGAATCAACAGTAAAAATATAGAATGCACCAAAAACACCCTCTATATTCTCGCTATTAAGAACTGTGGCAAAACTCACTTTATCATCCGACCTACTTGATCTCGTTATAATTCCAGATATAAGACACCAAAGATAACCGATTCCCGTATCATTTGAACGAGCAAGCATCACATAACAATCACCTGGGTCATCATAGGCTTCTTTTACATACAAAAATCTCATCAACAAATCCTCTCTTACTTTATTTTTTTAGACATAAACTAAAAATCAAAATACTCACTTACAAAGTCAGCGACTTAACTTACAACGCTCAACGTCCTCTTGCGTCATCGGCCTAACCTTCCACACGTCAGTCGAGACTTCTTCAACTGAAATTCCAGGAGGCCGTTGCTCATGACCTTTCACCCACTGCTTTATCAAATTAATAAACCCTTTCTTTGTTGTTCTAAACACATACCGAGGATCATCCTTCAAAACAATACGCTGTTGCCGCCCCAGATCATCATAATCGCAACCCATGTAAACATTGGGCTCAACAGTAAAAACTACGCCCCCACCTATATCATTTTCTTCAACCATTTTTAGCAAAGTATCTGTGCTAGACCTCATTTTAAATAAAAAACCTTTTAAATAACTAACATTTAAACCGGAACTTGTTAAAGACCAATAAAACCTACTATTTTCTTTCAATTCTGTTTTTATAAATCTCATCATCTACCTGTTTCAACTCTTCGCTTCATCATCTGGCAGCAAGCCGCTGATAGGGTCAGCAATCGATTTGTAATGCGCAACCTGCTGCTCAGTCATTGCCTTAACCTGCCACACATCTTTGGAAGTCTCTTTAATCGAAATTCCAGGAGGCCGTTGCTCATGAACTTTCACCCACTTATTTATCAAGTCAATAAACCCTTGCTTGGTTGTTCTAAAAAAATATCGGCCATCATCTTTAAGAACTATGCTTTGTCCTTCTGTCAAACCATCAAACTCATAACCTATGTAAATATTCGGTTCAACCGTAAAAATGTAACTTCCTGACACGCCAACATTTATGTCATCTTCCGCGATCATTTTTAATAAAATATCAAAGTCATATCCTATCGTTCTTAAAAAACACGACAAATCATCAACACTATCTCCAGAACCAGCTAGTCGTCGATAACCCCTAATATCTGAAACTAAATTTACATACAAAAATCTCATAACTATTCCGTTCTAACCAACTATTTTTGGGAAAAAGCTCTTTACGTACATTTTATTATTCATAAATTCAGCAAACATTTCTATCTCCAAGTTTGTTTTTGTTTGACCAAAAATTTGCAACCCTCCGTTCTTTTTTTGTACAATTTCCGTAATATTTTCAATGGCCTCACAAAAAGCTTGCGCAATCTGTTCGGCCGTCCAATTGTAACCAAAGTAGCTCTTGCCCGGATGGTACGAGCGATTTAATAACGTCACACCTTTACCTTCATAGCAACCTTGTAAGCCAGGTATAATTGTTTCAAACTTAAGAATACCCGCCCTTCTTAAGCATCCATTAGGATCCCAGTGACCGCCAGATATCGTTTTACCTTTACATTTACTATTAAATACGTGTGGCAAA
>JABJEI010000006.1 GCA_018663245.1 bacterium
CGATGAAATAACCTTAAGCGTTAATAAAGTCGAAGGTGACAAGTCGCAATCATCAGCTCTACTATCAGTACCTGTAAAGGAGGGTCAAGGGGGAACCATACAAACCAAGAACAATGCGTCAGTTTCAAATGACAGCGATTGGTATCGAATTAGACTCCCTAAAAAAATAACTGAGCCAAGAAGTTCCGACGGAAAACTTTTTGCAAGAATTAAGATTTTGCACCAACGTGACAAGAATTTTGATTACCTCGATATTTTAATTGGGAAAGGCGATCACGCGCATATTACCTTTTACTTCGACGGCAATGGCAAATATATCGATCAACGCAGGTACAAATGTTCACTAGAAGGTGTATTGAAATATCAACCGGATACGAAAAAGATCCTTCCATCTACTCTTGTGATAGTTCTCGACGATTACACCGAATGTTTAGTACTCACTTTTGACCATTCAGCTGATGGCGAACTAAGTTTAACAGAGGCAATTTTTAAATAGTTAATACATTCGAAATATAACCGTTAATTTATGCACGACGCAGCAAAAATATTCATTAATAATATTGAGTCAGAATTAAAATGGAGATCAATAAAAGAAATTGAGGTGATCCCTTTTGATTCATTTGAAGAACTAGTTACAGAGGCAGGAGCAAACAAAGTGCATCTAGGAATTGACTACGGTGTTGCAAATAAATTTGCAGAGTTTTATTTTGGAAAATTTCATACTTGGATATTTTTGATGGTTGCCGCCGGTTGGATTTGGACAAGTATCTCCTCTGTTGTATTAGCAATATATCTTTCAAATTATTGGCTGCTTCTTGGAATTCCAATCAGCTTCATTGGTTTTGTGTTTTCAAATCCATTTAATCCAGCAAGGAGACTTTTTAAACTCATTGCGATAGCACTATTTTTTGTTGTCATTGGTGGTTTGTTTTCTGATTTTACAACCTTGCACTTCTTGTCACTTTTTTATTTGCTGTCATTTAGTGCAAACAGTTATGTTTATGAAGTAAACCAATCTTCGTTAAAACGCGAAGTTCTGAAATCGGAAATTTTATTTATTTACCTTTTTCAAACAAGAGCAATTGGACTAAAATTTGCTGGGAGCGAGCAACCAATTTGGGCCGATAAAAACTAGCGAAAAAAAATACAGAGTTGCGACAAGCTCCGTGCCTCATTACAATATCGTTAATAACAACATATGGAATTCAAAGACGTTCAAAAAGCTGCAAGTGAAATGAGAGAACTTTATCGTAAGCTTGAGGTAAAAAAATACGACAAGGAGTGGGATGAGAAAGACATCGCGCTAGGTTTCGTTGGGGACGTTGGTGATTTGATGAAGTTAGTAATTGCCAAAGACGGAAAGAGGGACATTAAAGATATTGATAATAAGTTATCTCATGAACTATCTGACTGCTTATGGTCGATTCTTGTACTGGCTGATTATTATAAAGTTGATCTGGAATCAGAATTTATAAAGACGATGGACCAACTGAGGAGGAAGATTGGTGAAACAAAATAGTTCTAGCGTCCTCCATCGTTCGGAGCCAAACTTAAAACCTGACTCAATGTCAGGTTTTAAGTTTGCTTACTTGCACGATATTACTCAGCAATCTTTTCAATCGCCATTTCCTTTGCAATTGAGTATGTCCCTCTACCCTCCTCCTTAGATCTCTTATAAATAATCTCTAGGTTCCTTGTGATAATCGATAGCTTATTAACTGCATCCTCAGTCGATCCTCCTATAAGCTCCTCTATCCCCTGCATGACACCACCAGCGTTGATCACATAATCAGGTGCCACTAGAACCCCCGACTTGTGCAACAATGCATCATCGCTCACTTCGTCCTCCAAAAGACAGTTGGCTCCGCCTGCGATTATTTTGCTCTTGAGTTTTGGAATCGTTTCTTTGTTTAATATGTATGCAGGCCCACACGGGACAAGAACATCGACATCAAGATCGAGAAACTTCTCTGGTGGAACGATGGTTGCCACACCAACAAACTCCTCAAGTTTCTGTTTATCAAGATCACAAACTGACACGTTTCCGCCTTCCTTGATCAATTCTCTGGCAACAACCACACCAACACTTCCCAACCCTTGAACAACAAAACTCTTTCCTGCTATTTCATCGGAATCATAAGCGTGGTTCAACGAAGCCCTAATCCCTTTCATGACACCATGGGCAGTTGTAACACCACTTTGACCAAACTCAGAACCCACGATCGCAAAGATGTATTCGGTAGTCTCTCGAATTGTAATGGCATCCTTTGGCTCAAAACCAAAATCAATAGCAGCGATAAACTTTCCCTGTTCCTCTTCAACAAGAACCCCGATGTCACGAAGGAATTTGTCACTCTTACCTTCTTTAGGAAGAAACACAACAGCTTTGCATCCACCATAAGGAGAGCCAATGAGAGCCAACTTGTAGGTCATAGCCTCACTCAAACGCAAAGCATCTTTGACCCCTTTCGCTCCAGCTCCGTGTGGCAGAAGCCTGATTCCACCAAAACATGTTCCATTGCGCATCGTGTGGTACGCAAGAATCATCTTGGCATCCCCATGCTGCTTGAAGATAAGTTTCTTATGTTTTGTGTCTATAACGTCTTTAATCTGCATATTTATTGAAATGGGATAATAACCTCAACTTGATCCAATTATACCTCAATTACACCCCCTGAGGCACAAGCGATGAGAAAGACTTACAGCCAACGCATTCAGCACTCTTCCTAACCGCCTGATAAATGCTCGTCAGTTCGGTAAACACGTAACCCTCGGAGCCAAAAAATCTTCGCTAATTTTAGCGGAGGTTTTTTATACCCAAAGTGGGAGTTAGAACTGGTATACTATTTTGGTATGAGCAAAGAATACGAAATAAGCATTAGAATTGACTTTCCAGCAGACATCAACAAGGCAATTCTTAAAGAGAAGGAGCGCTTTGTCGCCGAATACGGTAGTCCATATAAGTCTGAACCGCATATCACGCTTTATCTCGACAGATATACCGAGGAAGGTTTCTCGTTGTTGATACACGACCTTAAGGAGCTGCACATGGAGCATTTTTCAGTTACGCTCCTCGACGTAAAAAGGAATCTTGATCAAGATCTGCATCGCAATCTATACGTCGTTGATATCTCTAACAAAAAAAGGGTGAGGCAACTACACAATAAAATACAAGGAATAGCCGTAAAGTACCACAGTCCTTTTTTACGTGAAAAAGTGCGCAAACAACTTGAGAAGCAAGGGGTTGTTACAAACGGTAAGCGTGAGAATTTGCCAAGCAGACCAAAAGACTTCGATCCTCACATTACTTTGGGAGAAGTTGACCTAAGCGCACAGCAACCTGATCTGGCCGAAGTTCAAGAAAACGTGAAAGATCTGAATGGGGTAAAAATTCTTGTTTCAAGTTTTAGCGCTGCCCTGTATGGGAAGGAAACTGGTGAAGAGAAATTCAAGTTGATTGAGAAAACCATAGTCCCGTTGGAAGATTGAGTTTTTTTAATCCAAATATATTTAGACTGATATACTTTTTATTATGAGAGAACAAATCATCCCAATCGCTGAGAAGGCTGGTGAAATACTGATGAAGTATTTCAAATCTGGCTTGGATGTATCGTATAAAAACGGCGACAAGTTTGACCCTGTTACAGCTGCTGATAAAGAGGCTGACGATTTTATTCGTAGCCAATTGTCTGAGATATTTCCTGATGACCTTATTCTCTCTGAGGAGAACGAAAATATTCCAACTGACTATTCAAAACGCATTTGGATGGTTGATCCATTGGACGGAACGAATGCATTTATAAGCGGAATAGACAGTTTTTCGATTATTATAGGATTGTGGGGAGCAGACGAAATTTTGTTCGGACTTGTTTATGCTCCTGCAAGAAACAAAATGTATGTTGCTGAGAAAAATAAAGGAGCATTCGAGCGTCAAATTGATGGAGGTTTTAAAAAAATAAGTGTGAGTAATGTCAGGAACTTGCAAGAGGCAAGGCTCATAACAAGAAATTCGAGTAAAGATAAACGCTCTCTTGATGATTTGACTGAAAAATTCACCGTGAGTGGCGTCATAGAAAACAGTAGAACAAAAGTAGCTAGGATTGCGGCCGGCGAAGCCGAGGCTCATATAAATACCAACTTCAGAGCATGTAAGTGGGATACACTCGCTCCTCAGTTGATCCTTGAAGAGGCCGGTGGGGTTATGGTTGACCTGGACGGAAAAGCGCTGGATTATAAGCAACTGAGTACAAAATGGGAAAGATCATACATCGCTACAAGCAGTACAGGGATTCTCCAACAAATTCTTGATGTAATAAAATAGTTCTAACATCCTCCACGATGCGGAGCCACGTAAAAACACCAACTTCGCGTTGGTGTTTTTACGTGGGTGTTTTTGAATATAATGACGACAGGCATTCGCTCTACAATAAATTCAAGTTATGTTTTATACTAAAAATATATGAAGCAAGTAAAAGTAAATAAAACGTTATTCTGGTTTGGACTCGCCTTGATACTTATCTCATCCGCATCTTTATTATTTGTAGAGAAAGATCTAGGGGCATGGCCCATGATTAACGGATTTTTTGGCCTGATAGCAATAGGTGCTTCACGCTACCGACCCATGAAATGATTCCCTCTGGAACGAGCAACGCATTACTCAAATCAAAAGTTCGAAAGCTGTCTCGCTAGGTGGAGCAAAAAACACATCAGTGTAAACTGGTGTTTTTTGTTTGTGATAATATTGATTGGTAGAATTCAAGATTCAAGACCTGCCCCCAACATATGCCAAACAAAACCACCACCCCGCAACCAAACAACCCCTTACACGGCATCTCTCTTAAAACGATCCTTGAAACGTTGGTTGCTAAACATGGTTTTGCAAAGCTTGCTAGCATGATCAAGATAAAGTGCTTTAGTGATAAGCCAAGCATCAAATCTAGCTTAACGTTTCTACGAAAGACCCCATGGGCTCGTGAGAAAGTTGAGAAGCTTTATCTCAGCGGGATGAAACGAAAATGAATACTAATTGTTTATGGATAAATTGAAGCAATTAAGAGAGCAGGTAAAGTCTGTTGATTCAAGTATCGTTCACCTATTGAAAGACCGGTTTGAACTTACAAAAGAAATACAGGCGCTGAAGAAGGTTCAATCTTTACAAGTAGAAGATCTTGATTTTGAAGCACAACAGAATGCACTTTACAAAACACAGGCTGATGAAGCGCGCATTTCAGACATGCTTGTTGTAAATATTTTTAACTTGATCAGAGCTGAGGTCAAAAAGATGCTGTAAACGGCAAGACATAAGACTGATATACTATTTCTGTTATGCACAAATATATTCTTTCAGGATTCTTAATCTGCCTGTTTTTATTTTCGGGAAGCGTCGCTGGGGCGCAATCGAGTCAGGAAATTAAGGCGACTATTACCTCAATCGATTTAGTTGAATTTGTTGATGAAAAGACGCACATCATTTTTACGGCCACTGATAACAATGGCCACGCTTATACCGTAGACAGTGATGAATCGTTATTGGATCAGGTCCGGTACGATTTACGCGACGGACAGCAAGTGCTGCTGCAGCAAATCACTTATGCAGACGGTACTGAACAAATATTTCTTGTAGACGTTGTGCGGACCAATTCGTTATTGTGGATCGCTCTGTTTTTCTCAGCACTTGTCGTTCTGATAGGCAGAAAGCGAGGGGTAAGCTCTCTTGTTGGTTTTGCGATTACATGTGTCATCTTGTTTGGTCTCATTGTGCCGCAGATACTTAATGGCGTTGATCCAGTCCTTATTACAGTAATTGGCTCTGCCTTGATCCTGCTTGTAAACCTACCTTTAACACACGGATTCAATAAGAGAACATTTTACGCTTATGCAAGCACACTCATTGGCTTAACTTTTGCATGGCTGTTCTCAACATTGTTTGTACACTTCTCAAACCTGTCAGGATTAGGATCTGAAGAAACAGCCTTACTGTTTTTGACCACAGATGCGATTCAACTTCCTTCAGGACTACTATTAGCTGGAATCATTTTGGGTGCCGTTGGTGTGCTTGATGATATTGCTATTACACAAACTGAAACAGTCGCCGAACTACACGAAGCGAACCCAGGGCTAACACCCAAAGAGCTATACAAAAAAGCGATGTCTATTGGAAGACATCACATTGCCTCTGTGGTAAACACTCTGGTCCTAGCGTACTCAGGTGTCGCCCTTCCAGTCTTTCTGCTCTTTGCACTTCGAGATGACATGAGCTTTACCCGACTTCTAAACGAAGAAATTATCGCAGAAGAAATCATCCGCACCATTGCTGGCACAAGCGCACTCATTCTACTTGTACCAATTTCAACCTGGTTTGCGACTAGGATATACGCAAAATCACGTACGAAATAATTCTCTGAGATGATACAGATTTGATCGATTGTTTACGTAACCTAAACAACAAAATCAAGAACAATTCCCGTGATAAGCGCGATGGCAGAAAGCACAAAGATCATCACATAGTTCAACCGCGCCTTTGTTGTGTCTAATGTCTCGATAATATGTGAGAGAGCTTTCTTTTGATCTGCAGAAATATTTGTTGCTTTCTCTACAGCACCAACAAGCCCCTCATCATGAATCAACGACGAAAATCGTTTTACAACTTTATAACGACTCCAGAAGTAAATAATAAAACCAATCGTTCCAACGTACCACGCAACCTTTACCCAAATCGGCTCAAAGAAATTCAAAACAATAATGATCCGATAAGCAAACGTTGCGATAAGACCAAGCCAAAAGTAAACAAGACGTAAGCGCTTTGAGTCCGCATGAAAATCCATCATAGTGTTGATAGTATATCACTGTTGCTTAGCTTATCTTGGTCTGTTGCATAGAAAGATACTGAACTCCATCTATGATAAACTTGCATCCTATGAAACACTTCTTACTTCTTCTTGATGGAATGATGGGTTCCGGGAAAACAACAGCATCTAGCTTGTTGTCAGATCACCTTCCCCGCACAGCAATCATCGGTATGGATAAAGTAAAACGTTTTGTCTCAGACTTTGAAAGAGGCACACAGGACAACAAGATTGCGAGAGAAATTGTACTAGCGATGTCTGAGAAGTATCTTGAGCTTGGGCTCTCAGTTGTTGTCGACCATCCGTTTAGCTCAGATGATCAGGTTGCATCCTATGAAGCGCTATCTACCAAGTATTCGATTCCTATTTTCAAATTCCAACTATTCACCACACCTAAGATCGCATTTGGGCGAGTCAACCAGAGACAAGAGGATCGTGAGCACAAAGTTTCCGAGGAGCGCATCAAACGAAACATTACTTTGTTTGAAGATAAAAGTAATCTCGGATTCAAAACGATTGATACAACCAACCTTCAACCAAACGAGGTTGCAGATATAATTCTAGAGACTATTAACATCTAACCTATGCGAGATAAGATCATCCCGATTGCTGAAGCTGCTGGAAAGATTCTGCTGAAGTATTTTAGATCTGATCTAGAAGTCATCTATAAAAACGATGACACGTTTGATCCTGTCACTGCTGCAGACAAAGAGTCTGATGAATATATTCGCAGTCAGTTGACCGCACTTTTTCCCGAGGACTTAATCCTCTCCGAGGAGAACGACGATGTTCCAACGGACTACTCAAAGCGTATCTGGATGGTCGACCCGTTGGACGGTACAAACGCCTTTGTAAGCGGCACAAACACCTTTTCAATCCTGATTGGACTCTGGGAGGCGGACACTATTTTGTTTGGACTTGCCTATGCTCCAGCTGCAAACAAAATGTACGTTGCAGAAAAAGGCAAAGGTGCATTCGAGCGCCAGCCAGATGGATCCTTTAAACGCATGCACGTCAGCGACATCGAAAGCTTAAGCGAAGCACGACTCATTACAAAAAACCCAATCAAGGACAAGCGCCCTCTTAATGAGCAAACCGCAAAACTTAAAGTGACGAGTATCATCGAGAGCAGCAGAACAAAACTTGCGCGCATCGCCGCAGGTGAAGCTGAAGTGCATCTAAACACAAACTTCAGAGCATCTAAGTGGGATACGTTGGCCGTGCAGCTTATGCTTGAGGAAGCTGGAGGAGTGGTGGTTGACCTAAACGGAAATCCACTTGATTACAAGCAACTAGACTTAAGATGGGAGA
>JABJEI010000007.1 GCA_018663245.1 bacterium
AATCGAACTTGCACGAGCTCGCTTAAAAGCATTTTTTCATCAGAATCATTCCACACTACATCACCTAGATCAAACCAAACAACCCCAAAGAATGTAACCCAACGTAACCCTAAGTTTAGAAACCTTACTACAGCTGACATTAGTCATAATTCACCTGGATCACTTAGTATTTCTTCAGATGAATTGTCTGGTTATGAGTCAGATTACAACTCTGATGATGTATCGTCTGATCATAGAACGTCATCTTATGATAAATCGTCTAGTTATGAGTCAGATTATAACTCTGATGATGTAACGCCTAATTCCGATTATAACTATACTGAACCAACGATTATTGCTCCTACAAAAGCAACTAGAAAAATCGAAACCCAAAACAAACCACCTTTAAACATGTTTAGCTTAAACAAAGCTGACCGTGACAATCGAAAAGATTCTGTCCGTAAAAGACGTTAATTAACCAGGGCAGCAGGCACAAAAGCTAGCCGCCCTGATTTTTATCTAAAATATAAAGGGAGGATAAAAAAATGAAAACATTTACTAAAGCCTTAGCTTTATCGCTAACCCTGCTAGGTACACTTAGCCTGTATACCCCGTCCGCTAATGCTGGACGAACATGCACCGATACAGAATTACCAGCTTCAAAAATACACCGTTCAATCGCTCCCATAATCATGATTAAAAACATAGTAAACTGCGAGCGGCCCTTAACCCCACAAGATTTTAAAAATCAAAAACTTGCGGATAAGGTAAAAAAGGAATTAAAGGCCCAAAAGCGCAAAGACCACAAACAAAAATACGAAGTTTTGCTCAAGCAACATAAGGCTAAACAAAAACATAATGATTCGCTTGAATCGCTATTAAATGTTTCTTCATCGAGATCATTCCATAGCGGAAGTGATTCACCTAGATCATTACATACGCCAACTCCAGATGATTTACATAATAGTAAACACAACTATACAACAAAACCAATCATTATAGCACCCAGTCGTAATATCAAAAAGCGCAAAAGAACCGCTAATTACAAAGGCAATGCTGACAATATTAATGCAGCAAATGCTAAGCGCAAACCACCTATAAATAAGATGTTTCATTTAAATAAAACAGGGGATAAAAAATGAGAATATTTACTAGAATTTTAGCTTTATCGCTAACCCTGCTCGGTACACTTGGCTTGTATGCCCCGCCCGCTAATGCTGTACGAACATACGCCGATATTGTATCAAACTCAAAAGAAGTCTCATCAGCAACTTGGATTAGAATTTTTGAGAAAATGTCACCCGATAATAAATCTTTGTCTGAAAGCGAACAACGAGAAGTTCGTAAAACACGTAGATTTATGATCAAAGAACGCGATGCAATTGAGTCTGAATTAAAAATTTATTTGGTTAAACTGCCAAATAATATAACTGTTAAGATCCCTGATTTAAGCGACCAACTTAAAGAATCTAAATTAGATAATCGCGTAGAGAACTTTATTAGAAATCAGCTAAAAACGCTTGGATATTGTGATCACAAAATAATACCAATCATTATCTTAAAAAAGATGTTTTCACCTGCCAGTGTATATACACAAATTGGGGCAAAAATGCTTGGAGTTAATGAATCTTTTCATGATGATATACTTAAACTTTTAAACACAGATAACCCTAAAGATGGAAATCTTGAAGCTAGGATTCAGACAATAATAAGACACGAAACAGGCCACCTTGTACACAATGACGACCTACGATTTAGAATATTTAATAGTTGGGGATACAAGAATAATTTTGTAGCTCAAGCATGGTTTACTAGAAAAACAGAACTTGAAGCTGACCTACACTTTCTTGATAAACTGTCCCGTATAAAAATAGCTAAACAGCGAGAAATAACATGCGCTGATCGCCCTAAAGCTCCAACAACATATTCAGACTATTACCCATCAAGCAAAACTGTACGCGAAGCTTTTAATGCAAAGATTGAACAATCTCTTATAAGAACAAAAAAACGTATAGCTAGACGCAAACGATTAAAGGATTATTAAAATGAATATGTTTACCAAAAATTTAGCCCTATCACTATCATTGTTAGGTGCATTGGGCGCGTATGCCCCGTTCACCCTTACCGCTGGTGATAGTCCCAAGAAAACGCGCACCTACGCTCAAAAAATGTCTCGCCCAGAAGAAGTTGCACCCGAAACTTGGATCCAGTTAATCGAAGAATACAACGAAACGACAATGTCCGAATATGATAAAGAAGAGGTCCACGAAACTTGCGAACGTATGGCCAAAGAACGTCCAAAAATTGAAACTTATTTGGGAGACTACTTACGAGAGTACAGGCTGAAGAGAATTATCATCAATAATATTGGTCCAGAATTCGTCGCTAGAACTGCTTTACAGCAAATAGCCAAACCAAATAAGTTCGAAACAAACTTTAGTGGACTACAATCACCAGAATTTGAAAAAAAATCAACGGCTCCTGAAGAGCAGCCCGATTCCAATGTAGAACAGCTAATTAGAAAACTATTATTTGAAGCAAAATTCCTGGACTATCAAGAAATACCAATCGTTATTTCACACGACCCTATGAACATTCCTGTGATGGCTTCTGTCTCTATACCTGGCAGCAACAAGCTATGCATTAGTCCATCCTTGCATTGCGACTTGTACGAACTTTGCTTACGTAAAAACAAATCTAATGATAAATTCAAGGCAGAGATGATCTATGCTAAGACACTCGTTAGACAAGAAGTTTGTCGCCTTACTAGAAACGATGATCTTCGAGAAATGATATTTTCTTGCTGGGGATGGTTATTTGATGACAGTGCAAAAGCATGGTTTTTAAGAAGAATAAATCTTGAATCAATTATTTTCAATCTTAATGGCCTATCAATCAATAGGCTAGCTATCGAAAGTTCATCCATAATTTCTGATGCCAGCCGACAATTTTCCCATAAAGAGTGCGATTATCCATCATTGAAAGAAACAGTAAAAAGTTTAAAAAAGATTATTATGGATACCTTTATAAATAAAACAACCAACACTCAAGACCCTACTTATGAAGAAACCAAAGATCAAAAAAAGTTTCGAAATATGCTAGAAAAACTCATACGATACAAAAAGAACTCATACCTGAACGATGCTATTTATCTCGCAAAGCAGCAGGCTAAAAAAGAAAAAACGAATGGTTTGTACAACGACATACGCTCAAAGCTATAAAAACTAAACTTAATCCTGAAGCTTTTCGCAAAGCTCCCATACCAAACTAAGCGCTTGCCTAGCAGACAGACTATCAACGTCAACTGCACGCAAGCGTTCTGCTATACGCATTGCCGGTACAATCTTTGAATCCGGTTGTACTGATTTTTTTTGTACTGGTAATGCTTGAATTATAGCCATCTGCCCACCTTCATTATTATCACGTGACAGTTCCGCCTCAAGCGACTGTGCTCGCTCAATCACCGTTCCAGGTAATCCAGCTAACTTTGCAACTTCAATTCCAAAACTACCATCAGCAGCTCCAGGTGCAATCTTGTGCAAGAACAGAATTCCCTGGTCTGTGCGTTTACTAGTCAGGTGATAACATGCCATGCCCTGCCGCGTATTAGCCAGCTCAGCCAGGCCGTGGTAATGCGTTGCAAACAAACAAAACGCTCCAACCTTTTCATGCAGGTACTCAACAACAGCTTGAGCAATGGCCAAGCCATCAAACGTGCTTGTTCCTCGACCAACCTCATCAAGAATAACTAAACTTTTTTTTGTTGCTTGGTGGCAGATGGTTGCCGTTTCTTCCATTTCTATCAAAAATGTACTTTTGCCCTGCGCAAGATTATCTCCAGCTCCAATGCGTGTAAAAATTCGGTCAATTAAAGCCAAATTTGCCGATGATGCAGGTACAAAGCTACCACACTGGGCCATGATAGAAATCAGAGCAACCTGACGTAAATAGGTCGACTTACCACCCATATTTGGGCCAGTAATGATCCACATCGTCTCTTTCGCATCCAAATTTGTATCGTTTGGCACAAAAGGCGCTTGCCCCATTCGCTCAACTACCGGATGCCTACCTGCGGTAATCGTAACTGACTGCTTATCATTCAACACCGGACGCACATAACCATTGTCCGCAGCAACTCGTGCAAAGCCCACAAGCGCATCAAGGTATGCCAGTGCATGTACGCTTGAGCGCAAATCAACTACCTCTTCAAAAACCGCCTTTTGAATTCGTTCGTAAACTTGAGCCTCCACCTCGTTAACTCTGCGCTTCGCCTGCGAAATAGCAACCTCAAGATTAGCCAATTTATCAAACATGTAGCGCTCTCGCCCAACAAGCGTCTGCTTGCGAACATAATAATCTGGAGCAGACTTCATGTGTGTTTTGGTTATCTCTACGTAATATCCGTGTGCGTTGTTGTGCCTAATTTTTAGGGAACCAATGCCGGTTTTTTCTTGCTCTGACCGCTCTAACTCTAGAATTTTTTCGTTACTTTGGTGCGCAAGCTCACGGAGCTGGTCAAGTTGCTGATCAAAGCCTTTTTTAATAAGCCATTCATGCGCAGAGTCGTCATTGATAGCCGATGCAATCAGCTTAACAAGTGGCCCAAACTCACCCATTTTTGCAACCAACAGTTTTGCAAGTGGAGTCGGGCAAGCATTCAAGAATTGTTTAATTGCGGGCAAAGCACCCAGCAGATTAACCAACATCAGGTAATCGTTACGCTTGGCTCGTTGCAAGGCAATACGGCCCACCACACGCTCACCATCACCACCATCTTTTAGAAGTTCTTGAACTCGCTGCCGCAAGGTAACCTCGTTCATTAAGAACTGAACCAGGTCCAAGCGTTGCTCAATTGCTTTGGGCTTAACTAGCGGACGCACAAGCCACTTCTTAATCATTCGTGAGCCCATGGCCGTCATTGCATGATCCATAGCCCACAACAACGTCTGCCCTCTGCCACCATCAACACAGTTTTTAACCAGTTCAAGATTGCGTTGCGTTGCACCATCCAACATCAAAAAATCATCTGGCCGGTAAATCTGCAAAGCTGTAAACTGCCCTAAAGAGCTCGCCTGAGTATTGTCCATGTAAGCATAAAAACTGTGCAAGGCCGCCATCATCGCATCACTTTGGCGTACAGTGCTCACAAGCTCTTTTTTAAACTGTTTTTCCATCCATACACTGGCAGCGTCACTCATAACTGCGTCACACACGGAATGATTAATAGCAGTACAGTAACCAATTTTTTTAAAGTACCCGTCGAGAGCGCGTCCTTCCTTGATATTTGGAAGCACAATCTCATCAGGATTAAAACGTGCAATTTCTGACTCAAGAGTGCGGAAATCACCGGCCTCAATCACGGTCGCATACAACTGAGCCGTCATTAGCTCAGAAAATATCACACCCCACGCATTATTTACGGGGAAAAAGGTCAAAAGATATGAGGCTGATTTGTCATCAAGCAGTTGTGAATCGGTTAAAGTACCCGGAGTAAAAACCTGAGTAACACCACGCTTTACAACTTTACCCGCTTGCGCCGCCTCAAGCTGCTGACAAAGCGCTACACGGAACCCACCTTTTACAAGCTTCACAAGATAATAATCAAGCGCATGCGATGGAACACCGCACAACGGCACTGGCTCACCAAGATGCTTACCACGTTTTGTAAGCGCAATGCCCAAATAAGCGGTTGCTGTACGTGCATCATCAAAAAACAGCTCATAAAAATCACCGACCTGAAAAAGCAACATCGTATCCGGGTGCTCTTTCTTGATCTGGAAGTACTGCTGCATGAGAGGAGTAACTTTGTGCTTGGTCATGCGTACATCACATTATTTTTGGGTAAACAGGTAAATTGAAGACGTTTCGTAGTATAAACCAATTGCTTTGATTTGTTGAGACGTACAGACTATGTTGCCATCTTTGTGATAATAATTCCCATAAAAATAGTGCGCAATACGGTTATTTTGTCTTATTAACAATCGAGAAGATTACATGAAAAAGATATTACTACTTATTCTGTCATCAACAATTTTTACCA
>JABJEI010000022.1 GCA_018663245.1 bacterium
AGCACCCGCTACCGCTTTAGTCCAGGAAGAACAGCAATCACCTTTAGTCCAGGAAGAACAGCAATCACCAGCTCCTGCAATGCTCTCAACCAAAAGTTTGCCTAGAATTTTGCCAGCCAATATTAATGTTGGCGATGGTAAGCTAAGCCTCAGGCTAAACAACGTTGAGCTGCTACACCTGGTCAAATACATAGAAGATCTGTTTAACGTTACCTTCATTACAGACGACATAATCAGTCCTATGCCCAGCGGTGGCAAAGGTGTGCTTGGAACCAAAATCACCTTCCAAAGCAACAATTCACTAACTCGCAACGAGCTATGGTACGTCTTCACGGCTGTACTCGACATGTCTGGACTGGGAGTTCAGGGGCCAAACAGCGCCGGAGTGTACCGAATAACCAAATCAAAAAATGTTAACAAACTACCCCTGCCAACCTATATCGGCACGGGACACATGAGCATCCCTGATACTTATCAAAAAATTCGATACATATATTTTGCAAAAGACAGCTCGTTGAGCATTCTGACTAGCATCATAGATCAGATGAAAAGCACAACATCTTCTCCGGTGATCTCATACCCACAAATGAATGCTATTATGCTCTCCGATTGCGCGACAAATATTCGTTCAATACTAGAAGTAATTGAAGAAGTTGATCGTGTTAATCAGCCTGATGGCATGAGCATTATGCGCCTCAAATATCAAGATGCAACTAGCATCGAAGGTATGTACAAGCGAATAAAAAAAGCTGAAAAACCAAGCGCTGGTGAGCGATATTCTGGCCAGCGACAGGTAAAACTCTTAACTTCTGATGCCAAAGTTATAGCAGAACCACGCTCTAATTCACTCATAATAATTGGTGGCAAAGACGACATTCGCAAAGTTGAAGAACTGGTAAAAATTATAGACAAGCAAGATGACCAGCACACAGATCGCATACATTTGTACCGTTGTCAGCATGTACCAGCAACAACATTACAACGCATCATGCAATCGGTAACCCAATTTCAGAACAGCTCAGCAGCTGCACAGAGCGGTGGAGGAATCCGTGGAGGAGACCACATCCTGGGATCAATGTCGTTTGAGGTAGAGCCAAGCAGTAACACACTAATCGTACATTCAACAAGAGTAGACTTTCTTTCAATTGAGCCAACTCTGGAAGAACTCGATATTGAGCAGCCACAAGTTGCCATTCAGGTTCTTATAATCTCGCTTGATGTCGACAATGACCGCGAAATCAGCATGCAGGTTAGGAACAAAGAAAATCTTTTGGGCGGTAATATAAACTTCCAAACATCAAACATTGGGTCGGTTCAAACTAAAGCTGGCGCAAGCGGTTCTGATGTTTTATTAGGAAACTTACTTGGCCTTGTTAGCGGAACTTCTGGAGCGCAAACCTTGATCACCATGGGCGCTAGTAGCCTAGGTGTATGGGGCCTATTACGCTTGATAGAAACACATTCCCGCACAAGCGTAGTTGCAGACCCATTCCTGGTCGTTTATAACAAGTACAAGGGTACTACAACCACCAGCGAAAAACGTAGAGTGCTTAAATCTACAGTTACTAACATAAACACGAACCTTGCCTACGAAGATCTTGAAGCAGGTTTAACTATTGAGGTAACACCTCAAATTAGTATCGACAACACAATTTCTTTAGAACTGGACGTTAAGCTTGATAGCTTTACAGACACCGCAGATGGATCAAATGGTAATAGAACGAACAAGCATCTTAACACGTATGCTGTTGTAGGTGATGGCGAAGTCTTGGCCGTTGGTGGCCTAATCAAGGAAACAGCTCGCACAACAGTCTCACGAGTTCCAATCTTAGGTTCTATTCCCGTTCTTGGCCACATGTTCAGCTCAACGAGCAAAAGCAACAGCAAAGAAAGCCTTTTGATTTTGATATCGCCTAAAATTATTAACCCAGGCGACCATGGCCAGATAGAAGCATTCAAACAACAGAAAAATGATGTCTTTTATCAAAGTGTTGATGAGATCGATGGAGCAAACAATCCATACGATCCTATCTGCAAACACTTCCTAAACATCGGCGACAAACGAGTAAATGACCTGCTTAAAGAGTTTGAAACCGCACAAGACTCATATCAAAATACAGGCAATGAAGACAAAAAAAATAAGAAGAAAGCAAAAGCCAATAAAAAGAAAAAGCGTAAAAAGAAAAAGAAATCCAAGCATAAGAAAAGCAAAAAACCCAACAAAAAAACTGTTGACACAAAACCCGTAGAGCCTAAAGAATCGATCCAAAAAATTCTGCAAACCAAAGATCATAAAAACCATAGAAAATCGTCAAGACGTCTGACAAACTACATAAATGCCTCGACAGAATCCACTCCTAAATCTTCTAGGAGTGCGTGATGAGTTACAATATATTCTTACCAACACAGTTGGACGGATACTATCTCTTTAAGAGGCGCATCGTTAGCTTCCAGGTAACAGACTTCCACGTGCGAGCCATCTTGAGCATGGTTAAAGGCCGGTCTCAAACCGTTTTACAGCAATTTGAGCAAACGTTTGAAGCCGTTGAAAAAGAATCAAAAGACACCATGATTGCATCAGCAATTGATACCATTCTTCAAGCTGTTGGTAAATATGATGAAGTGTATGTAAACCTACCATCAAGCTACGTTACAACAAAAAAGCTCAACCTACCCTTCACCGATCCAGACAAGATACGCATGATACTGCCATACGAGGTAGAGCCTTTAGTGCCATTCTCACAAGACCAAATAGCAGTAGATGCGATTATAAATACCAAACAACAAACTGAAGGCCAAGCTAGCGTAATTGCCGTCGTTGTGCCCAGAGCACAACTTAATGCATACCTTAGGCCATTTATGGCACAAGGTATTGTTCCTGCACGAATTTCAACCAGCATTGTTGACCTGTTTGGTTTAATCAAAAAAACTTACGCCTCATCAATAAAAGACAAAATAGTCGCACTAATCGATGTTGGTAACTATGAAACTAGCGTAACTGTTATTGACCATGGCAACTTTGCCTACGCACGAACAATCCCAAGTGGCCTTAGAGCAGCAAGCTCTAACCTTGCACCAAATGATGCTGATATGGGTAAAGAGCTAACCGAAGGACTTACAGAACTTGGTCAGGCAATCGATATCACATTGCGAGACCACAACGTATCAGAATCGCTATTAATTGGTCACGGAGCAGATATACCAAGCCTTGATACGCTTCTTTCACAAATTCTTGGCATGCCCTGCACACCATACAAAAGCTCTCAATTCTTGCAAAAAGGTCCAACTAGCGCCATTAAAAATATGAAGTTAAGCCCTGACTACCTACATAGCTTTGCAACAAGCGTTGTACAAACAGAAACTACATCTTTAAATTTGGGGCGATCACTTCTGGTACCAGCGCAACAAAAAACTATCACTTATCAATTTTTTGCTGGCCTCATTATACTCGTATCTATTCTTGTCGGGCTCCTTGGTGTGACTCTATACCAAAAAGCACGTCTTAACGCTCAAGCCTACGCTATGGAACAATCAGCGATTACCAAGCTACAAAAGCTTTTCCCGAAACAACTAAAGGGTCGCAAGCGATTTTCTGATATAATCCAAGCCGCACAATTTACCGTTAATCGAGAAGAAGGTATAGTCTCGGCCGTTACTCAACACAACCGAACGCCATTCCTTGTGTACCTACAGGCACTGTTCCAGTCAATCGACCGTGTAAGTCTAGGACTTGATGTTAAACGTCTTAAAATAGATCGTGATAGCGTCATATTTGATGGCAGCGTAAAAGGTTACCCAGAGCTAAAAATACTTGAAAAAGAGATAAACTCTTCAGGATTATTTACACTTACTAACACACCACAAGAAACCTCTTTCAGCGTAACGCTAATTCTGAATAAGGAGCTTGGAGAATGAAGATAATACAACAAATTCAAGTCTTTCTGACAAGCCACACACTCAACGAGGTAAAACGTGCCTTGCTGATAGCTGCTGCAGCCATAACTGCACTTACAGGCTCGCTCATGTACTACCGTTACCACACATTAACGACAATTTACAAAAACATCCGTACCATCAACAAGCGTCGCATACAAGCTGCTCAAATAATCGGCAAGAATACACAACTTAACGAAGCAAAAAAATACATCAAAACATTGCTAATTAAAGATCGAGATTTCATGATAGCTCAATTTTTTGATGACAATATCAAGAAACAAGGCCTTACCTCAAAAGTCAGCAAAAAGGTTACCTCAAGACATGCTCTTAAAGATGACTACCAAGAAATCCGACTAAACGCCTCTCTTTTGGGCATCAACACAAAGCAGTTAGTTAAATTGCTACACCTGCTCGAAGAAAAACAACGCGTATATATCAAGGAACTTGATATCTCGCATGCATCGTCATCAGCGCCACTCGAAGTCAATCTTGTCATTGCAACGCTTGAAATCGGGAAGAAAAAATGAAATCAACACGATACCTAGCAATAGCCCTATTAAGTCTTTTTTGCGTAACCGGTCAAGCTCTTGACAGGCTTGCTGTTGGAGAAGAGGCAAGCCTTATAGAAATTAATTACAAAGACACGCCTCTCATGGAAATTGTTACATCATACGCAACAAAGCTTGGTATCAATATTTTGCCACCAGCAGGAAACAATCCACTATCGCAAAAAATAACCTTCAGCTTAAAAAATCCTATCCCTGTTCACAGAGCTATAGACTTCCTTGAAGTTATCTTAAGCACCTCAGGTTACGTACTTACCAAAGACAACCATCTGTACCGTATAAATAAAATTGATCAGGATCTGCAACGCAAGCCTGTTCCTGTTTTTGTTAACTCTGAAGACAAGATTCCTAACTCACCACAAGAAATTTGTGTGATTCATAGCTTTGAAAACATTCAAGCTCCGTCGCAAGATAACGCACCAAGCTCATCTTTGTATAAAATTATCAAAGAGGTGCTAACCGACACTGCACAATTCTTTTTTGACCAAAAATCAAACAGTGTCATCATGTTCGACCAAGCAAATAGCGTTAAAATAGTCCTTGAGATTATCGAAGAATTTGATGTTCTAAGCAATGATAAGATACACATCATCATTAAACCAAAATACATCGACGGATCATCCATCGCAACACTTGTAGATAATGACATCAAGGTAGACTCAAACTCATCTGGAGGCTATCGTGCACCATCAGCATCTAACAGCAAAGATCAATTTATAGACAAGAGCACTAACATTTTCGCCGAGCCTCGCACCAATAGAATCATTGCATTAGGCAACCAACGATCGTTGGACAACCTTCAGCTTTTAGTCAAAGCACTCGACAAGCCTCACGAACAAGGTCGATCTGTAATTCATGTAAAACCACTTAAATATCTTGATGCAAGCAAATTTGGTCCCATCCTAACAAACATCCTGAAGTCACCCGGAAGCGGGTCACAGTCTGGCGCAAAGTCTGGCCTGGTTCAAGAGTTCCGTGGCGTTATTGTCGGTGCAGAAGGATACACTACTCTGGAAGGACCATCAGCAGATTCTGGTGGGGATTCTAGCGGAGGCCAAATACAACAAGGTGGTAACAATCTTATCATTGCAGCTTACTCAAGCGACTGGGTAGAAATAGAAAAAATAATTGACCAGCTCGATACTCCACAGCCACAAATTATAATCGAAACTCTAATTGTTGACCTATCTGGTGATGACAGCCGATCATTGGGTGCCACAATCCGCAATCCTGTTTCTCTGGGACTATCAGATTCAATCGGCTTTCAAGCCGATCACCTGCTAGTTGGACCAATCACCGATGGAACTGTAGCTGCTGGCTCAAGCAATGGCCTTACCACCGATCTTTTTACAACTAATACAACAATTCCAGGCAATCTAACAAAGGATGAAGAGCAAGGTGCAACCTTAGCTTCTTTTGCAGATTCAGCCGGCGTATGGACAATTTTTAAGGCATTACAAAAAAATAAAAATGCTAAAATTATTGCTCACCCATTCGGGATAACACAAAACAATAAAAAATTGACACTCAAACAAGGAACCATAAAACGAGTTACCGGAGGATCATCCTCAGAAGACAGCGTTGCAACTACTATCGACCAACAAGATCTACCCGCTCATATAACCATCGAAGTTGTACCAAGAATCACAGCACAAAACCGCGTAAACCTAGATGTAAGCGTACTGGTTCAAGAGTTTAAAGCCGGCTCTGGATCATTTAATGGAACAGCTCGAAATCACAGAAATGTCACCACAAACTCAACAATCAAAAGTGGTGAAATTATGCCTATCGGCGGATTGGTAAAGGTCACAGAAAGTGATGTCGAAAGAAAGACTCCATTATTTGGAAGCATACCAATCATCGGTTCACTGTTCAGCTCGCGAGCAAAAACAGTAATCAAGCAAACATTAGAAATCTACGTTAGTGCGACCATCGTCGATCATCATTGCCACCTTAATGCGCATAAATTTACCGACTACCAGATCCGCAACGCAGCAACAGACCTGGGCGGTGGAGGCGAAGATATTTTGTATGATGATAAAGCAGGAGCACCGATTACTCGGATGTTCTTCAAAAATGCTGATCGGGACAAAAAATTAATTAGACAATACATAGATAGTGGCTACAACACGCATGGACTACCGCTAACGCCACCACCACCTCCTGGAGATCATGATTCATATATTGAGCGCAAGGAAGCTCTCAACCAGTCAATGAGCCATGACCCAACAAAGCATCATGAAATTCCCTCAAGCACTCCTGCCTAAGGGTTTTGGACCAAGCCCCTAGCACCCAACATTCAATTCTTATCTAAACAATATATTCTTAAAATCTTTAGCAAGGGGTTGCTTGTTCAACCCTTTGCAGACAAGAACACAAAGGAAGACCTTGGAACCTTACGCGAGTAACTTGAAACCTCGAGCTAAGCTCTGCAGTTTCTTCAACAAAGCGCACTCAACTGAGTTGTTATTTAGGGGCCTTGCTTTGTACAAAACTTGTCTGTCATAGAAAAACACACATTTTGTCATCCCCGGCTTTGAACGGGGATCCAGTCTTTCAGTTATTCCTTTTAAAGCTGGGGAAGTTACGTGATTTTTTGTTGTTGTATTTTGTAAATATTTGCTAAACATCGACATATTTTAAAGGAGCTTATTTATAGTCCTGGATCCCCGCATACACGAGGATGACAAGGCTATATTTTTTTTCAAAGTTGGCTAAATCAGAACGTTTTTTTAAATAATTCTGTTTAAGAAATTGCATAGCACACAGCTCGATCCGTCTTCGCTCTTTGAGCTACGCCGAGACTTTGGGTTTTTACCGCGATTGGCAACCAATACCGCATCGTAGTGTAACGTGGACCGGTGTCCACGAGAGGTTGGGTTAGCAACCCCTCGCAAAAAAGACTTCAAGTATATTTTCAAGAAATATTTGTTTGTCAGAAGACAAAGAACACACTTAGCTAAAGCTAGTATTAAAATAATACCCATCAAAATTATTTGGGGGTAGTTAGGGGGTTTTGCTCCCCCTAATCGTCGTCTTCATCACACAGCTCTAAACCATAGTCCTTAAGACTATCTGGATCAGCAGCTGAAGGAGCACTCATCATTGGGTCGTTACCGCGCTGTGTTTTGGGGAATGCAATCACATCGCGAATCGAAGGCGATTTTGAAAGCAACATCACAAATCGATCTAAACCGAACGCAATTCCACCAAGCGGCGGACAACCATACTCTAATGCTTCCAACAAGAAGCCAAATTTGTCCTGAGCTTGATCTTTATCAAGTCCCAACAGTCCAAACACCTTCTCTTGAACATCGCGCTTGTTGATACGAATTGAACCGCCTCCAAGCTCGACACCATTTAATATAAGATCATAAGCTCGTGCTTTAATCTCACTAGGTTCTTGGGATTCCCAACCTTCTTTTGGTTGAGTAAACGGATGATGCATAGCATTCAAACGATCTTCTTTATCGTCATATTCAAATAGTGGGAAGTCTGTAATCCAACAAAACGAGAATGTATCAGGATCAAATACTTCAAGCTCTTGAGCCAAAGCTACACGAAGTCTACCCAGCGTTCCCCAGGCATCTTTATAGTCGTCAGCAACCAAGAAAAGAGTATCCTCAACTGAAAAATCTTTGATTACAGCTGAAGCTAAATCAAAAAAGTTTTCGGGCAAGAATTTTGCGATAGGCGATTCTGGCTCACGGTCTTTGTTGAAGCGAATCCAAACGAGTCCCTTTGCACCAAGCTTAATAGCTTTGTTAACCCAATCATCAAGTTCAGAGCGAGAAAATTGCTTTTTAACAACTCGTACGGCACCAACTTTACCACCCTTTTCAAGCACAGATTTAATAAAACTTAGCTTAGTATCAGTAAATAGTTCACTAAGATCATTAATGCGCATATCATAACGAACGTCTGGTTTATCACTGCCAAACAATTCAAATGCATCATCGTAAGTCAAGCGTGGGAACTTAGCGTCAAACTTTATATCGTACACAGACTCAAAAACATTTTTGAGCATGTCTTGAACCAGATTAATAATTACCTCTTCGCTAACAAAGGATAACTCTATATCAAGTTGGGTAAATTCTGGTTGACGATCCGAACGCAAATCCTCATCACGGAAGCAACGAGCAATCTGGAAGTAACGCTCCATGCCAGCGACCATCAATAACTGCTTGTACAGTTGCGGTGATTGCGGCAATGAATAAACTGAACCATGCGAAAATCGTGACGGAACAATAAACTCTCGAGCACCTTCAGGAGTATTTTTGGTCAGCATTGGCGTTTCAACTTCAATAAATCCATGTTTGAAGAAGAAGTTGCGAATGGCAAAAAATAGATGATTGCGCAACACCAAGCGGTCACGCATGTACGGACGACGCAGGTCAAGATAACGGTACTTAAGCCGAATCTCTTCGTCAGTATTATCTTCGTTAAGCATGAATGGCAAAGTCTTTGATTCATTCAATACGTCAAGAGCAGTTACCTGAATCTCAAAAGCTCCAGTTGGTAAATCTTTGTTCACAGTTTCTGGCGAACGCTCAATAACCGTACCCTCAACACGAATCACATACTCAGAACGCAAATCATGCGCTTTTTTATGAGCTTCCTGATTAAATTCGGGATTGAACACCACCTGCACACGACCTGTACCATCACGAAGGTCAATAAAAATTAACCCTCCATGATCACGACGCTTGTTAACCCAGCCGGACAAACAGACCGACTTTGTTAGATGATCCTTGGCAATTTGACCACATCCCGATGTGCGATACGCACCGTCCATACTACTTCCTTAAACAAAATTAATTCGAATAACCTGAATGCTCTGAGTGTACCCAATATTTTACAACTTGGACACCTTACTTAGCCGGCCACAATAACTTTAATTTTTTCGTATTTTTCCTTTGAAACTCATCTCCGC
>JABJEI010000005.1 GCA_018663245.1 bacterium
CTTGAGCATGCGTGGTTACCACAAGGTATTAAGAGTCGCTCGCACCATTGCCGATCTTGATCAATCTGATATTATCGATAAAAAGCATATTCAAGAGGCAGTAATGTACCGCTCGCTTGATCAAACATTAAATCGATTCAAGGGAAGCCAAGCATGAAACGACTCTTACTTGCACTAACATTTATCAGTTCAAGCCTCTTAATAGCAAAAGAACAAACCCCATACTTTCAGTCCACACAAGAAATTATCGAGTGGGTAAATCTTGAAAAATTAATCGACCTAGCCGAAGAAAATAACCGCGAAGCTTGGTTTATTGAAAACTTTGACAAACATTGCGAGATAAACATTGCGTTGTTTCTTTTAAAACAAAAAGAAGAGAGCAACTTCGAACTCCTAGAGACGGTGCCTTATAAAAACAGAATCAAACTTTTAGCTCGTATGCCTTTTAATGATTTTTTGGACCTTCACATATATAACGAAGCTCGTGAATCAAAATTCTATCAGTTACAACAATTTGTCGTTAATCGTAATCCAGTCGTACAACAGATAGTAAAAGCCATTGAAAAAGAAGAATACACCTTTTCCAATATCACTTTTGCCAAAAACACCTCTACAGAAAATCAACCCTGCTTTAGCTCAACTGAAGACACAAAAACATGGGCCGCTCAAGCCAAAGGAAGCCTGGAAAATGCCACCGAAAAAGAATGGGAACAATTTTTGTTAAAAAACTACGATAGGTTGAAAGAATGGGCTATCGTAACATCAAGCTACTTCGATGAGCATGTTGACTCATTACTAACCAAACCATACATAAAAAGCCATAATCTTATTAAGTATCTCACCATCGAAAGCACCTTTCAGTGGATTGACTACATACAAGCTGACAAACATAACTATCACGGTATTAAAAAATTTATCGAAGAAAGATGCCCAGCCATTCGGCCTTTAATTGATCTACATAAAAAGACTGAAAAATCTGGCAAATAAAATAATCTAGGGTTGGCGATTCTGCTAGCCCTTCCCTACTCCTTAAAGCATAAATAGTTGACTGTAACCGAGTCATCGCTGTAATAATCGAAAGATACGTCAGCCAAGAATTTGGGACAAAAGGGGACAGGGACATGAAAAAAATACTAATCATCTCTAGTGCAATTGTACTAATTAATTTTGCGTGCCTTGAAGGTGTTTATAAAGACAAAGGAAAAGGTAAATACAAAAAATTAGAAACGTTATTTGATCATCTACAGGTCAACGATATAACAAAAAAAGATGTCACCTTACCGCTAATTAGCAATGATAAACCACCTGAACATAGTCAATACTTCATTACTGAGCGAAATGAACGTAAAAGATTAAAGTCACATATCAAGCCGACAGGTACCTCTAACTTAAGTAAATCAAGCCAAAACAATCAGCCACGAGCATTTAGATTTTTGACCCAAAATAACAATGATTCAAATAATCTAATATCTTACAAAAAATGTTATACGTCACCAAAAAGCACCGACCATCTAACACTTTTTGAGCGCCTTAATCTTACTGACACAACTCTAGAAAACAAGAAGCTCTCTGGAAAGAAAAAAAAGAACAAAAATACCTATTTCCCCGAGATAGAAATTCTATTACCTAAGCCCCGTAAAAAAAAATAAATTAATCCTACTTTTATACCACAACAACGAATTGAACATCGCAAACTTACTGTTTGAACGAAGCCTCAATGCTCGTGCGTGCAATAGCCGATAGTTCATCCTGGCCTAGATCAAGCGCAAGTGCTGTATCAACATAATTGTCTATCAAAGATCCAAAGTATGCAGGATTATCAGAATTAATTGTCACCCGTACACCAGCTTGCATGAGCCTCCTGAACGGATGCAGTTCAAGACTTTGGACTACGCCCATTCTAACATTTGAGATAGGGCACATTGTCAGCGGAATCTTACGCCTAGCTATTTCTGCCACCAGTTTTGGGTCCTGAATGCTAGCTCCTCCGTGGTCGATTCGATCAACCTCAAGATCATTCAATACGCTCCAGACATACTCAGGAGGACCATCCTCACCTGCGTGAGCAACTGTTTTAAAACCTAGATTTCGAGCTTTCTGGTAAACCGGCGCAAACAAAGTTGGTGGATGCCCCGTCTCATGCGCGGCCAGGCCAACTGCCACAATCCACTGTTTATAATTCTGAGCAAGCTCAAGGTCCATGTAGGCTTGATCAACAGGCAAATTACGCAAAAAACAAAGAATCAGACTACCGGTCATGCCCAATTTTTGGCACCACTCATCAAGCGCCCTTCCAAGCCCTTTTATAACCATTTCAGGGTCAAGACCAAAGTTACGGTAACTCTGAGTATCAAAAAACACTTCTACATGCCCGATATTTTGCTGATTAGCTGATAAAAAATAACTGTACATCAAGTCATAAAAATCCAGCTCTGTGAGAAGCATTCTCGTCAAGCGAGTGTAGGATCCCAAAAACCCTGCCAAGTCTCGAGAGCTAACCGTACGTTGCGCTAACGCTACATCCTGATTCGGAGAAGGAAGCCCATTGCGCTTAGCAATTTTACTCCATACATCGGCTGGCGCTGCACCCTCGATGTGAATATGCAACTCAGCCTTTTCAAGGCCCTGTACATACGCTGTAAGCTCTTTTTTGCGCTCTTGTATCATAATTGATCACACCTTTGCTTTGTACTTGTCTCTTATAAACGAATTGGTCATGATAAACAAATCTGCTGCATAGCATGCATCGTAAAAACTTTTAGAACAAACATCAAAGCATAAAATGGATTCGCATGATTATTGGTACCGGTGTTGATATTACAAAAATCGAACGATTTGAAAACTGGTTTACGCATAGTGATGAAAAGTTAAATCGCGTTCTAAGCCAGCAAGAAGTCGACTACTGCAGAACAAATAAAACAATGAGTGCACAGCGCTTTGCCGCTCGCTTTGCTGCCAGAGAGGCGCTCTACAAAGCATTAAGTGCCGCACAGCTTATCAATAACTTACCCCTGCTCACCCTTTTCAAAACGGTAAGGATCACGCATGGCAGCCAAGGTGCTCCATTAATTAATCTTAACTGGTCTCAGCTGAGCATCGAGCCTAAACAATACCAACATCTTAAACTGAATCTTTGCCTAGCCCATGAACGTTGTTGCGCCATTGCAGTCGTTACGATTGAGCATACCTCTTGCAAAGATTGTACAGCTAAATTTTCAATTAGCGCCGACAAAAATTAAGCACAAAAAAGCCGGCCATGAAGAAGCTCATGACCGGATACAATAATTCATATTAAGTGTCGCGATATTAACCTAGATATAAGTCAATTTCGGTAAAAGCATTGAACCATTTATTCGCTTTATTACTAGCAGCCTTCAAACCATTGTAAGGCTTCTTAAAAAGACTACCATCAGGCCTGCACGCAGAACAACCAATACCAACAACTAAATTTGAAGCAATAATCATTGCACAAAATTTCTTAAAGCCAATGTCCTTTTTGAAATCAAGAACAACGCTAAAACACATTACACCAAGGCCGACTTTAGTCAGAATTCTACCAATCTCGCGATCCTTAGCAAACCAACCCTGCTTAGCCTTTTTCGACTCGTTATCATTAAAAATAAAATGCTTTGAATTATTAGGAACATTATTCGACAGTTTTTCATTGTCCGCCAAAACTGATGAAGCCATTGTTGCGACCAATAATACCGCCAACAGCGATCGTGATGTTTGCATGAATTGTTTCCATGTAAAAAAATTAAAAAGGCCTTTGTACGAAACACAAAACATATTACGCAAGCCTACATTACAAAGATACACCTTAGACAAAAAAGAACAAAAGCCCGGCCCTTGAATTTCATTCAAGGGCCGGGCTTTTTACTAGATCGCAAATCACAATAAATAGTTGCGTAACGTCATGAGGTTATTTACTAGATTGCTCACTAAGTGCACCAAAAACTACAAACACAACAGTTGCAGTCAAACCAGTCAAGGTTCCCTTTTGAAGAGCAAAACTAGCAGCTCTTGATAAGTAACTTAAACCAAAGCGTCCAAGCTTATAAGCTGCTAATACACTAATGTGACGCACTGCTTTTAATCTACTATTATTACCGGCCGTTGAACTGGCAGTAATCATACAAGCAAACAAAGCAGCCAAAATAAGCTTTTTTTTCATAACCAAGTCCTTAATGAAACTTCACTCAATCTCTAGGATTGAATTAAAAATAAAATTACTTTGCATGGCCTATTCTTATGGGATATGCAACACATAAGATAACTTTATACCTAGCCATAATCAAATCTTTTATCAATAAGCTGACTTTAGAGTGTGTGCGACGTTAGTTCTAGAAATTATAAGTTTCTAGAATTAACTTGTTGAGCTAAAGCCGCACTCAATCCATCAGATCCAGCAGCATAAATATTAAGAGTATTGCTATCGATCGTAACAGCATTTACAAGTTTATTTACCACTGTAATGCCCTTACGCAAAACTCTCACAAAAAAAGATTTCTTAGGAGGAGAATAGTTCTGTGCTTTCAGCCAAATACGCAGATTTTTTAATGTTTTAGATGTTATTTTATGCGGTACCCGAAATACATCACTTGTGCTGGCCGTTGAATCTGCCGCAACCATACAAGCAAGTAAAGCAGCTAAAATAAGTATTTTTTTCACAATTAGGTCCTTAATGAAACCAAACTAAATCTCTAAGATTGAATAAAAAATAATATAACTTTATACATCTCATTCTTATGAGACATAAGAAACTAATATAACTTTACACTACACATCACACAAATTTTGATATAAAAATTGCGCTATAATCAGTGTTTTTGCACTTAATTAGAAGTCAAAAAACAACCATAATGGCCAAAACTAAAATAGATTGAAGACAAAACTTTTAAACATTGTTTACAAAAAAACAGACCAAAATACCCTAAACTGCTTTATTTATTTGACAGGCAGTGCCTTTAAGCTATCCTTAAAGTATCAGATAAGGACGCGGGGTAGAGCAGTCTGGTAGCTCGTTGGGCTCATAACCCAAAGGTCGCTGGTTCAAATCCAGCCCCCGCCACCAAACTTAGCGTAAAGCTTCGAATGGTCCGCTTTTGCCAAAGACTTCGCAGAACAAGCCAACCTTTTGTCTCCACTTTCGTGGGGATATTTTTTTAAATAATAATTTCTTAAAACAACACGCATCAACTATCTCGCATTTAGCGCAAAAATTTGGGTCGCAAAAAAGAAGCCACAAATTACTTCTGTAGTGATTTGGTGGGTACACGTTGCTTCATCGTCACAGACAAAGAATCATCTGCTTCAATCTTTACAAAATAATCACCCGTCTTTGTAATGTCGTGATAACAACAAGTCTCGTTAACACAAATTTGCAGCACACCTGCTTGGAAAAATGGAAGTTGCCCAACATCTCCAACCGGTATATACAAAGTCTCTGACCATGTGAGTTCGTTGTCTTGCAGCATTGCAAGCTCAATTGTCACAGGTTTTCCAACATTATTATGAAAAAAAATATGCCGCATATCAGCAAGCAACACGTCAAGATTAAGATCTTGAAGTCTCTGTTTCATACCGCTACTCCCAACAGTACGTTCGACCAAACAGTTATAGCTTACAAAAAACAAAGCGTAAAGCTGGACTTGATATCGACCAACTTTACACTCAACAGTTCATGCCCAATTATAAGCAATACATCTTACGCTTTTTGTTCTGATTCCTGACGCGATTCAAGAAAGGCATCAGCCTCCTCAAGAAGCTTACGAGCATTAAGATGGGTAAGTTTTTTGCATGCTTGAGCAAACGGCAACCAAGAAAATTCTATATGCTCGTGAGATAAGGTAACTGCATCATCACCCTTCAAAAAGCCAACATAAAAAACAACTGTTTTACTGACCATACGTCTATCGGGATTGCGATAAACATAGCTCAGTTTATGAAGAAAACCGTCAAAAACTTGTGAATATAGTCCAGTCTCTTCAAATAACTCACGATGAGCTGCTTGCTCGTTTGTTTCGCCAGGATCCAGTTTACCTTTGGCAAAATCCCAGTGCCCTGGAATGTACCGTAGTACCAGATACTCCCGCTTACCGCTTACAAGCCTGCACACAACTATGCCTGCAGAACGCTCCTGCAAATACTCGTTACCTTGGTTGTCAATTAACATCACTACCTGCACTCTCACCATCTATAAAATACTGTCGTAACCCAAACAGGCGCCTGGTTATTAATATAAGAATCCAGATCGTACCACCTATTGGCGCTATCCACAACCAGAAGCATATCGTATCTGTTAGCATGTGAGCAAGATTTGCCGAACAAAATCTAAAAATAAACCACGTAACAAAACGATAAATTCCATAAAAAGCGCCCAACAGAATAAAAAATTGAACTGCAGCCCTAGAAAAAAAATCTGTTAATTCTGCACGGTCCAAACTGATATTGTGCCTCCTGCTAAGAACAAAAAAGCCTGCACACACCTGCAATACAGCCGATATCACTGTTGCCAAGGCTAATCCATATGCGCCAAGCGGACCTATCAAAATAAGATTAAATCCTAGGTTGCTTATAATGCCAACCGCCGATATCCACCACGGTCCACGAGTGTCATGCAAAGCATAAAAAAGACTCATGATAATCTTGTTAAGCGAAAGAAAGAAAAGACCACTCAAAAAAATTAATAATAAATTCTGAGCCTGTAAAACATGAATCATCGTAAAATGCTTGGACAGGTAAATCGTCATAAAAATTTTGTCTGTAACCA
>JABJEI010000008.1 GCA_018663245.1 bacterium
ACGTGGTGCGTAGACGACTCATCCATACTTGCAGCTCCGTTAGCCGTTGCAGCCGAGAAGGTGCTGTCGTTAACAAAGTATTCATCCTCACCAATGTGCTGGTACTGATACAAGGCTCGAGCTCGTAAGCCAGCTGCTAGATTGCGCGTCTGGAAGGATAGAGTAAATCGTTGGATAAAGCCCCAGTCTACGTAAACCGAAGTTTTACGTAGGAGTAAAAGATCAGTCTGACTCTCATCTACACGCAAACGACGAGCGGCACGAGTTGTGCCAAGTCTGTGTACAAAATCAGCGTTTATCTTGAAACAAAGATATTTGGTTATATCAAGACCCAAGCTGCCACCAAATGGGATAGCATAGGCTCCATCGTAACCAAACGGTACATCAAAAAATCTATCTTCATTTTTGTTTTTAGATGTTGGGAAGCTGAGTCCAGCATGTGCAGCCAATTCAACACCCTTTAGCAACGGTCGATGTTGTTCAAAGTGGTGGGACCAGGAAGCGTTAGCAACCATGTCACCCAAACCTTGTCGTGACCAATTTTGTGCTTTGATACCGGTAAGAGCTTCTATGTTGCCTGGAATATCGTTAGTCAAAGTACTGCGTACAAGCGCATCTTCACTCGTACCTGTGGAACTCGTTTGATCCTCAAAAGCCAAATTTGAGAGCTTCATTGAATAAAACGGAACAAACAGGCTCAAAGCTACATTCCACTTGATGTTCCAACGAGCAGCTAACGTCGTGACATGACTAATCTTAAAATCACCGGTTGGTATAACATGCCCACGGAAACCGTCATCGTCATCGATATTAAGTGTTTGAGCAAGGACGTAGGCCGCAGTATCAGCTTCAGCTCCTTTGAGCATGGCCAACATATTTTGGTCTTTAGTCCACAGCTGTAACGGATTAACCTTGGTTGAACCAAGATCATCATCCTCTGAGTCAACCGGTTGGCGGCCACTGGCATCATAGCCAAGCTCACTCACAACCGACAGATCCCAGCCAGCTTCACGACTGCCAAGCCTGTGAAACACCGGATCGTATGACAAAAAAAGGTTGTTTGTTACTGCTGACATACTACCCGCAAGAGCAATACTGCAAAGCAAAACTAAACTTAATCGTTTGGTTGTATTCATCTATTATCCAGTTAAGTTCTATTCGTTAAGTTCAATTCCAAAGCTTCCCGGGACAATCCATGCACCCGATGCACTACTTCTAACCGGACGCCACACGTGCTGCCCATAAAATGAGTTTGACGGCATAGTCACGGTGATACCGTACGTAGTAGCCGAAAATCGCCTGTTTGACAGCTTTATAAGAGGTAAAACAGAAACAACAGCTGCAGTACCATTGTACCCGGAACGGGTGTTAATCAAAAAGCCACCATCGGTTACTACAAAATTGCGATAATCTTTGAACGACAAAAAGTAGTTGGTTTTTGTGCCATTCTGCACGTAATAATCTTTAATTGGAGCCACTGTTGTTGAGCTTACTGCACTGCTCACAATTTTTACGTAAAAACGGTAGCAACGTGATGATCGTCCAGGAACCGAAGCGTTAGTTACGTATAAGTCGCCACCCTTGTACAGATCAGTCTCTAACCCACTGTCAGTAACCGCGTGGAAGCGTATGACCGAACCTGTCGATTCATTCATCGTCACATCAGTAAAATCAATTGTTGCCGAAGTTGCCGTCGCCACATCTACGCCATCACCACTACGCAACATACCGTCACTTGTTGCAAGCAACGCAAGCTTGTCTGTAATCAGAATGTCAGAAAATCTTTGGTCATCGTCAGCCGTTGCCAACGTAACTACAGTTGCACTAGCACCTGCAGCGACCTGAGCTGCCGAAAGCGTTATACGATATAGGTTTTTGTTGGTTAGTACGTAGAGCTTGTCACCCTGCCCTACAAGCTTGCGAACCTTACCTAAATCACCTAACAACTTAAAGCTCATGCTGTCAGACAGACCTACTAAGCCAGATTTTAATCCTGCCGTCGCCCAGCCAACACCAGCACTACCTTGCAGAACAGCAATACCTGCATAACCACCAACACACAGCCAACCGTAGTTCCCATCATCAACGATGGTCACTGAGTTTATTGCCTGTACTGTATCAAGATCACCACCAGAGATTATTAATGCGGGACGTGTTGCAACATCATCAAAACCACCTAGAGAACCATCGGTTGAGGTCAATTCGCCTGTACTGAAGTCGCCTGTCCTAGGCGTAAAAACACCCGCGACATCACGACCAGATTCAACAAGCATAACTTTTTTGTAGCCTGTGGCCACGAACATAGAAATTCGTTCACCAACAGTTTGCGAGAAGCCGGCGTTCGATTTAGGTAAATCAAAGAAGCCCTGTACTCCAGCATTTTTTACCGGGAAGGTATCACTCATTAATTGTACTAGGCCAACCTTAGAACTGCTGGACGTCCCTCCAAGCAGACCGTTTTGACCACTAATACCCCATCTAGTACTGAACACAGATGTTTTACTGCTATCTACAGTCCAGAAATCACCGGTCGCAGCGTCTATATTGCCAGTAAATATTGCTTTGGCCCTGCCTTGAACTCGTTGCCAGTTTGTCCAACTGACAATCGAACCATTCGCATTCAAAATTGCCTGTGAATGAAAAACGCCTCCAAGCTCAGATATGCCGGCTGCATCAACAAATGCATAAACTGCATCTGTTACAACATCGATACGGCTTACCGTACCAGGCAAATCACCACCACCAACTTGAACCGCAGCATCAGTTTTGTCCGGTGCTTCATCCGCACCAGCAGCGGTTTCAAAATGCCTACTTTTGAAAGCAAACGGTGTATCCGGATAAAATGCATCCGTTGGATCAACGCCAGCCTTAGCAAGCGTACCCAACTTGTCAGCATCACCACTGCTTACCAAAGGTAATGCGTAAATAGATTTTTTACTTGCCGAGTCGGTATTACCAGCTCCGCCCAACACAACCAGGTAACGTAGTTGAGAACTTGTGTACATTGTACGCAGCTGCAATGCAGCAACTTTTTGTCCAGAACCGTAAATGCCAACAACCTTGTCGCCTGTTGTTGCTGAACCAAACGCTGTGGCTGGGGCAAACTGCTCAAATGTTAGTATGCCACCCTCAAAGCGACCAACCATCACAGATAACGCTCCTCCAGAAACGGTATTGCTGATATCAAGACCAACAAAAAGCCGACTCATGCCTGCGTCCCAATGCAGAGCTACAGCTCCAGAAACTGCCTGTGCAGATCCATCCAAAGCTGATTTAATCTGTGTTGCATTGTTTCCAGTGAAATCATCTTTTGTAGTAGTGTCAGCCCAAGCAATTGCTAGCTCACCTTCTTGTGGCGCAACGTTAAAAACACCCACCCCAACAGAAGGGATAGCCGTGGTTGCCGCATCACGCATAGATGCAAAGAAAAGACTTTTTGTTGTAGATGGACCAGGATACAAAGCATCAATCTCATCAGCCGCTGTTCCGGCATGGTCCTTAATTGCAGGCGAAGCAACAATTTTTATGTTATCAGGATCTGTATGGCTTTTAAAAACGTAGGCAACATTCTTTGCGGTATCACCAACAACAACCGGGTTACTGCCTCTTACAGAACTTATTAAATGAATTTTTGCGCCATAAAATGGATTAGCTGCCCCGCTGGTGCCATCAAGCTCAACCTTTTCAGGGGCCATTTTTGTAAATTTGCTGTAAAAGCGTGAAGTAAAAGCAAGCGAATACTCATTCCCACCCACTACACTAGATGAACCTATCAAAAATTCCTGCGAAGCTTGATTAAAAAATGTGGTTCCAACGGTATTAACAAATGTTATATCATCGACGTTGCTGTCAGCCGTGTAGCGCAGAGCTGCTGTTACACTAAGCGTGCATACAAGCGCACAAACCATTGCTTGAAAGAGTTTATTCATACCGCTTTTGTTCCTTGACTATCCGTAACTGGATGGTGATTCAAAACTATGCCTCATGCTATTCGAGGACAAGTTTACAAAATAGAGCGCCAAAGGGCCACCCCGTCAAACGTACAAAGGCTAAATAGGCTGGTGTATACAATGTTTTTAGCAAAATCGGGCTTGTCAGATATGAAAATTTTTTTTATATTTAATAACATCATGCTCTAGATTAAATAATCACAAATTAAAATGTCGCTCATTTATACAGAGATACCCAAATGTTTGTTCGAAAACTTCTATTAATTGCCTTTATCGGCATGTCAGCACAAACTGCGTGCACAGCTCCACAAGCATTGTCTCCACAACAATCAGACAATCTTATCTTACTAAACAGACAACTTTACAATGACAATCAATTTTTACAACAAACAATCGATCGCAATGGAATAAAGTTTGACCAGATCGGACAGGTAGCCGAGTCATCACATGCTAGTCTTATCTCAATATGCAGAGATATTTGGAAGCTTTATGAGAATGCACACTTTTTATCTCAAAAAATTCAACTAAAGCTCGCCTACAACAAGACTGTTAATGTGTTACGTAACATAGAAACTACAAGCCAACTATACAACAGCTAGGCACATTACTTTATGCACACGACCATAACATCTGCCACCACCATTGGAATTGACGCTCATCTGGTCGATGTTGAGGTTGACCTATCGTTAGGCTTGATAAACTTCTTTATCGTTGGACTTCCTGACACGGCAATCAAAGAGAGTAGACAACGCATACAGACTGCACTGAAAAATTCAGGTGTACGCTTACCTGAACGCAAAATTACAGTCAATCTTGCACCAGCCGACCTCAAAAAAGAGGGAACGCTGTTTGACCTGCCAATCGCGCTAGGTATTCTACATGCTTCGGGCAACGTTAAGCTGAGCAAAGAATTTTTGGATGAAACCGTAATCATGGGTGAACTTTCACTCGATGGACGAATAAAGCCTATCAAAGGAGCTCTTGCCATTGCGTATGACGCCAAGCGTGCAGGCAAAAGCCGCATAATCGTCGCTTATGAAAACGCTCAGGAAGCTTCAATAATTACCGGTCTAGAAGTAATCGGCGTCAAACATCTGGTTGAGCTGGTTACCTTCCTGCGTCACGAAAAAGAAATTAAGCCAACTGTTGCACCAAAAATATCATCCCAATCCCGTATCAAAGGCATCGTTGATTTTGCTCAGGTCAAGGGACAACACCAGGCAAAGCGTGCGTTACAAATTGCAGCTGCAGGCCAACACAATATTCTTTTTGTAGGCCCTCCAGGATCCGGCAAAACTATGCTTGCAAAGCGACTCCCTAGCATCATGCCTCCCATGAGCTTCCAAGAAATGCTTGAGACCAGCAAAATTTATTCTATTACAGGCAAACTTGGAACTGATCCACTGGTAACCCAACGACCATTCCGTGCGCCACACCACACGATCTCGCAAGCCGGACTTGTTGGTGGAGGCTCCTTCCCTAAGCCAGGCGAGATGAGTCTTGCGCACAACGGAATACTATTCCTTGATGAGCTAACCGAGTTTAAACGCACAACCCTAGAAGTTCTGCGACAGCCACTTGAAGGCAAAGAGGTATGCATTGCTCGAGCACAACAAGTTCTAACCTTCCCCGCAGGCTTTGTACTAGTCGCAGCACTAAACCCCTGCCCTTGCGGATTTTTAGGTGACAAAACCAAAGATTGTGTTTGCCCTCCACACCAGATTGAACGTTATCTTGCAAAGCTCTCGGGCCCGCTTCTTGACCGTATCGACCTTCAGGTAAACGTACAAGCAGTTAAGTACGACACTATCACCCAGAAAGGCGTCAGTTACACCAGCTCACAGGAACTGAGTGAGGGAGTAGATATAGCTGTTGAAATTCAACGTAAACGCCTCGGACCTGATACCTACAACTCAGTACTAACTTCGGACCAGGTTGATCAATTTTGCGTGCTTACTCAACCGGCCCAGCAGTTAATGAAGTTGGCGTTTGAAAAATTACGCTTGAGCATGCGTGGTTACCACAAGGTATTAAGAGTCGCTCGCACCATTGCCGATCTTGATCAATCTGATATTATCGATAAAAAGCATATTCAAGAGGCAGTAATGTACCGCTCGCTTGATCAAACATTAAATCGATTCAA
>JABJEI010000020.1 GCA_018663245.1 bacterium
CATCAACTGCGCCTGTTGTTGTAATATCAACTTCGGCTGAATTACCAGCGATGTTAACACCACCAGCACCATCTAAGGTGAGAGCACCAGCAGATGTTGTAAAGTTAGAAGCGGCTCCACCATCAAGTGAAATCGCGCCTCCAGCATCAGCTGTAACTGCACCAGTTGCATCTAGATCAAAAGTCGCACAGTTTGTATCAACTGTTTGACCTGCTCCATTAAGAAGCATTGTTCCTGAAGCTGAATTGATGGTTACACCTGCGGTATTAGCCGCTGTAAGTGTAAGACCATCGTCACCACTAACTACCAAGGCTCCATTTGATGTAGACCATGTAGAAGCTGCTGCACCAGTCAGTGTCAACGCTCCTGAAGTGGTTACAAAGTTAGAAGCACCAGCACCGTCAAGTGAAATGCCTGCACCTGTTGAATCAACTGTAACTGCGCCAGTAGCATTCACATCGAAAGCTGCTGTAGCAATTTGAACTTCGCCATCAGCCGAAAAATCAAGTTGACCATCGGCGCTTGACCATATTTTCAGAGCTGAATCACGGAACTGAATCTCACGAGTGCTGTTAAGCAACAAGCCGGTATCGGCTACGTGAGTCAGCGTTACGTCTTGGTCGTTACCAAAGTAAACAACACCACCATCAGCTAAGTACAAGTCGCTCCACTCAAGAGTCGCACTACCAAGTGCGGCACCATCAGCTGTTGCTGGAGTTAAAGCGCCTGTAACTGCAAGAGTGCCACCAACTGTTGCATTACCTGCAATAGCGGTAGTCGAACTTGCAACTGTTGCGTTTGGTGTAAGTGTCATCTGCGCTACAAATGTATTTTGCGCGTTAATGTCATTACCAATTGTCATCACACCACCATCGGCAATGTTAACTTTCCAAGCATCACCAGCGTCATCACCCTGATCTGCCTTCATAACAAGACCGAAGGCTGCTGCTTCTACATTTGCAGAAATTTCAAGTGAATTGTTTGTGGTTGCGTCATAGCCCATCTTGATGTCTTGATCATCACCCATGTAAATGTATTTATCATCGGCTACGTAAACGTCACCCCATTCAGCTGATGCAGAACCCAAGTTGTACGTTCCCGCTGTAAACGGAACCAAGTTACCTGAAGCATCAATTGTTGTGCGAGCTGTACCACCAGTTGAGAAGGTAACTGCATTACCACCCGTCAGGTACATTCCAACTGTTGGAGCTGATGTGAAGGAGTATGTTGGAGCAGCTGCAGAACCGGAAGCTGCATTAAGAACTGCGGCCGGAGATGTGATTTGAGTGCTACCCAATGTAATTGCGGCAACGCCGTTAGTTACGATTGAAAGCGAATCTGCACCGGATCGGTAGATACCTGTTCCAGATGCGTCATCATCGGCAGTAAATACAATAGCTGGCTCCCCTAGAGTACCAGCAGGAATACGAACCTGAGACGTAGCGGTTAATTCGCCAGTTACTGCAAGTGTTCCACTAACTGTCTCATTACCTGTAAGTGCAAATGTGCCAGCTGTCATGTTTGTATTTGCTGTTCCTGATGTAATCGTCAGCGCATTGTTACCTGAAGTATCAATTTGCGAGGCTGCATCAAAACTAAGAGTGGTTGCACCAACATCAAGCGTTTGACCATTGTCACCAATGCTATCAGTGTAAATATTTGCCCAACGAAGCGCTGCTGTACCAAGACTATCTGTACTGTCTGTGTCAGAAACTATGTTTCCACCAGTTTGCAGACCAGCTGAGTGAACCGATTGCGCGGTGAATGTACCAACGCCAGTTACACCAAGAGTTCCACTAACTGTCTCATTGCCTGTGATAGCAACTGTACCAGCTGTCATGTTTGTATTTGCTGTTCCAGATGTAATAGTCAGAGCATTGTTACCTGAAGTATCAATTTGCGAAGCAGCATCGAAGCTCAAGGTTGTAGCTTTAACGCCAAGCGTTTGACCACTGTCACCAATGGCATCAGTGTAAACGTTTGCCCAGCGAACAGCTGTTGTACCAAGATCATCTGTACTGTCTGTATCAGAAACTATGTTACCACCAGACTGGAGACCAGCTGAGTGAACTGATTGTGCGGTGAATGTACCGACACCAGTTACACCGAGCGTTCCACCAACTGTTGCTCCACCAGCAATACCCACTGATGAGCTTGTGATGGTTGCATGTGGTGTCATTGTGAAATGTGTTACGTAGGTTCCGGCTGCGGCAATATCATTACCGAGTGTTAGAACGCCGCCATCAGCAACATTCAATTTCCACTCGTCGCCAGCATCGTCACCTTGATCAGCTTTAAGCACAATAGCTAAAGCTGCACCTTCTACATTTGCAGAAATTTCAAGAGCATCGTTTGTTGTCTCGTCGTAGCCCATCTTGATGTCTTGATCGCTACCCATGTAAATAAATTTATCATCGGCTACGTAAACATCACCCCATTCAGCTGCAGTCGAACCGAGATCGGCTCCACCACTTGCATCAGGAAGAACTGACGTACTAAAGGTTGAAGCTCCTGTTGCAGCAAATGTTCCGCTAACGGTTTGGTTACCTGTAAGCGCAAGTGTTGCAGCAGTCATGTTTGTATTTGCAGTACCCGATGTAATCGTCAGCGCATTGTTACCTGAGGTATCAATTTGTGAAGCTGCATCGAAGCTCAAGGTTGAAGCTTTAACAGCCAAGGCTTGACCGGTATCACCAATGCTGTCCGTGTAGACATTTGCCCAACGTACCGCTGCTGTACCAAGATCATCTGTACTGTCAGTGTCAGAAACTACGTTACCGCCTGATTGCATACCACCAGTGTGAATCGATTGCGCGGTGAATGTACCAACGCCAGTTACACCAAGTGTTCCACTAACTGTTTCATTGCCTGTAACAGCAACTGTACCAGCAGTAATATTTAGATTTGCTGTACCTGTATTAACAGCCAACGCATTGTTACCTGAGGTATCAATTGTTGAAGCAGCATCAAAACTCATTGTGGTTGCTTTAACAGCCAGAGCTTGACCTGTATCACCGATGCTATCAGTGTAGACATTTGCCCAACGTACTGACGTTGTACCAATATCATCTGTACTGTCTGTGTCAGAAACTAAGTTACCACCACTTGTAAGACCACCGGTTGCCGTCATAGCACCAGTTACACCAAGCGTTCCACTAACTGTCTGGCTACCTGTAACAGCAACTGTACCAGCTGTAACGTTTACATTGTTTGCACCAGCAGTAATCGTCAGAGCTTGGCCTGTATCACCAAGACTATCGGTGTATACATTTGCCCAACGTACTGATGTTGTACCAAGGTCGTCTGTACTGTCAGTGTCAGAAACTACGTTACCACCAGATTGTATACCAGCTGAGTGAACTGATTGCGCGGTGAATGTACCAACGCCAGTTACACCAAGTGTTCCACTAACTGTCTCGTTACCTGTAACAGCAACTGTACCAGCTGTAACGTTAACATTGTTTGCACCAGCAGTAACTGTCAGAGCTTGGCCTGTGTCGCCAATGCTATCTGTGTAAACATTTGCCCAGCGAATTGAACTTGTACCAAGGTCATCTGTGCTATCAGTGTCAGAAACTACATTACCACCAGATTGTAGACCAGCTGAGTGAACTGATTGCGCGGTAAATGTACCAACGCCAGTTACACCAAGTGTTCCACTAACTGTCTCATTGCCTGTAACAGCAACTGTACCAGCAGTAATATTTAGATTTGCTGTACCTGTATTAACAGCCAACGCATTGTTACCTGAAGTATCAATGGTTGAGGCCGCATCAAAGCTCATTGTGGTTGCACCAACATCAAGCGTTTGAGCGCTATCACCAATGCTATCCGTGTAAACGTTTGCCCAACGAACTGCTGCTGTACCAAGATTATCGGTGCTGTCAGTGTCAGAAACTACGTTACCGCCAGATTGCAGACCAGCTGAGTGAACTGATTGTGCGGTGAATGTACCAACGCCAGTTACACCAAGTGTTCCACTAACTGTCTCATTACCTGTAACTGCAACTGTACCAGCTGTAACGTTCACATTGTTTGCACCAGCAGTAACTGTCAGGGCTTGGCCTGTGTCACCGATGCTGTCTGTGTAAACATTTGCCCAACGAATTGAAGTTGTACCAATGTCGTCTGTACTATCTGTGTCAGAAACTACATTACCACCAGATTGTAGACCAGCTGAGTGAACTGATTGCGCGGTGAATGTACCAACGCCAGTTACACCCAATGTTCCACTAACTGTTTCATTACCTGTAACAGCAACTGTACCAGCAGTAATATTTAGATTTGCTGTACCTGTATTAACAGCCAACGCATTGTTACCTGAAGTATCAATTGTTGAAGCCGCATCAAAACTCATTGTAGTTGCACCAACATCAAGTGTTTGACCACTATCGCCAATGCTATCTGTGTAAACATTTGCCCAACGTACTGAACTTGTACCAAGATTATCGGTGCTGTCAGTGTCAGAAACTACGTTACCACCAGATTGTAGACCACCTGTATGAACAGATTGTGCTGTAAATGTTGCGATGCCAGTTACGCCTAACGTTCCGCCAACTGTTGCGTTATCTGTAACTGTGATGTTCGTAGGTGAAAGAGTAGAAACGGTAAGTGTTCCACCAACATTGAAGTTGCCGGGTGCACCAACGATGTTTCCACTAGAATCAACATCTTTTATTATAACGTTGCCGCCAGATGATGTAGGAATCTCAACGCCAGGGTCTCCGTGCTCAGCAGCTGTATCTGAATAACTTGAAGCTCCAGCTCCCGCACCACGAGTACTAGCTGCACGGTATCGAGCATCTCGAACAACCTCAAGGTCGCCCTGATACAACGCTCGTGCGTATTCGCTTAAGTCGTCGTATACACGACAAAGAACAGCATCGTCTTCGATGCGTTCATGATATTCTTGAAGAAGTTCTTGGCAACCATCAAGAGCTGCCATAATTACTGATTCGTCTATTGCGTTGTCGCCATGCTTAACACATTGGAAAAGTACTCCAACTGCTTCAGGAACCTCAATTCCACTGCACGCGCGCTCCATAACTAAAATTGAAGGGACAATATCTGAACCATCAGGCAAAGCTAAACGAACCTTACGGAAATCATTGTCACCAAAAGGATTTGAGGCTGCGTTTGGAACAGCTCTTAATAATCCTGCTGGTAGCAAAAACGAAACCATAAGTATCGTTTTCATTACTCTTGTAACGGATTCCATGAATACTCCTTTTTTGTGTTGTACTTTTTCTATAACACGATCAACACACAAGTCATCAAGCTTCCCGCTCTTGACCCGTGTAATTTCACCTTTTTTAACTAAAAATAATCCGCCTATTCGTGCATAACGAACAGACAGATACTCCTCATTCTAAAATTGCTCCCACCCAACTGAAACCATGTTTGTGAACTTTCTTTATTAAATTATTACGTTTACCAATACAAAATTTCTTACCAGCTTGTCTATAGAAAACATGTCTAGATCTATTTGCAGATTCTTTTATTGCTCGAAAAAATATGGAATTGATGGCCTTGAGATAAGGAAAAATGACCCGAAAAAAACGAGTCGACAGAAGATCCCTGTAATCAATGCAAAACACCACTCTCGCCTCTCCTTATTGGGGTGACCAAGCTAACAGAATACTTATCGTATTCGATAAGCCAAGTCAAGCTGCTAGATATCCAAGAGAGCTTATTCTGTAATCAGATTGCCCTTGTACTCAGCTTCGTGCACACTATAAAAGAAAAACAATCTACACGCAACGTTTATGATAAAGAGATCTAATATGAGTATTCAGGCTGGCCTAGTAGGCCTTCCCAATGTTGGCAAATCAACCCTATTTAACGCGCTTACGCGCTCATCTGTCCCTGCCCAGAATTACCCCTTCTGTACAATTGACCCTCACGTCGCCTGCTCGTCAGTGCCTGATCCTCGCATACCACAGCTACAAGCTTGGTACGAATCCAAGAAGACACTGCCTGCAGTTATGGAGTTTGTTGACATTGCTGGCCTTGTCGCCGGCGCAGCTTCAGGACAAGGACTAGGCAATAAATTCCTTAGCAACATCCGTGAGGTTGACATCATTTTGCACGTTCTACGTTGCTTCAATGACCCTGATATAACGCGCGATATGCCACTTGATCCGTTTGGTGACTACCAGATCATTGTTTCTGAGTTGATGATAAAAGATCTTGAGTCAGTTACAAAGCGAATAGCCAAAATTGATAACCTTAAAAGATCGCACTCACTTTCTGGTGCAGACCGTAAAACGCTAGAAGATGAGCAACGGCTCATGGAACGCGTAGAGCAAGCTCTCAACCATAAAACAGCTGATGATGTTTACAATCTTCTTGCTGCTAGCGATCTACGCACAATACCACTGCTATGCGCAAAACGCTCACTGATCATCGCAAATATTGCCGAAGACCAGCTTGACGATAAGGCCTATGCAAACGACCCTGCGTATCAACTATTGATCACAACATTTGGAGCTGATCGAGTAATTCCAATCAGTGCCCGCCTAGAATACGAACTTTCGCAACTAAGTGCGCAAGACGCTCAGGCTTTGATGGGCCCTCTAGGTATGGAAGACAAAGGACTCGACAAGATTATCACGGCAACATACCGTGAACTCGGTCTTATTACGTTTTTCACCTGTGGACCAAAAGAGATTCACGCATGGACGATTAAGAACGGTACGACTATCAAGCAAGCCGGTGGCTGCATACACTCTGATATTGAACGCGGCTTCATTGCAGCCGATGTTTTTGGGTGCAATGATCTTGAAGCGGTAGACGGCAAGCCCTCACGCTTAAAAGAAAAAGGCACTTTTAGAACCGAAGGTGCTTCATACATCGTTAAGGATGGCGACGTCATTAATATTAAGTTCAATGTATAGCCTGAGCTAAATAAGAGTTAAGAGCTCCTTCAAAAGCTTTGTATCATCGCAGGTGGCAATGGCATTTTTTATAGTTGCCCTGTACATCTGCTCAAGACGCTCTGGATACTGACCAAGTTCTCGTGCAATGGCTTCAAGCTGTTGCACATCAACCTGGTAAGAGGGCTCCTCCAGCAGTTCACGTACCTGCACACAACGTTCTTCAACAAAATTTTGTAGCTGCTCTGCCGACTCAAAAGTTGTATGGTCGTACACGCGGTAAGCATACAAGCGAACATTGGCAATTTTTTCGTAATTGCGATCAACATCGGCAAGCGTAAGCCTGACCAGCTTGCGCGAAAGAGCAACCCGCAACTCCTGCTCTTCCTCAATTTTTGCCAACTGCTTCATCCGCTCACAATCTCGCTCACGATGATGCTCTCGCATGTCAGCTTGCAGAAGTTCTTGAGAGTACTCAGCTAAATCAACACTGGCCCCGTCAATCGACCATGATTCACGCTTTTTGCCATCGATAGCATCAATTCGATAAATAAAGGAATGCCCATCTGCGACCTCCTCCACATAAAAAACCTCAACTCGGCTCTTAACGATACGGGCTGACATGAACAAGGGAACCTGAAGTAACAGTAATAAAAGTGTCGACCTGATCGTCATAAAGATAACCTTCTATAAATTTTTCCATTTAATTGACTCTATCTTGGCTCTGACTTTACTACGTTTAATCGGTTCGTTCCAGAATTGAATCCTTATTAAATCAATCTTAGCCCAAGCTCTACCGCAGCTTTGCTTTACAAGGCAAACAAGATTTTTACCTGGAAAAATGCACTGTAATTAGGGGTATTGCACAAAACTCATAACGGAAACCCCTCTTTTGTGATATAGTATCTTATGATGGTAGATAGTATTTACGTAAGCAAAAAAGCGTTAAAAAACTTATGAAGCGTAAAAAGGGCCATTTTTCGATCTCAGCTGTCGCTCAGATGTTTTCCGTGCACCAACAAACAATCAGAATGTACGAGAAGCAGGGACTTATAAATCCGAAGCGATCAGAGGGAAACACTCGCCTTTTTTCAGAAAGCGATATCGATAGGCTTGAGCTGATCATCCACTTGACTCACAGTTTGGGAATTAACCTAGCTGGCGTTGAGATGGTTCTCAAACTCAAGAAGCAAGTCGCAACTCTGAAAAAACAGATGAACGACATGTTCCAACGAATGGATCAAGAACTTGAACAAGAAAAAACTGATTTACACAAAAACGCTCGTACATACGCTAAAAAAATCACGGAAATGCGTCAATTGCCTTCACCAGAATCGGAAAAAACTGACAACAAAAATCAACAAACTCTTGCCATGGAAGACTGGGAGGTTGACTATGAAGATGAGTAACATCAGCAAGAATAACGCGCTACCAACAACCATACGGGGGGTAATCGTATGAAGAATGGAAGATTTGTTGTGTCGTATCGCCTACTTGCACTACTACAATGGCTGGCCGATAACGAAGGAAAAGCGTTTAAACACCTAATCCAACAGGCCATGAAGCATGGTCTGACAGATGAGCTACGAATATTGGAGACTATTCAAGTAGCCGACATCGCCGAAGAAGCTCAACAAAGCATCATCGACTTTTTTTCTGCCACAGAAAAACTTCTTGATGAAAGTCTTGATGAAGAACGAGTTAGCCGTGTTTTAACAAATAATCTTCTGCCAACACTCAAACAAATAGACACCGATGCTTGCGACCAAACAATGCTTGCACGAAGTGTATCTCGCACAACAACACAGCTCGAAAGTAATCCTGCGGACAATCCGCAAGAGACACTTTACAAAGAACTGTTAAGACGCTGGCAGCCGGATGGCTTAAAAAATAGAAATTAAATAATAATAAACAAGTAAGAGCACCGTTTTATACCAAAAACGGTGCTCTTTTTTCTAGGTTCAACGCATAACAGGATCTAAGTCAAAAAATAAGCATCTAACATGTTCGATTAAATGGAAAAGCATTGAGACTAATAACCGTACTGACACTAACACTTTTTATGTTCACAACATCACAGATGCTGCCTACGGATAAGAAATTCCACAGTAATATAACAAAAACAAAAGTAGCGAAATGCCCCATTTGTGGCCGCAAATATAGTAACGTAAATACGCTTTCAGCACATTTACGTAAAAATCGCTCTTTATGCAAAAAATACAGGATTGTAACCAAGTCCAACGAGGCTAGCAAAGGGCGCTATAAATTCTACTGCCCCCATGGCTGTAAATGCACAGAAAGCAGTCCTTTAAAAATACGTAATTTTATATCGCATGAATGCCCAGACACAGAAAAAGATCGATCAATTTACAAGATTGATTCTCGCGATCGAAGAAATAGTCGCGACAAAAAGCGCCCTCGCAATACAACTACTTTCAATAAAGCCTGTGGCCCTTCCCGCAAAAAGACCTCTAAATCATATAAAGAAAGATATTCTGTCGTTGCCTCATCAAGCAAAGACGCAATCGATCTTCCCCAACTTCTATCAAACTACCTTAAGAAACAAAGTGAAGGTCCAGAAGAACCAATCAGCGAGGTCAACACAAATCCCAACCCTTTTACAGATTTATCAACCAATCAGCCTAAGATAAGTATATTCAATCGGTTTTTGCATCCTCCTGACTTTTGGTCATCAGTCGCCCAATTAGAGAAAATACAAGAGCGGCGCGAATGGAACTATTACTCATCATATACTCAGATAGTGTGCGGAATTAGAGTACAAAAACCAATTCTATACCCAAAACGAATTATAAAATATGACCTTGTAAAAAACTTCCCTAGGCTAATAGAGTTGATTGCTCAGAACAAAAAACGTTGCGACACAATGCTAAATTCTTGAATAAACCTTGAGGCAAAGAATTAGCGCCTAAGATCTATCAAAGAAACTCGTCGTAAAAACCCAACTCAGTCAACGCCGCCCTAAGCTCATAAAGCGGTAGACCGACTATTGCGGTAAAGGAGCCGTTAATCTCTTTAAAAAACTGTAAACCAAACTGTTCAACAGCCATGCCACCGGCAGCGCGTAAGCTAACAGGATGCTGCTTGAAGTATGTCTCTAAAAATGCCTCAGGAACATCGAACTTGCATCTAGCTTGCGCATACCCCTGACGATAGTCGATCTTAACCCATGCGCCATTTTTGACACAAAATTTGGCTACACAAAACCCCGTTCCAACCAGAGATCCATTCCTCAAGATACGAACCATTCGATACGCATCCTGCAAATCAACCGGCTTGCCAAAATTGTTGCCCTCATAGTCTTGCGAAACTGTATCGGCTGTGACAACAAAAATCACCTGCCCATCTTGCCCCGGCTCTGGAAGAATTACATGATCCATTTTTAGATGTGCAATACTAGTCACCAACTTTTGAATAGGTAAGCCCCAGTCGCAAGATGATTCATCAGCTGTCTGCTTTAAAAGCTTGTACGGCATACAAATTTCATCAAGTAACATTGCCCGTGACGACGATGCAGAAGCAAGATACAGTATTTTTTGGCTCATTGAGAAAAACCTTTGCAATTAAATCAATCAAACAAAAACCCCGACCTTTCGATCGGGGTTCATACATAACTGGCTGGGGCGGCAGGATTCGAACCTGCGCATGCCGATACCAAAAACCGGTGCCTTACCACTTGGCGACGCCCCATTAAGTTTCTTTAATTATGCCACAAAATTAACTATAAAGCTTCTTCTGTCGCAATTTCTTCTGTTTCTGTTGCTGTTTCAACTACTTCTGCAGTTGCAGTGTCCGAAACTTCTGGGTTAGACAAGGCTAGCTCCCCTTCGTTTCTTTCAAACTCTTCAATAATTATACGCTCGATTGTCTCGCGCGTTCCAGAGTTAAGTGGATGAACCACATCTCTGAAGGTTCCGTCTTTTCTGCGACGCGAAGGCATTGAAACAAACAATCCCTTAGCACCTTCGATGATCTTTAGATCCCGAACAATGAAACAATTTTCAAAGACAATAGTTGCATACGCTCTGAGCCGACCTTCGTCTTGAACAGGGTATACCTTAACCTCTGTAATCTCCATCAAACTGTCCTTAGCTGTGATACTTACTACTTCACCCTAATATCGCTGTTTTTTCCAAGCAACGACATAGGCTATTGTACGATTATAAGCTATTACTGTCAACTTTTGCTCTATTTATTATTATACACCCTTCTTCTGTGCAGCTCGTAAGCGAGCTGATCTGGCAGACGCGTTAACAGATAGCTCTTGTTCAAGCGCCATTACCACCTTTTTGGTTAACACTTCTAGACTATCTTCACTTCTAAAAAATTGCTTAACAGCACGGTCTTCAAGGGAATGGAAGCTTATACAAACAATTCTGCCGTCCACATTCAAATGGTCTGCCGCCTGCTTTAAGAATATGCTAATGTTTTCAATTTCATGATTCACATAAATGCGCAAAGCTTGAAACACTCGCGTAGCAGGATGAATTTTGCGAGCCTTTGACTTGGGCACACATCGCTCAATTAAAGTGGCAAGCTGTGTTGTAGAGCGAATTCTTGCCTTGCGGCGTCCCTCAACAACTGAACGAGCAATTCGTCCGGCATAAGTCTCTTGCCCATAGCGTGAAAAAAGATCACGTAGCTCTCGCTCCGTAAAAGTATTGATAACATCGCCAGCCGTTTTTCGATAAAACGAAGGAGACATTCTCATGTCCAACGGAGTATCACGATTGAACGAGAAACCATCCTTAGATAAAATCTGAGCGTGAGAGGTTCCAAAGTCAGCAAGAATTCCATCGACCTTGCCAAGCTTCTGTTTTTTGAAAATACGATACAAAAGAGCAAAATTACCCAAAATCAATTGTAGCCGACCCTCAAACTCATCAACCATTGCTTGCCCACGATCGATAGCTATGGGATCCCAATCAAAGGCAATAACACGGCAATCGGGTTGAGACTCTAGAATGGCTCGCGTATGTCCGCCACCTCCAAATGTCACATCCAAGTAAACCTTGCCTGGTTTAAGAGATAGGTACTCAAGTACCTGATCAACCATGACCGGTATGTGGTAGTCAGTTGTTCGTTCAAGGATTTGTTTGGGCATTTTGTTAGCCGTCATTAGAGTCACTTCTATGCACGCTCCTGCGTGATTACTGAAGATGACAACTCATCAACCAAGTGTGAGAGTCCAAGCGCAAGAGAACCTTTTACCAGGACTACACTGTCTTGCCCGATTTGTCCCTTTACAAGGCGAGTTGCCTCTTCCCAATTCTGGGCCATGTGTACTTTAACTCCAAGCGGTACAGTCGATTTAGTCCAGCGAACATGTTCGCCAACCAAAACAACCTCACGCAATGAAGGTACTTTACGTAAAAATCTTCCAAGTTGTCTATGCCAGAACGGCGCGTTAACACCAAGCTCAAGCATATCACCCAACACTGCAAGTTTAGTTCCGTTGGTTTGCACTTTTTCAAACGCAAGCAAAGCTGCTTTTACGCTTTCTGGACTTGCATTATAAGCATCGTCAATCAAAACACCGGACACGTTTTTCAACGTCCTGCGCTCAAAGCGACGGGCTATGTTGAGAGGCTCTTGTATCGCCTCAACTATTATCTTTTGATCAATATCAAGCACATGAGCTATTGCTGATGCTACCAGAGCGTTAAATACTGAACCGATGTGGTTGTTATGAACTGTGATCTTGTGACGAACGCCATACAATTTTAGTACAAACGTCGCCTTGTCACTACCCATCTGAATCTTGCGAGCCTGAACCTGGTTAGTGGTCTTTGACCCAAATCTGATAACTGGATGACCGTACGAAACATTTGCAAGAATAGGTTGATCACCATTTACAATACCGATTCCATCTTCTGCGAAGAATGAAAAAATCGCACGCTTTTCTGAGGCAATATCATTAATTGAACCAAGGCCTGCCATGTGGCAATGCCCCACACAAGTAACAGCTGCACTTGTTGGGCGTAAAATATCAGCAATGCGCCGCATTTCGCCACGTGAGCTTATTCCAACCTCAAAAACAGCTGTTCGATGTTGGCCATGTAATTTTAAAATATTAAGCGCAACGCCAAGCATCGTATTTTGGTTGCCCAAAGTTGCTAGGTGTTTTATTCCAGCTCTGCTTAGAATTCGTGAAACAATCTCTTTAGAAGATGTTTTGCCAACGGAGCCAGTTATAGCGACCAAAGGGTACGTAAACTTCTGACGCCAATTCCGTGCCAACTCGATCAAAAAATCGTATGGATCTGGAACTAAGGCAACAAATTTATCACTCCATACTGAAGCATCAAGCTTATCCAGGACTGAACGCTTTGCAGCATCCATTACAACACCTGAAGCGCCCAGTTCAAAGGCCGTTTCAATATGTTTGTGTCCGTCGTCTTTGTCCCCAACTAAGGCAACAAAGATATCACCACTTTCTAAACTTCTTGTATCAATTGAACATCGTGGTTGTTTTGGGAAATTGTCCGCTAAAAAAACTATATCCGGAGCAAAACTCGCCAAAAAATCACGTCCAAAATCCAACATCGGTATACCTCATCCTTTCATTTGGGCGTCTACACGAGAGGATCACTCGCTCTTTATAGAGTCGCCTTCGATTGCTTATTTGTCAAGCAAAAAGCCTATTAAATGCGCACTTTCGTTTAGTTATCCGAAAATTGCGCAACCTTACGCATTTTGCCACCGTCTGAAGGTAAAATTAGGCCACGCATTTCGAGCCGCTCAACAAGCCTGGCCGAGCGATTGTAGCCTATCCTAAACTTACGTTGCAATAGCGAAATTGATATCTCGTCAACAGATTGCAAGAACTCTCTTACATCATCGTATAGCACATCTTCGGCCTCCTTGTTCTGCTCAGCATCGATACGTAACACTTCTTGCAGGTCACGATACTCGACCTTACGCTGCGCCTTGATATGCTCTACTATCTGTTTTATCTCGTCATTGCGCACAAATGCTCCGTGCACACGACGCAACATCGAGGATTGAGGATCCCAAAACAGCATGTCACCCTTACCTAGAAGTTTTTCGGCTCCTGGAGCATCCAAAATAATCCGTGAATTGGTCTTGGAGGTTACCCGGAAGGCAACACGACTTGGGAAGTTAATTTTGATCAGTCCTGTGATAACATCGACCGATGGCCGTTGTGTAGCAACAATCATGTGAATGCCTGCGGCACGCGCCATCTGCGCAATACGCGCTGTTAAGTCTTCAACATCTTTGCCTGTTGTCATCATTAAGTCAGCAAGCTCATCGATAATGCATACAATGCTTGGTAAGCGCTTTGCAGGCTCAACCAACTCATTGTAACCCTGAAGGTTACGCGCACCAACCGTCATCATTACGCTGTATCTGTCTTGCATCTCTTGCACCAACCAGCGCAGTACAGGGACCGCACGCTTGGTGTCGGTTACAATCGGGAACAGCAGATGAGCAATGTCAGCGTAAACGGCAAACTCAAGCTGCTTAGGATCGATAATAATAAGTTTTAGCTCGTCAGGGGTTCGTGAGCATAAAAGCCCCGTAAGCATAGCATTTAACCCAACAGACTTACCGGAGCCAGTTGACCCGGCAATCAAAAGGTGTGGCATTTTAGCTAAATCCGCAACTACAGGCTCTCCAACGGTATCAACTCCCAAAATCATAGGAAGCAACGCATCGTTATTTTTGAACGCTGAATCACGCACAATATCAGCAAAAAAAACTGGTTGTGCCTGATCATTGGCTATCTCAAAACCAACAGCCGCTTTGCCAGGAATTGGAGCAATTATGCGAATGCTATGCGCCTTGAGAGCGAGAGCCAAGTCGTCTTCAAGCGAAACAATTTTACTGATTTTGGTCGTAACTTCTGGCTCATATTCAAAGAGTGTAATCACCGGCCCTGCGTTCATCACAACAACCTTGCCGTGCACGCCAAAATGATTCAATTTTTCTTCAAGAATTCGCGCCTTTTCATCAAGATTTGCCTGATTAAAGGTCGACACATACCCCTTTGCCTGTTTGCCAAACACGGGAGTTGCGGGCAATTTATAGCGAGTTTTCTTTGGCTTGGAGCCAATCTCGGACAGTTTCTTCTTGTCACGTACCGCAGCGTCATAGCCCTCAAGCAGATCCTTGGCGCCAGCGTTGTCGTTGTCCCAGAAAAGATCGTCATACACCTCATACAAATCTTGTTCTTGTGAGTACTCATGCTCAACTGTTTGCCCAGCTATCTCTTCTGACAATCTGCCCTTGAGGCCCATTACAACCCAACGGGTACAATTGGCACTCAAATGCCACATGGCTACAGCCAACCAGCGCGATGCTTTATAAAACGGCACTAGCGTATACTTTGGTTGCAACACAAACATAGCTAAGCGTATAAACTTGCCAACCAGAACGATGCCCTTCAGGCGAGACGTAAGCACGGCACAAGCAACCAACGCACAACCAAATAACGGCCCAGTCAGCGATAAGCCCAACACAGATTGCACGGCAGCAACAACACGCAGGCCGAGCCACCCTCCTCCAAACATAGTCCCAATGCGTATCGCATATAATGAAGCGTAACCGCATGCAACCACGGGCAAAACCATCCATGCAAGTAAACGCTCACACTCACGCAAAACCGTTGCACCGGTAGCAAAGAACCACGCAAAGTAAATGAAAATCGGCACCAGCATATAAGAAGCAAGACCAAAAGCGTAAATCAAAAGCGAAGCGTACCAGGAACCAACAACTCCAAAAATATGTTGCGAGCCTGCTGATCCAGACACAAATGTTGACCAGGATGCTTCATTAGTAGAAAAGAAAAAAATCGTTAAAGCGGTAAAAATAGCCAGCGATAAAGACACCAGAGCGGCCAAATAACACCACCACCTCTGTTGTTTTGCATAACGCAAACTCATCTCTACATCCCTTTTACAAGCCAAGCATCATCGAAAAGAAGATCGGCATTAACATATACCACGAAAATCTGTATAGACGGCGCGTATAGGCCAATACAACCATGTACCAAAGCAGCCAATACGCACCAGCTATCGCGAGCATCATACCAAGCAACATCCAGATATTCAACACATAGGCACAGTCTGCCCCAAAGAAATGATACACACCTCGCAAACCAGCGGCCATCTGCAACGGGAACTGCAATGCAAAAGTTATAGCCACAGCCCGCCTAATCGGCAATCCCAGCCATCGACTAACAACAAACACGGTGGCAAATCTTGAAACCCCGGGCAACAGAGCCAGCCCCTGCACGCACCCTAGCACCGCAACTCGCCACACATTAACCCGCCGTGTACCAACTTCGCACCAAGCAAGACTTGCGAGCAATATCCCGGTAATCATAAAACCCAACCAAAGCGGCCAGAACGAGGTAAGGTTGGTATATTTGAACAAGAAGTACCAAAACGCAGTCACATGCCCACCCAGCAACAGGTAGAAACTCATTCTTAACAAAATCAACCAACTTCGACGCCATACAAACACCAGGCGAGCAACGCTAGCTCCCCAAAAAAATATATAAACTAAAATTGTTGGCCACTGAATTAAGTCGTCCCACAATTCGCTAGGTGTTACATCAATGCCAAAAATACGACCAAGCAATAAAACAAGTATCGAAATGTGTCCAGAGCTGCTGACGGGCAAACTTTCGACAATTATCTGCGTATATCCTAGAATCCAGGCCAAAAATGTTGTCATTTACGCTCCCAAAAAAATAGGCTTTCTGCCTTGAACAATAAAAGATCTTTGACCTTCTTGCAAAAAAATTGTATAGATTGCGATGGTGTAAGGTATGCCAGGCCGTGGGGGTAATTCAAAGCAACATGTAAGCCAATAACACACCCCAATGGCGCTTTGACCAACAAACTGTTGCAATCGCAGTTCATTTTGACTACATTAGGAATCGAGGTATCAGGATCACATCTGATAATCGGGTTTTTCAAATGTGTAGGGTGCTCAGTGAAGCACGGTATAAAAAATCGAAAGGGGGGGCCAGGAGAAGGACAGGCATCGTTTTTTAGACGTATCACATACGTCCCACTGGCGTTACACCAAGATAAAACGTTAACTGATTATTTTTTCGTCCTCCATCAATGGAAACGAAAAAGGAGTAAATTTTTATGAAACAAACATTCAAGCAAGCTTTTGGTATAGCCCTATTGTGTTCAGCAGTAGCTATATCAAGTTTGTCTGCAGGTCCACTAGAATCCAATGTAGCTAACTTCGTTCCTCGTTCACCGGGTGACTATCTCTTTATGGAGATGGGCTTGGGTGCAGATAAAATGCACATGAAAGACAAGGAAGAAATGTACGGTAACTTCTCGGTTAATGCGAGATACGACCGTTCTTTCCGTGGAGAGCGTATTACTGAAGGACTATTCGGTTCTGATTCAGCTGGTGTATTGAACTTCAAAGGCTCAGCTATAAGCGGCCGAAGTAAGACTCTTGACATCGTAGCTGATAACTTTGGCCTAGGCATAGCCTATGATGGTAAAGTAACATTTGACCCTCAAGTAACACGCTTTGTTGCTGACTTCAACTTCCACCTCGGTCTAGATGAGTGGTTTGAAGGCTTGTACTTCATGGTAAATGCACCACTAGCATACGAGAAATGGGAAGCAAAGGGTGCAGAAACTAACACAACACCTAGCGCAACCGCTGCCTTAAATGGTTACATGGCTGAAGCAGATGCGACTTCAGATGTTCTCACTTCGCTAAAAACAGCCCTCCTTGGTGCCACAGATTTCGGTGACAAAACCGAAGATCAAAAATGGCAGATCATCACAATGGATGGCGACAGCTCAGTTGACAGCTCTAAGTTTGCTTTAGCTGATGTTGATGCACAAGTTGGTTACAACTTCATCCGCAAAGATGACTGTGTACTCGGAATCTTTGGTAATGTAGTTGCCCCAACCGGCAACGAGCCAGATAACAAGTATGCTTTTGAAGCACGCGTTGGTAACAAGAACTGGCAACTTGGTGGTGGTGGACACTTCTACAAGAACCTACACGACAAAGATGACAGCAGCTTTGCTGTTCGCGCTGGTGCAAAAGTTGTTACCGGCCTGAAAAACAAAGAGAAGCGCACCTTCGACTTTGTAGATTACGGCAAAATGTCTCGTTACATGCTTCTTAAGAAGTTCAAAGCTGACTACACTTATGACTCAGCAATCGTACATGGCGCAAATGTCAGTACACGTGATGTAGACGTCAAATTCGACATCCTTGCTGATGTATTTGGGCAGATTGAGTACCGCAAAGACAACTACGGTTTCGATGCTGGTTACAACTTCTACTACAAGTCAAAAGAGAAAATCAGCAACGCATCTGCAGCTAGTTCTACAGTTTACGGCGTTAAAGGTGCTAATAAAGTTGCTACAGCTGGTACAGCTAACGTGCTCGTAGCAGTCGGTGGAATACAAAACATCGTTGATCAATCAACAGCTTCAACAGCAACCATGGCCGCAACGTACAACGTTAGCGACAATGCTAAGCTTGATCTAGTTGGTAACCCATCACAGGCATCACACTCAGTCTACGGCATGGCTAACTACCGTTGGAATGACAACGAGTGGGCACCTTACGTTGGTTTCGGTGGTAAAGGCGAATTTAGCGCCTCTAACAACGCCAACAAAAAGGGCGTGCTGAACATCTGGAGTGTTATGGTCCAAGGTGGTCTACACTTCTAGGTTCTGACCTTCGACTCTTTTAATTAAGAGCTGAGAAGGACACACGAAACTGGTACAAAAAAACCGGCTCCGCAATTTCGCGGGGCCGGTTTTTTGATATATATACTTAACATATCTGTCAGATAATGAATGATAATATTAAGATCGACCTTATCTATCTTTGTTCCATCGATACTGCTCCTCACTTGTCATCCCCGTTCAAAGCCGGGGATGACAAAGGAAAAAATTCTTTTCACAGCAAAAAACTGTTAATTCATTCTTATTTTGTAAATTTTTCTTTCGCGCAAATCACACCTAAGAACTGATACTAAATCAAGCTATGCACGTAATCGACAAATTGATCGACAGTTTCTAGCTTCTCGGCTGTCACGTCATCCAACGCCACACCAAACTTTTCCTCGATCTGCATGATCAACTCAACTCGGTCGAGTGAGTCTACCCCGAGGTTCTCAAGCGTTGCTCCGACTTTGATTTGGTTCGCGTCGATTGCCAACTGCTTTGCGACCATTTCTACCAAGACTGCGTAAACATCTTGTCTTGCATCGGCCATGATATTCCCTTTCTTGCCTTTTACAGCAATGTAATTACATTTACCCCCCCGTACGGTTACACAAACCATACCTGCCCGGCGTAGCTATAGCGAAGCCTGGGCTCAGCCTTAGGGTACTATTTTTTTACTTATATCAATAAGATTTTGATAAAAAAAATGGGTAACGAATTTTACTTCGCTACCCATTGCACTCAGTCATTGAATGACCGCGTTTTATTAACTGGTTTTTGCCTTAGGCAATTTACAGTTATGACCCTTGAAACCATCATTGAAGTAGCTAACAAGATCAGTAGCCGTTATTTGCGGCCCAAAGATGTCATACTTCTTGTTGGTTATATCTGTGATGATTGTTCTAAATGGTGCAAATTGCGGGTAATCCTCATTCTTAATGATCTTCATAGAATCATCAATTAACGAATTTTTGAGCTTCTTGCTTGCCTTGGCATTGGCATTCTCAATTAAGTTGATAATATCTTGTGTCAGCTCATTTTGTTCTGACTTACTTGAACTTGCATATGCTTCTTTAAGCAAAGCTGGTAGTGCAGGTGCTAATTCTGTAACAACAGCCTTACCAAATGCCTGCTTCTGATCAGCCGTCATCTTACGATAATTTTTACCCAAACTTTCTACGAAAGCGTTACCAATGTTGCGTCCAATTTCATCTTGTGATGAACCGTTACGAATAGCCTTCACCAAGCCATTCCAGTTATCCGGAGTATTGATTACTTTGTAAACACCCTTAGCAAGAGTACATTCCTTAGATGACATATCTCTAGCGACCATGGCACCTGTAACAAGAACAGCACTCAATAAAATTAATACTTTCTTCATAATAAAATTCCTTTTTATGAAAATTTTTAAACTAACTATGCATGCGGACAGCCCACATGAAACAACATAGATATATTCTAAATATAAAATAATTTACTACAAAAAGTCAATAGATTGCAACGACAAAGGATGATCCGTCTTCGCCAAAGGCTTCGCTGGTCATGGAGGTAGATTGGGTTGCCTGTCCTTCGTGGCTTTGTGCAAAGTTCGGGTTATTATTGACTGTCTCTTTTGTCATCCCCGACTTTGAACGGGGATCCAGTCTTTAAGTAGTTCATTTTAAGATATTAAATAAGGTTTCTAGTGGCTCTTATATATTGAAATATTGGCTGTTAAATTGGACTTAACGGAAGTTATCTGTAGTCCTAGATCCCCGTTCAAAGCCGGGGATTACAAGGAAAAACTTTTTATATTGGCAAATAGAGCTTTAGCTAGGTCCGTCTACGTTATACGAATTACGCCGAGAGATCGGGTTTAGCCACGATTTAGGATTTAACTGCCTGCACGTTCGTCGTAACTGTTAAGCGAAGCATGGTGTCGAAGTAGCAAAATACGAAACATAAAAGTTAGTTTAAAAACTGTTATTAAATGAATTTGGGTAATGGAGGGCTTTTAAAAAAGCCCCTAAAAAATTTGTTGCTGTGTATCAACAGTCGCAGCAGAAGCTGGTCTTAAAGCATAAACATCGCGACTGGTGGTAATCGAGTAGGTCTGCGCCCGCTCCTGAATATAGGACGGAAGGCTTCCAACTACAAGCAGACGGTCAGCCTGCTCAACCTTGCGCACAATCGAATCCCAGCGCAACGGATGGGTAACTTGATTAATGATAGCAGCACGAACAGCAGTAGCCGTTTTTAACGCACGACCGGTAAGTTCGCTAACATACTTTTTGTTTGGCGCTCTGAAGTCTACCTTGTTAAAGTATTGAACAAAACTGGAGCTAGCATCCTGCAACAAAGAATCATGCTGGCCGGACTCAACGCCAAGGTCGGTCAATATTGCCTTGTTATTGTAGGATAAACTGGTCTGCCTCAGCGACATGTAAGCTGTAAGCTTGCAGATCAGAATGTGCGATGTTGAGCTAAGTGTAATAACAACACGAGCATCCCCTGAAGCAACAACCTGACAGCTCTCCAGCTGCGATGACGACAAGCCATCAATGCGAACCTTGCCCCACACATCTGTATCGATAGTTTCACGATAAAACTTTACCAACTTAGAAAGCAGATACAACCCATCAGCCAGAGCTAGGCTACCCGCAGCATAAGCTGCAGAATACGCCCCTACACCACAACCAGCTACAACATCATAATTAATGCCTTGCTCTCGCAGGTAACAGGCGGCCGAAGCATGCATAAGAAAAAGGGCTGGAAAGGCGTTTTGCACCCGAGCAAGTTGTGCATCGGAAGAGGCAAAACATAGTTTAACAAAATTAATATCCAAGCAATGAGAAGCTGTTTCAAAAAGCTCCTGTACAGCGCGAGATTCGTTGTAAAAATCTTTTACCATGCCAACGCGTTGTGTACCATATCCTGGGAAAAATAGGGCAGTATGCATATTCATACCCCTTTGCTATTGCAATGATACAGATAATCAGGTCTACAAATGATGTAATTTTTTATGCTTTACGACCTGAGATACTTCATAAAACGATGCAGCCTATCAAGGGTAACAGTCTGACCAAGGCAGGCAATCATGGAAAAAATTCCAGGACTACTTGTTGACCCGGTCAACGCAACGCGCAATGGCTGCCCAATAACTCCCAACTTCACACCCTTTTGGCGAGCATAAGCTTTGAGCGCTTCTGAAATAGCCTCTTTTGAAAAAGTTGCCAATCCATTCAGCACCGACTCAAGGTCGGTAACTCGTTCTAACCACGAAGAATCAGCTTCCGACGCATCACCGAAATGGTATGCATCAGGACCCTGATAAAGATCACTTATAGATTTCTTTAGTTCTAGGAGCGTATTAACTCGCCCCTGATAAAGAGCAACAATGCTCTCTAAATTGTCATCGTTCCAGTCTTTGAGTGATTCCTGCCAACCAGGGGCAACATCACGCTCAACCAGCTCGATCAGTTCAGCTGCTGTGGCAGCTTTAATGTATGTGCTGTTAACCCACAGTAGTTTTTTATAATCAAACACAGCGTTGGTTTTGCCAACATCACCAATATCAAACAACTGAATCATCTGATCTGTTGTAAAAATCTCTTGATCCTTATGCGACCATCCAAGTCTTACAAGGTAGTTGCACAACGCTGGAGCAAGGATGCCCTGTTTTTTGTATTCAATCACCGAAACAGCTGAATCGCGCTTGCTCATCTTGCTACCAGATTCACTCATAATTAGTGGAATATGTGCAAAATGCGGAGCGGATTTGCCCAGCACCTGGTACAAGGCAATCTGTTTTGGCGTGTTGGAAATATGATCCTGGCCACGAATGACATGTGTAATATTCATAGCAAGATCATCAAGCACAACCACAAAATTGTATGTGGGAGTTCCATCAGAGCGTGCAATTACAAAATCAGGTACCTGCTCTTTTTCAAAAGTAATCTTACCAAGAATCAGATCATCAAAAGTAAAGTAATCAACATTTGGAACCTTGAGCCGAATAACCCAGTTTTCAGGGTCACTTTCATGCGTGCTACCATCAGGTGCCGTCGGCGCTTTGTCCTCATCATCAAAATCTATAGGCGCATAAGCGTAGTAAGCGTCACCAGATGCAAGTAACTCCTGCACAACAGCCCGATGCTCGGACTCACGATCAGACTGGAAAATCAAAGGCTGGTCAGCCTGTAGTCCCATCCAGTCAAGCGAACTTACAATTGAATCAGTGTATTTTTGTAGTGAACGTTCTTTGTCAGTATCTTCGATACGAACCAAAAAACTAGAATCATGATGACGAGCAAACAGCCAATTAAAAATGGCCGAACGCAACGAACCGATATGTAAGTGGCCCGTTGGTGATGGTGCAAAACGCACCCGCACACAGCTACTTTTAACCTGTTGTTCCTTCATCATGATTTACCACCAAACGTCTAGTGTTTTGCGTTACTTTGATAAGCCTTATCGTAGGCAATCTGTGCTTGCGCCATCGTGCTGAACGCATTGTTTTTGTCAGTAGAAATAGCATTAAGAATTGTTATTGCTTGGTCGTGACTAGCAACTCCAAATCGCTGACTTGCGTCTAGCATAATTTTTGCACTCTCAAGCTGCATAGCCGGATAATAAGGATGGCTAGTTGCCATACGTTTTATTCCATCTTGCAACAACGCAACGGCTTCTTTAGCCTGCTGCGCAGAGGGTTGTGCTCGCATTAGACCCTGTGCATACAGTATTGAAAAGAATGGTCGCAAGTTGGACGAAGCATGTTGCTTCATAGCATGCTGAGAATCATCGCTTAGCTGCTTCCACAGACTTTGCTCACCTTTTCGGTTCATAACAGCTTGCTGCCATAAATCGAACAATGAACTCATCGTGCGTTGAGCAGATGTCTCGACACCATTGCGATACAAACGATATCCGTACCAAGATCCACCAGACAACACGATTACACCGATTATCAGGGCAATACGTCTCAGTCCAACGACCTCATCTACCCAATCAATGTAACCACCCAAGAATGATCGCCAATCCACCCGTACATCCATACCGTAAATCCTTGACTCACTAAACAGCCGATTCAGGCTGCTGGGGTTGTCATAACTGCTTTATTAATTTTTAAGAACACTATTTTTTTGTGTCAGCCTCTAGCTCTTGTGAAGCAACCTCAACAACTGGGGCCTCAACTTGTGCTTCTGGCTTTTTGGCCTGCGCTATTTCTGCGACTTTAGCACGTCTAAGTACACGGTCAGCCTTGGTGTCCATTACTTTACGACCTTTGAAAAAACCGCATTCACGGCACGCAACATGCGGAACTCGTGGTTTAGAGCAGTTTGGGCAGGTAGTAATTGTGCTAACAAATAGTGCCGAGTTAGCATGACGCTTATCACGTCTGGCTTTAGAGGTTTTTCTTTTTGGGACTGGCATCGCATTATCTCCGATGTTGTTTATAAATTTTTAGTTAAAAAGTACTTACACGTACAGGAATAAGAATACAAAAGTTACACGCAAAAGGCAAAATCAACGTGTGACTTTCCACATCCCACTCGGCAACTGCTCGACTCGCCCCTCTAGCTGCAAAGTTAAAAGCTCCTGTTGCACATCAACAAGCTCCTTACCAAGCCGCTCAACAAGGTCATCAACACAGGTCGGCTGACGACACAAGCCAAGAAGAGTTGAGTCATCTACATCAGGCGCGCCAATCACAGTTTGCACCATTTTCACTTTGCGATTTGAAGCAGGTTTTGCTTCTTCAGGCTCAACAAACGAGCAAACAGAAACAGCGCTTAGTTCCTGACAAATGTCTTGGGGTCTGTGCACAAGCTTTGCACCACTTTGAATAATCGCATGGCAACCCGCACTCAACGGGTCATCGATTGGACCCGGCACAGCAAACACTTCGCGGCCCTCTTGGAGCGCAAATTCTGCGGTGATTAATGCCCCACTTCTTTGCGCAGCTTGCACCACAACTGATCCTTGACTCATTCCAGCAATGATTCTGTTACGTGCGGGGAAGTTGTGTGGCAGCGCTTCAACTTTAAGCGGAAATGAACTTACAATCGCACCGCCAGATTCAACAACACGCTCAAAAAGTTTGCGATTTGATGTTGGATAAGGCCTTAGCAAGCCTGAACCCAACACAACCACCGTCTGGCCACCGTTAGCAATAGTCTGCTCATGTGCCATTGTATCGACGCCACGGGCACCACCACTGACAATAGTCCAGCCATCCTGTACAAGATGCCCTACCAGTAACCGCACAGCAACGCGTGCATACTCACCAGCTCTACGAGCACCAACCAAAGCGATAGATTTTTTGTCTTGAGGAAGTTGGCCTTGAATATACAAGCCAGTTGGAGGTCTATGAATATTTTTTAGAAGTTCTGGATAATCTGGATCAAACAAAGAAATCCAACGAATGCCAGACCTATCGAGCAATCCAAGCTCCCGATCAAGCGAAAGTCGATCATTGAGACCCTGTACAAGTTTATGAGCAATAAGCTCTGACAGGTCACAACGCTCACGCAGATCGCTAACCGACCAATCGTATAACTGTGAAGCATTGTCACGAGGAATGCCCGGCAGTAACTTTTGCACTACCGCCGGGCCAAGACCTTCTATAAGAGAACAATGCAGCAAAACCAATGATGCTTCATTCATGTTCTTTATCTACTATTATTATGTTTATTAATCTTGTGTTTTATCACTTTCCTTGGCCGAATCATCAGCACTCTCACTGACCTGATTAGCGTCTTTAGAATCCTTTGGCAAATCAGTCGAATCAACAGGCTTTGCAGCTTGATCTTCTTGCTTTACAGCAACCGACTCGTCCTCAGAATCATTACTATCGACATCGCGAGTTTCGTCTTCGTAGAACGAGACAACCGTTGCGAGTCGCTGTTTTTCGTCAAGACGAATTAAACGAACACCCTTAGCCTGGCGACCCATTGTACGAATCTCAGAAGGTGACAATCGAATAATTTTACCAACCGTATCGATCATAAGAATATTTGCCGTATCATCAACCACAGCCAGTGCAATAACATGGCCATTGCGAGCTGTTGTTGGAATCGTACGTACACCAAGACCACCACGGTGAGCTACACGGAAGTCTTTGACTCTGACTCGCTTGCCGTAACCACGTTCGGTTGCAAACAAAATATCTCGGTCATCAGAAACAACTTCCATACCGACAACGTGATCATCACCACGTAGCCTGATACCCATAACACCGGCAGCTTGACGCCCCATCGAGCGAACTTCTGTTTCAGGGAATCGTATTCCCTTACCATTGCGTGTTGCAATTACAATTGAATCTTCACCACTACTAATAGAGCAGAATATTAGCTCGTCACCTTCTCTGAGCTTAGACGCTCTGATACCGGTTTTACGAACTTTGGCAAAGGCTTGGGCAGCTGTACGCTTGATAACACCAAGCTTAGTTAGCATAACCACAAACTTGCCTTCGAGCTCGCGAGTACATAGTAATTTAACTACTCGCTCACCCTCATTGAGAGGCAGAATATTAACAATTGCTCGGCCTTTTGCCGTTCGAGATGATTCAGGAACTGCAAAAACAGGAAGCGTGTAAACACGTCCAAAGTTTGTGAAGAATAGTAGTTCATCATGGTTGCGAGCAACAAATAGATCTTGTACCAAATCATCTGACTGACTTAGCGAGACCATTCCCATCTTGCCCTTACCACCACGATGCTGTACCCCATAATTGTCAAGTTGTACACGCTTGATGTACCCCTTGCCAGTAAGTGTAACAACCACATCTTCATCAGGGATTAAATCAATTTCGGTAAGAATGTCAGCCGCAGCTTCAATCCTTGTTTTGCGATCATCTCCGTATGTGTTGCGCACATACTCAAGCTCTTCACGAACCACACTAGTTAGCACTGAATCATCATCAACAATCGTGCTCAAATAAGTAATTCGTTCCTTAATTTCGCCCATTTCTGCGCGAATCTTGTCCTGTTCCATGCCTGTCAAACGCTGTAATCGCATCTCAAGAATAGCCTTAGCCTGAATTTGAGTCAGCCCAAAACTTTTGTTTAGAGAGGCAATAGCATCAACTGGGGCAGAAGAAGTTTTGATAACTTTAATCACCGCATCAATGCTGTCCAAAGCAATAATAAATCCTGCAAACAGATGCTCACGAGCTCGCGCTCTTTTGAGCTCATACTGCGTACGCTTGTAAACCATATTTCTACGGTGCTTCAAGAATTCGCGTAAAACACCCTTTAGAGTGAAAACAATTGGACGGTTATCCAAAAGTGCCAGCATAATGATGGTGATATTGGTTTGTAGTGTAGTGTATTTATAAAGCTGATTAATGATGATGTACGGATCTTCGCCCCGCTTTACATCAACAACCAGACGCATGCCTCGTCGATTTGACTCATCCTTGATGTTCGAGATTCCCTCGATAACGCGGTCTTTAACAAGAGTCGCAATTTTAACAGCCAAGTCAGATTTGTTAACAAGGTATGGCAACTCGGTAATAATGATTGAGTCGCCTTTCTTACCTTCTTCAACGGTAACAACGCCACGTACTTTTACGCTTCCGCGACCAGTTTTATAAGCCTTAAGAACTCCTGCGCGCCCACAAATAATACCGCCCGTAGGGAAGTCTGGGCCAGGAATAATTTTGAGTATCTGATCGTCATCCAAAGTAGGATCTTCAAGCAAAGCTAGGCAACCATCAGCAACCTCACGTAAATTGTGCGGTGGAATAGAAGTCGCCATACCAACTGCAATACCGGTTGTTCCGTTAATCAGAAGATGCGGAAGTTTGCTGGGCAGAAGAATCGGCTCAGTCGTCGATTCATCAAAGTTTGGCACAAAAGTAACCGTTTCTTTTTCAAGATCGGCTAACAGTTCCTGTGAAATTTTTGCCATTCGAACTTCGGTGTAACGCATAGCAGCTGCGTTGTCACCATCAACCGAACCCCAGTTACCTTGACCATCCAAAAGCGGATAACGCTTAGAGAAGTCCTGCACCATGCCAACCATGGCATTGTATAATGCTTGATCACCATGCGGGTGATACTTACCAAGTACTTCACCAACAACACGAACCGACTTGCGATGCCGTTTGTTGTAATGGAACCCCAATTGACCCATGGTGTACAACACCCGTCGATGTACGGGCTTAAGACCGTCACGCACATCAGGTATGGCACGACTGACCACCACTGACATTGCATAGTCTAAAAATGAGTCCTTAAGTTCGTCTTCAATACGAACTGGTGAAGGTGGAACCATGCCACCAGGTATCTGCTTAGTCTGCTCTTCCATTGATATCTGAGCCCCCAGAAAAAAGAAAATATGCTCGATCGGAAAACATTATTAGGATACCCGGACAAGGCCAATCAAACAAGAAAAGCAGCCTTGCCCGCAAAAATATGCCCATTTTAGCAAGCATACTGTCGCAACGATTGCTTCTACTCTAGCTGTCGGGTATAAACTAAAAAACCATGCATTTACTAAAAAGAAGGAGTTAAAGGATGTGTTTTTCTGCACAAGCAAGCTTTGCCGCTGGAATAGGACTTTCTATTATCGGTCTGTTATCCCTTAAAAAAAATCGAATCAAAAAGCTAAAACCACTTGCGGCAATTCCACTTTTTTTTGGGATTCAACAGCTGTGCGAGGGCATGGTCTGGATAACACACGCCCAGCCTGCACTGGCCACGCAAAACCAACTTGCCCGTTATGCATTCCTGTTTTTCGCCTATGTTGTTTGGCCCGTTTGGATGCCATTTACAATATATATGATAGAAACAAACAGAAAAAAACGTCTTTACCTTGCAGGCTTTATCGGGGCTGGAACGATAATCTCTGGAACTTTGCTATGGGCATTATTAAAAGTTGGAGCAACATCGGCAATTACATGTAACCATGTTGAATATGCTTTTAACATGCCTCGCCCGCTTGAGCCCATCGGCCTTGTCTGGTACTGCATCACAGTCATCGCACCATTTTTTATAACCGCCAAGAAAGAACTACGACAGCTTGGTGTGCTTATTGTAATATCAGTACTCTTAAGCTATATTTTTTACTACGCTCACCTGACATCAGTTTGGTGTTTTTTTGCAGCACTCTTGAGCGCTATAATTTACAAAATGTTATGAACAATAACTCATTTAAATAAAAGGGTAAAGCCATCACAATCAACACTAAACGGCTACCTTTATTAATAGCTGCGTTATCAATGCCCCTATTCGCTGCCACAACTTTACATGGTTCAAGGACGACAATAACAAGCTCTCGAGTTATCAAATCGGTGACCAATGACTTTGTAACAACCGTCACATTTGATAAAAATGGTTATCAAACAACAGTCCCTAAAAAAAATAAAGCTGCTAAAGAACGTCTGCTAGCATTGAGTCGAGCTAAAGAGTCCATAACCTCAAGCGCCCTGGCAACCGCCACATTGTTGCTTTTATGCGGAATTCTTAAGTTTATAAATCATGGTCTTTTGATGGATATAGAACTTGAAAATTCCCAAACAGAAGAAGCAAAACGTGAAAGAAAGTTCCATGCCTTTGTTTCTTGGCTTATATACATTGGAACGACTATCTCTGCCGGGAAAATGATCTGGGATGCCGAACATCTACGCCAATACGCTCGTGAACTAGAGACCCTACAGGCGGCCCTTAAAAAACACCAAAAACTAGCTATTAGTGTTGACAAAAATCAACACAAGCAGCCGAGCAAAGGAGCTCTCTACTACCAATTCTCCATAAAAAAACCATTGCTTAATAGCTGCTTTCTTCTTCCTAATGATTGGAATAGCACAATCAGTCCATGTTTTGGCCCCTGGAATGAAAAACAATACATAATTCCTAGTCATTTACCCCGACCAAAACGACCCTCCCCACAAAACAAGCTCGGCGAGGAAGCTAATAAACAATTTTTTGATAAGTTCGAAGATAGATTAAACAAAAATAGCGAAGAAGCCTTTAAGGAAACAGATCAATTGATTAACAAAATGGTTACATCAAGCGGGTCACTTAATCTAAGAAATAATAAGAACCTCCCACTATTACATTAATAATCAACTTGCCCTGCATGAACGCCTTTTACAATCTACATGCTAAAAAACATACCAGCCAGGGAAGTAGTTTTTCTCATAAAAAATGCTAAACTATCAACAAGAATTAATTGCTAACTTTAAGGATAATGCTTTGATTTCTGCTAAAAAACTACTTTTCACATTCACAATGGCATTAACATCACATCAGATGAATGCTTTAGAGACAGAGCTAATAACTAATCCACCCTACATTAAGAACCCTTCCGGCCTACTGTCTGCCTGCCAAGATTTCACGACAAAAGTGAGCATCGATTCTGAAGGCTATCAGAAATCTCGTGTGATAAGACAACCTCATGCAAAAAAAGGTTTAATCTTTAATTCAGCGGTAGCCATCATTTGCGCACCAATCGTAAACGTTGTCGTATGGAAATTTGGAGCTGGCTTAACTGCAACCTTAGTCCTTAATGCCATAGTTGATATCCTCGCAGCAAAGCCTATAGTGCGCGAATTTTGCACGCAAAGAAACGGACTTTTAATTCACCAAAAATTTTGCAACCGTGCCGATGCAGAACAACATGCCCAAATCGATAACGGCGGTAAAAAGAATATTAAGGTATACCAATTAACACATGCAATAGTGCGTACTTTTGGTCATTTAAACTACATTCACAAAATAATAGCCAAATTTTCATCAAAGAACCATAAGCAGTACAAGCTTCCAAAAAATTGTAAACGAACAAAAATGCCTAAGCTTAAAAAAGGGGATTGGTTGCCGCTTAACTAATAAAATCTAATATAATTCAGAAAAGAAACACACTTTTTAATAAACTGCTAACAAGAATTTGATTTCCATTAAAAAACTACTTTTCATGTTCACAATTGCCTTAACAGCACATCAAGTGAATGCTCAGAATACAAAGTTAATTGAAACACCTCGCCATAATATTGCCCCCCTCAAAAACTTTAAAGCTGATAAGTGTAGCCAAAGGCCTAGAGTGAGTAAAATAAACTTAGCTTTACTTGGAGCGTTAGCCTTGTGCGGACCCGCAGCAAACCTGTTTGCTTGGAATTTTCTTAAGCAGGGAATTGGTGTGTGGTATATAAATTGGGACGCGGTTATTTGTCTTAATATGCTCATTGATATCACTGTAGCAATACCCTTCGTATCTGCCGTAGAACACAATTATGGAAAGAGCATCAAAAGAGGATTTAATGCGTTGAAGAAAAAAGGAACAAGCCGAATAAAGAAGTTCATTAATAAAAATAAAAAACTCACAAACCCCACTATTGCCTGAGCAGGCGACTCTAGGTACACTGTTTTGGTAAGAGCAAAGTGTCAGTGCATAGTGTGCCGATGCTTGTGCAGGCACAACAGACAAGGCTATAGACCACCATTATGAGTTTTCAAAACATACAAGATCTCGATCTTTCTACCTTTACACCCGACCGTATACGCAATTTTTCGGTAATCGCTCATATCGACCACGGCAAGTCTACGCTCTCTGACAGAATGCTAGAGATAACTGGAACATTGTCGATGCGTCACAAAAATGAGCAGTTTCTTGATAAGCTGCAGGTTGAGCGTGAACGGGGCATAACCGTCAAAGCACAAACGGCCTCAATGTTTTATGAGGTTGACGGCATACCGTATCTTCTCAATCTAATCGACACACCAGGGCACGTTGACTTCAGTTACGAAGTTTCTCGATCGTTATATGCCTGCCAAGGAGCATTGCTACTTGTAGATGCCTGCCAAGGCGTGCAAGCACAGACAATGGCCAATTTTTATCTAGCCTTTGAGCAAGGACTTACAATCCTGCCCATAATCAACAAAATCGACATGGCCAACGCAGACCCTGATCGTATCAATGCAGAGCTAGAGACTCTGTTTGATTTTGAAGCCGAAAACGTTTTGTTGGCTTCAGCAAAAAATGGTATCGGCATTGAAGAAATTTTGGACGCCGCTGTTGCCAACATTCCGGCACCGCAAGGCTCAAAAGACCTACCACTTAAGGCATTACTGTTTGACTCATGGTACGACTCATACCGTGGCGTTATCTGTTTGATCTCAGTAAAAGACGGAGCCATCCACAGGGGTGACACAATCAGTTTGGCACAATCAGGAACCTCCTACGAAGTTCTTGAGCTTGGACTTATGTACCCGGATGCACAGCCAACAAATGCACTTTATCCAGGACAAGTAGGCTACCTTATCACAGGTATGAAGACTGTTCGCGAAGCTCGCGTCGGTGATACTGTCTACAGAGCAAAAAAACCTGTTGAGCCTTTTCCAGGTTTCCGTCCAGCAAAACCTATGGTCTTTGCGGGAATTTTCCCAGTAGATACAGCCGACTTCGAAAATTTATTAGACGCTATCGAAAAATTAACGCTTAACGATGCCAGTGTATCTGTACACAAACAGGGTTCTGATGCTCTGGGTGTTGGATTCTCATGCGGATTCTTAGGCCTGCTACACATGGATGTGTTTCGGCAACGTCTAGAGCAAGAGTATGACCTTGCGGTCATAGCTACCGCACCAAGCGTACGTTACGAAGTATTACTGAATAACGGAGAGCGCATCACGATTGAACGGCCGTCAGACTTCCCTGACCCAACCAGAATAGACACACTATTTGAGCCGATGATTAATGCTACCATCATTCTGCCAAAGCAGTACGTAGGCAACATAATGAAGCTATGCTCACAGCGACGTGGCGTACAGCTATCAATGGATTATTTGGGTGAAGAACGAATTATCCTAAAGTACAGTCTTCCACTCAACGAGGTTGCGACCGATTTTTATGATCAGATAAAATCTCTCAGCTCAGGATACGCAAGCTTTGATTATGAAGAAGCCGGCTACCAAGTTTCCGACCTTGTTAAGATGGATATCCTTTTGAACGGTAAACCTGTTGATGCTCTTTCAACAATTATTCACGGACAAAGCGCACAAACAACGGGCCGAGACATCGCCAAAAGATTACGTAAACTTATACCAAGACAAATGTTCGATGTGGCCATTCAGGCAGCTATTGGATCAAAAATTTTAGCACGTGAAAATGTTTCAGCATTGCGCAAAAATGTAACCGCTAAATGTTACGGTGGTGACATCACCAGAAAGCGTAAACTTCTCGAAAAGCAAAAAGCTGGTAAGAAGAGAATGAAGCAAGTTGGTAGTGTTGAAGTGCCACAAGAAGCATTCTTGAGTATACTCAAAAAATAACTTTAGGGGCACATGCTGCCCCTAAAACCCCCCCTCCTTATAAACATTCTTACAAACAAATTTTTATCTAACTTTCATGCTTTGTTTTTTTACAAACAAATATCTAAATTTTTAGCAATCCATCTTCCCTCGCCTGCCCTGCGAAGCCTTTGGCGAAGAAGGGTCATCCTCGTGCATACGGGGATCCAGTCTTTAAATAGCTCATTTGATCACCTTTTGCATCTATACTTTAATACTTTTGCGAGGGGTTGCTCACCCAACCCCTCGCGGACAAGGGTGCCGGGGGTACCCCTGGGCCCCTTACGCAAAAAACGTTGCAACCAGAAGCTAACGCTTTTAGGTTGCTTCAAACAGTTCTGCTAATAATGAAGTATCTTTTAGATCAAACAACCTCAGCCTATTCTTGCCCCTTCATGCCCTTCGTAGCTTTAGCGAAGTAGGGTGATCCTCATGCGTACGGGGATCCAGGACTAAAGATAATATCCATTAAATACAATTTCACAGTTTCTATAAAAAATAAAATCATCAAGAAACTGACGTGTCACATTCATAAAAATGAGTTACTGAAAGGCTGGATCCCCGTTCAAAGCCGGGGATGACAAGGAATAGAGTTTTATAGGAAAAATACTTGAATAACCGAAAAAAATAACTCCGTTAAGCGTGTTCCAGGCTTCGCGTAAAACTTAGCCAAACCCTACTTCGCTCTTCAAGCTACGAAGAACATGCAGGCCTATTTAAGAAACTTAAGAATTTTATGCGAATGCCGGGACAAGGGGTTAAGAGAATAACCCCCTGCGAAAGAATTTATTTATTTGTAAGAAGATTTGAGAATGATTAGCAACAGATTGCTATTCGGCCACACTTACCTTAGCTGCACGTAAAAGCTTTCCATTAACGGTATAGCCCTTCTGCAAAACCTGAACAATAGAACCAGATTCTTTGTCTTGGGCAGGAACACGCATCACAGCTTCATGTAACTCTGGGTTAAAAACAGAAACATTGTCTATCTCAACCACCTTACAATCATCCAGCATCTTGTGGAAAGATTGCGCAATTAAATTGGCACCGTCCATCCAAGAAGCAACATCCTTGTCTGCAGTTTCTGGTCTATCGGCCATTGCGCGGTCAAAGTTGTCAACGATGTCCAACAACCCCTTGAGGACCCCTGCTTTGGCAGAGTCCATCCATAAAACCCGCTCTTTAGCCATGCGTCGTTGCAAATTTTGGAAGTCTGCACTTAAACGAATATATCTATCTTGATAGCTGTCGATAACTTCTTCATTAGATGACTGTTCTTGATTCTCTAGCTTAGCGTCTTGTGCTGGCTGATCAGAGTTAGTCGTATTTTTTTTCTCATCCATATTTTATTTATCCCATTGCCAAAAAGATCCCGTATCAGCATAATTATACCTAATCATAGTAGCATATACACCAAAAAGTTCATATTAAGTTTGTACTCATGATCCGCTTACGATAAACTCATATCTTTGTTCAGATCGCATTATTGATGAAAGGAAGCAATGGCTAGTCGCCTTTTACGCCTAATCGCATTGATAGGCTGTATTGCAAGCATCAACGCTTTTGATTCCCCGCATTTTTACCTTGCACCAGCAATGCCGGATGAACCAAGATTTGAACGTAAACTGTTAACATCAATCGATGTTGATTATAGCTTTGGAATTACCAAGCACAGTAGCGATGGCAATGGGACGCAACAAGAACTATTTGACCTGTACGGGCCCCAAAATATTAAAATGCTTGCCCAGGGCCTTGATACAAATCAAGACACATCCTTACTAACCCCGCTACTAGCATACTCAGACGCTGAGCGCTTTGGCCAAATATCACTAACTTCACGCACCAAAGTGCATCGAACAAGGCTAAAGTTTACAAAAAACCTAACACACGGTTTTTTTGTGCAAACAGCTCTCCCGATAACCGCAGTAAGCACACAAGAGCTTTCTGTCGTTGATGTAAGCGCCAACAGCCCAACAAGCGGCGCCCAAGTTGAGTGGGATGCTTTGTTAGACCAACTTGACACTCAGCTGGCAAACTTCAACCTAACTCGAGCCGCAACTAGCACGATAGGCCTTGGTGACTTAATGCTGCTTGCTGGTTGGACAACCAATTACGAAGAAACCTGCCGTCTTGACTTCATCGACCTAAGCCTGTCTGCGGGCCTACTAATACCAACCGCTCCACAGAAAGATATCGATAAATTAGGAAGTTTTGATTTGGGGTATGGAGGGCATTTTGGATTACCTCTTACACTAGAAGCATCCATCGGACACTTTGACTGGGTAACCGTAGGTATGCAAGCAAGTCTTATTAAGTTATTAAAGAGCAAGCAAAATCGGCACGTAAAGACCGACAAAGATCAAACTGGGGTCATACAGCTAACTAAAGCATGGACGCACAAGCAACCAGGCCTGGTGTACCAAATAGCGCCATATTTTCGGGCAGATCATATAATTTTTGGGTTTTCGACAAAAATCGGCTATTCCTTCACAGGACAACGCACATCCAAGCTTTCCGGATGTGCACAAAACATCGACTCAACAATTTTACAAAGTGATGAAAATTTAAAGCCTTGGTCCCGACACACGCTACATCTAACTTGTGAATATGATTTTGCAACAATAAAGCATTCTTCTCGCCCCCGCTTAAGCCTGAGCATGGCAACACAACTTGCAGGTAAACGGATATTTAAGAGTAATATGTACGGATTTGGCATAGGGTGCGAAATCGCTGGCGACTGGTGATGTTACATCAAAAGACAGCTTTTACGCCTGTATCGCCTTACTAAACCCAAAATCTGGCCAAAAATAACCTTCATACTCGTTATTTCATTAGTAACAATCTGACCAAACATATTCTGCAAACACCAATCAATCTCTTCAAGAGCATCAATAAAACTGTTAACAAATTTTGCAGGTAAATCTCCGGGCTTGCGACGCATGCTACACAGACGTACCGTGTAGTGATGCAATGAAGCAAATCCACCAACCAGCTTTGCCGCAAAATCTTTTTTGTCACTTTGGTCCATACGAACCGGACGAAGCAGATCAATGTCGGTCCACAAGGTCAATAACTTTTGAGTAATCTTGTTGGTCAAATTATTGTCTGTTTCGGTCTCAAGGCCGATATGTACCTCTTGCCTCCCAAACCAAGAAGTATCGTACTGCACAAAGCTACTATCTATGCAGTTGACAACCTGAAAAGAAAATAGCGAAAATAACAAAGTAAAAATATAGCGCTTCATGAGTTCTCCTTATATGCCGTCTCAAGCGACATACTCTCATAATAGCACATGATGACAACCGATTTAAATATTTTTATTTGAATTTATTAATAAAAAATGAAAAAAGAAGAAACGCCTGACAACAAAAGCTTTGTTGGCCTGATCGAGAATACACTCAAAACTTGGCCAACAAAGCGAATAATTTAAAAGGGTAGGTCATCCTCAAACGGAGGCTCATCCTTGAATTGAACTTCAGGGAGCTTTTCGTCTTCGGCCCTAGCGGATACTTTTTTACTGTTTCCTTGTACAGCTGCTCCGGTCTTACGAGAGCTTGCTGGCTGTTCTCGACGTGCAGTAGGTTCACTGACGTCTGCATCTTGTTGCGAGCTCAAGAATACTACACGATCAGCAACAATACTGTGCTTGCTGCGATTGTTACCTTCTTGATCCTGCCATGAATCCAACTTGAGGCGGCCTTCAACTAATGCTGCACGACCCTTACTCAGGTATTGATTACAACTGTCTGCTTGCGCTCCCCACACATCAACATCAACGTAACAAACTTCTTGGACCATTTGTCCTGTTTGCCTGTTTTTGTACTGGCGGTTAGCTGCAAGCCCGAGACGGCAGACTGACTGACCCGATGCGAGTTGTTTAAGTTCTGGATCTCTAGTTAGATTTCCAACTATAATAACGCGATTGTACCCTGCCACAACTATCCTTTCTAGGAAATAAACGACTTTCTCTTGTTTAACTCTATCAGTCTAGCGATAAAAAAAACAGTCGGCCAGCAGGCTTTAAATTACAATAACTTTGCACGATAGCTCGCGACTAATTTTTATTACAAGCAAGCTTAAGATTATTTATGCATGCTTGCCAGCAATTAAGATACTGCTTCAGGCCATTCACACTTTTTGCAAGTTCCGAGCGCTTAACCGAACCGTACGGTCCCTTGCGCTCAGCAAGCAGCAACTCTTCTATACAGGCAATTACAAGACGCTGAGTATTTGCAGCTTTGCCAAGCAAGTCAACGGCCAATTCCAAACTTAATGGCTGATTTTTATTTGCCTTTAGAGTATCAACAATCTGCTTATGAGACAGCGTGCAATCAACGCAAGCCAAAACATCCGGCACAAAAAACTTATCTACATGCTCAAGGCACGCTGAGCACTGAGAAAGAGCCTGCGACAACTGTTCAGACTGTCTAGTAAGCGAAAAACTCACTAACTCAACACAGTCAATAACAGCATCAAGCAGCTCGCGCAATGATTGCCCAATCTGCTCTTTGAGCTCTCTTGATGACCGTTTTTTTGAAGTTTTTTTGACCTTAACAAACGCATTATCAGCCGATCCAAGACTCGCCGAACCAAGCATCGAGCACAAAAGCATACCGCTCAGCCACTGCTTCTTGTTCATTCTATAATGCCTTTAAAGTTAAAAGTTTTATTCCCTGTCCAGCATACTGAATCAATGACAGTACAATTAAAGAAACAGTAACCCATAAAAAAATCGCATGCAGACCAGCATGCATTGGACCGAAAGCAAAATTAAGTATTACCCAAATGATAAAAAGAACTTGAGCAACCATGGTGAACTTACCAAGCATCGATGGTTCGATAAGCATTTTTTTGCGTAAAAAGGTTACAACTACAACGCCCGTAGACACGATCAATTCTTTGCCCAACACCAGCCATAACAACCAGTGAGGCATCAAACCGCGAAGGTCGCCCTGCAAGGGCACAACAAGCAAAACTGCATAAACCACAAAAATCAAAAGTTTGTCTGCCAGAGGGTCTAGAATGCGACCTAACCAGCTAGATTGATTTAACCAACGAGCCAACATTCCATCAAGAAGATCTGTAACCGATGCTATTACAAACAGCAGCAAAGCATACATCCACTGCTGCAAAAGCAGCGCCTGCGCAACAAATGGTATAAGAATAAATCTGATTACCGTTAATACGGTAGGAATCGTTATTTGTCGCAACACGCTTTTCACCATCACTCTCTACTTATAGCACCTAGCCCTAAGCATAAACCATCCTGATATAGGACAGCAAACTGTCCGGGCGCAATTCCCTGGTCACGATCTTGTAAAGTTATGTAAGTAACGTTGTTTGCACCAACAGAAACAGTGCATTGATGAGCTTCAGATCCATGACGCATCTTCACCTGTAATAACTGCCCCTCCAAAGGAGCTTTGCCATTAACCCAAACCATATCGTCTATCTCAAAGCTATTGCGAACCTTATCTTGCTCGTAATATTTACATGAGACGTAAACGGTGTTTGTTTCTGGGTCTTTGCGCACAACGTACCACGGACCACCAGAAAGTCCCGAGCCTCGCCGCTGACCGATGGTGTAAAACCAAAACCCTTTATGCTCGCCAAGCTTTGTTCCACTCTCAAACTCTATCAAGTCACCAGTTTTGGTCCCCACGTGATGCGCAACAAAGTCTTTGAATCGTAACTTACCCAAAAAGCAGATACCTTGGCTGTCTTTGCGATCCATTGCCGGAAGCTTTGCGGCCCGCGCATAGGCCCGTACTTCCTTCTTAGTCATCTGACCAATCGGGAACCAAGCACGCTCAAGCTGCTCACGGTTTAAACTTGCCAAAAAATATGTTTGATCTTTAATCTTGTCTGGCGCTTGTTGCAAAAATGGTATCCCATCACGATATACAATGTGCGCATAATGACCTGAGACAACTTTATCAAAAGTATTATCAATTGCCTGAAAAAATGCACCAAATTTGATGCGTTGATTGCACAGAACGTCTGGATTAGGCGTACGGCCCTTCTTAATCTCGGAAATAGTATATGTAACTATGCGTTCTTGATACTCGCGCTGAAACGAGATTACCTTGAGGGGAACCCCAAGCTGATCACACGTTGCACGTACGTACTCAAGATCTTCTTGCCATGGACAACTACCCAAAGAAGCAAGTTCATCCTCAAGCCAGATTTTTAAATAAAATGCGGTTACGTCATGACCGAGGTCTTTGACCATTTTTAAGGCGACTGAACTATCGACACCACCCGAAACCAAGGCCGCAATTTTCATTCGTTTATTTATCATACTAACGCTCTTTTAATCTACACTACCAAATGCCGTTCAAATAGGGCACTTTGATTGTATTAGTGTAATATAAAAAGCATTTTTTGGATATACACATTAAACCGTAAAAAATATACCAACAGAAATCTTACACCAGCCTGCGGGTCTTTTCGTTTTTGCAAGATGTTGCAATTCTGAAATGATTGTGTTAATTTAAGTCTATAAGATTTATGCTTCAAGATATTGAACCCAGCCGACTTTTGTGTTTCTTTGATTAGGTTTTCACTCCTTTTTCCTAGTCAAGTTTTATAGAACACGCACTCGTCACTCTTTTTTCTCCATTAAAGAGTACCGGCTGGGTTCTTTTTTTGCCCAATTTTTTTATGCTATAATGTGTTTCAATGGATGTAATTAGAAAATTTTGTAGGAAACAAACACTGTGTTTAAAACAATAAAAGAAGATCTTTTAAACCATCTCTCCTCGCTTTTTAATCTTGATACAAGCACAACACAACGCATTGAATGCCACATTCAACTGCAGGGTGATGGGGCTCATGGCGACCTTGCAACCAACGCTGCGCTAATTTTGGCAAAACAGCTCAAACAAGCACCACGCGAGATAGCACAAAAAATTGCCACTACCTTTACCCATCCATTGATCAAAAATATCGCAATTGCCGGTCCAGGCTTTATTAACCTAACCTTAACTCGTGAAGCATTTGCCGCCTATCTTGATACGGTATGCAAGCAAGAGCAAAAGGCCTTTAAGCCCAAAATCAACAGCCCAAAAAAATATAATGTTGAATTTATCAGCGCCAACCCCACGGGTCCGCTACACATCGGGCATGGTCGTGGTGGTATAATCGGCGATGTTCTAAGCAATGTACTCGCTTTTGTCGGGCACAAAGTAACAAAAGAATTTTACATCAACGACGCTGGCACACAAATTGCAAAACTTGGGCAATCACTCAGAATTCGTTGTCAGCAAGAACTTGGGCAAGATGCACATGTACCAAAAGATGGTTACCACGGTGCATACCTAATAACTATGGCCCAAAATTATATTGAAAAATTTGGTAAAAACATAGCTGATCACCAGGACCAACAGTTATCTGAATACGCTAAAAAAGAGCTATTGCAAAACCTCAAGACAAACCTCAAAGATTACGGCATAACGTTCGATGTATGGTTCTCAGAAAGCTCCCTACACACATCAGGCCAACTTAAAGCAGCGCTTGAGACCCTTGAGTCAAAAGATCTGAGCTACGAGCAGGATGGAGCACTCTGGTTCCGTTCCACAAAATTTGGTGACGACAAGGACCGAGTTCTACGCAAAGCTGATGGCCAGTACACCTACGCAGCATCGGACATTGCCTACCTACGCAACAAAATGGATCGCAGCTTCGATGAGCTAGTAATGGTTCTCGGGCAAGACCACCATGGTTACGTTGCTCGCCTAAAGGGTGGAATGCAGGCCTTGGGTTATGACCCTGATCAACTAAAAGCTATAATTTATCAACTTGTAACACTCAAAGAGTCTGGCGAACTTTTGCGCATGTCAAAGCGTGCAGGCACTATGATAAGCCTAGCTGACATAATCGACGCCGTAGGTGCTGATGTTGCGCGCTTCTTTTACTTGAATCGCAAAGCTGAAGCTCACCTGGACTTCGACGTGGACTTAGCGCTCAAAAAGAGTGACGAAAATCCAGTCTTCTACATTCAGTATGCCTACGTCAGAACCGGTAGCATCATCGAAAAAGCTCATAAAAACGGCCTTACTATCAAAGATGTAGCCGACCAAGCCTACCTTAATGAAGCCGAACAACTGGTTATTAAAAAAATTGCTGTGCTTAAAGAAGTATTAACCAATACTGCACGCAACTTCCAGACCCACAATCTCACCTATTACACCCTTGAATTGGCACAACTGTTCCACGCTTACTACGCCAAGCAACAGGTCGTCGACCTGGACAACCCAGAAGCTAGCGCAACACGCTTACAGCTAATGCAGGCACTGCGCAGCACCCTAAGTCTGTGCATGAAGCTGCTTGGCATCGACCTTCCGGAACGTATGTAACAAAATTTATCAACACAAACAACAGGCGCTCCCGCGCTTGTTGTTTAGTTATTCGCAATATCACCTACCCTGCCCGTTGAGGCAAACAAATAACTTCGAAAGTTTTACCTTGAAACATCTTAATGTGTATTTTTCACTTCTGCTCACTTGCACCTTTAGCGCCACACCTCTCCTAGGAGTCTGGCTTGAAGGTGAACAAGAACGAGTTAAAAGTGAAAAAATAATATACTGCAATATCTGCCACCAAATGGGCATTAACCCAAACGATTCACCAGAGCGGCTCGTAGTAATGATTCCTAACATAGAACCACTTACAGTTGCTCAAAGGCTCAATCGCGAAAGCCTTGCTAAGGCTAAACGTAAAAAAATTGCTGAGGTTAACGAATTGATTGATAAAAATGAAGAAGAGCGCAAACAATTCAAGCGAAAATATAAAACGTATAAAAAGCTTCAATTACAACAAAGCCAAGCACCGAAACGCCCTCAGCAAGCTTTGCAATATGATCTAAAAAAAACAACTGCGAACTACCTTGCTAGCTTAAAACTATCAAACCCCAACCCTAAAAACGACACTCCAAATAAGCTCGTGATAATGATTCCTGAAATAAAGCCGCCTACAGAAGCTCAAAAGCTCGAACTTGAAAATATTGCTAGAGCTAACATTGCAAAGATTAAAAGACAGAAAATCGACCTAGAAAGACGCGAACGAACTTATGAAAGTTGGAAATTGAAACATAAAAAAAGAAATCAATGCTCTATAGTTTCATCAATAAAAATATCTATAGCCTATCTCGCCAACAATTAGGTCAGCAGCCAACAACATTAAGTTCTAAAGTTAAAACAAGTGCACTAACAGTTACTCGTTAGAGCACATATCTAAGCATTCGCGAGAACGCAAGTTCAATCTTATTAAGTTAAAAATGGCGAATAGACTTGCTTTTTCTCTCATATCGCGTATAATTACTATGAGAATTAAATTTACAACATAAGGAAATAAAAGATGAAGATTATCACAAAGGCTTTAACCTTATCGCTAGCACTTTCGCTTATTGGCGCCACATCACTTATGGGCACAAAAATTGCATGGGGCGAAAAAACAGAACGCTCTGGCAATCCCGTATTAATGATTCCCCTAAAAGGCGTATCCAACAAGTACATCCCCGTTAAACAATTCGTAGAAGAAGTGGTTCGACAGCGCATAATCGAAGAAGAAAAGATAAAGCAAGTTAAGTACATGGTTACAGAACAAAAAATGCGGCATAAGGTTCAAAATACCAAGAATGCATTGAAGCTAATTCAAGCAAGTAGGCAAAATCGAGCGAATGGGCATAAAGATAATTATATAAGAGATGAATATGATAAAGCTTGTAAAGAGTATCAACAGAATCACACTCAATATAAGACAAAGCTTAACGCATATAACGCTAGTTTACAAAGCGGCTATGATCCCCAAAGCTTCTCCATGCAGCTTATCATTAAGAAATTGACTTCCATGGGTGGCGAGCTTAATACAGGTTACAAAAACCTTATTGATCTTCAACAGTCTCTTAAAACGCCTTTAAAGTTCGAAGATAATGAATACGATCAACTTAAAGCTAAATTACAGAACCTAACTTTAGAGTACGAAAATTTTACTTCAACAAACGTTAAACGCAATGATTCACTTGAATCTCTTAATAAAAGTTATTCATTAAAGTCCTTTAAAAGTGGATTGGAATCTAAAACTCCATCTCCAAGATCAAATACAGTAACTCCATCACCAAAATCAACCCTATGTGATCCTAAATTTAGAAACCTTACTATGGCTGACATTCATAATTATTCATCTGGATCGCTTAGTTCTTTTTCAGATTCATCATCAAATTACCAATCATCCAATTATGAATCATGTGACGATGAATCGTCTGGTTATGAATCATCTAGTGACAGTTGCTATAAACAAAACTTCAAACAATATGTAAACAAAAACAGCAAGAAACCTGTTGCTATAACAAATGATAATGCCAAACCGTCTACGAGAATGTTTAGCTTAAATGAAACAGACCGTAACAAACGAAAAAAATCAGCTCGTAAAAAACGTTAATTAACCAGGGCAGCCGGTACAAAATCTAGCTACCCTGACTTTTATCTAAAATATAAAGGGAGATAAAAAATGAAGATTATTACAAAGGCTTTGGCCTTATCGCTAACTCTATCACTTATTGGCGCCACATCGTTGATGGGCACAAAAAAATGGGCTGAAATTAGCACAGACAGATGGACTGAAAATGACAACTTTCGGACCGAAAATGAATACAATATTATAGGAGTATCAACTTCAGAGATATGCCGACCAAAGGCCCCTTGGATATTAACGATTCCACTAGAGGACGTATCCGCTGCATACACCCCAACTAAATTATTCATAAAAAGAAAACAGTTTCAGCCGCATAACCGCAGAATAAGAGCCGAGCGACAATTTGAGCTATTACTCGCAAAAACACAAACCGAGCAACAATTAAAGTGCGGAATCATCGCACAAAAAATAAAGCTGCACAATATTCAAAACATCAAAAACGAGCTAAAGCTAATTAATGCAAACGAGCAAAATCGCCTATCACTATCCACCAGACGCATAAAAATTGAGGAACAATTTTCTGAAAAGATAAAAGCTATAAAACAGTATGCAGACATGTATGACAAAATAAAAAATCAATGCGAGAAAGAATCTGACATTAAACGATTCCTTCTATTAAAGGAAGACCTTAACGAGCTTTCAAATATCAATAATAGTTTAAAAGATGAGGCAAAATTCCTTCAAGTCAAACTTGATGCCTTTCCGGCTGAAAAAGCCAGCTATATAGCCAACTCAAAAGACGCAAACAAGAAACGTATCGAGCTTGAGAAAGAGCTACGCAAATTAATCTCTGAGTACAAAAACTTCACTTCATCAAATATTAAACATAATGACTCACTTGGATTGCTTAATAAAAGTCCTTCATTAAAGTCCTTTAAAAGTGGATTGGAATCTAAAACTCCATCACCTAGATCAAACCAAGCAACTCCATCACCTAGATCAAATCGAACTTGCACGAGCTCGCTTAAAAGCATTTTTTCATCAGAATCATTCCACACTACATCACCTAGATCAAACCAAACAACCCCAAAGAATGTAACCAAACGTAACCCTAAGTTTAGAAACCTTACTACAGCTGACATTAGTCATAATTCACCTGGATCACTTAGTATTTCTTCAGATGAATTGTCTGGTTATGAATCAGATTACAACTCTGATGATGTATCGTCTGATCATAGAACGTCATCTTATGATAAATCGTCTAGTTATGAGTCAGATTATAACTCTGATGATGTAACGCCTAATTCCGATTATAACTA
>JABJEI010000023.1 GCA_018663245.1 bacterium
ACGTACAGACTATGTTGCCATCTTTGTGATAATAATTCCCATAAAAATAGTGCGCAATACGGTTATTTTGTCTTATTAACAATCGAGAAGATTACATGAAAAAGATATTACTACTTATTCTGTCATCAACAATTTTTACCACTCAGACAGTTAAGCGCCCCTGGGAATGGAGAAAGCCAAACTCTCGCAGTATTAAAATACAATTGAAACAACAACCAACCTTTAAACAAGCTGCTATAAAATCAATTATGGTGATTAATAAGGCCAATCATGTACTCAAGGAAAAACTGCCGACTAAGGCCACAAGCTCCTACATAGTAAAAAGCAAAATGCTTACATGTTTAAGTTGTAAAAAGAAATTTGAAAAAAGATCTATATGCTCTCACGTCGGACGGTGCTGCCAAGAATTGCGCAAAGAGATTCCTTCAAAAGTAAATAGAAGAAAGTTTAAATATGACTGCCCAAACCAAGAATGCGACTTTACCGGCGGACTTATTAGCTGGGGTATGCACAAGTGCAACTTAACACACGACTCATCCAAACGTACAACCGCATCAACAAGCAAACCGTCTTCTAAAAAAAAGCCGTCTCAAATGCTAAGCCTTCAATTTTTGTTGGACCAAAATAGAGCCCAACATAGGTCCGTATAGAGCTAAGAGCGAGGGCTTTTCATACCCGAAACTTATTCCTTAAGAGCCAGCTCAAAAGTAGCAAGTGCATGGAAAAATATACGCTCAAGAGTGATAGTCTCAGTAACCAAATCTACACCTTGCTTTGCGATGGCAACAGAGTAACGATCAAGCTCTCGTTTGAGGGCCTGCCTAGCCGCAGCTCCTGAAGCTTGGTGAACGCCGGCCGTGTACTGAAGATGGTAATCCATGAACCCAAGAAGTTGCTCAAATCTTGATACACAATCATCCCAGTCTGCAAGGAATGCACCGAATTCTTGATCTGCATACATACCATTACCTTGCGCAGAAACAGCATAAATAGCCTGCTCTTTAAGCGTTTGTAAGGCATCAAACAAATTTATACGTGTGGTCGCAAATAGGCGAATTTTCTCGTAACTTGTTACATGTTTTTGCCATGCATTGCTAGCAAAGCCCGGTATAAATGGAACGATAATGCCAAGAAGATGCGCATTAGCTAGTTTATTAATACCAAATGAAAACAGGCCAAAAAAGCCAATCGGTGCATAAAGTTCTAAAAAGACAGCATTTTTAACATTTTGCAAATTTTGCGTCTCAGCCGCAGTTAGCAATCGCCCATCGTTAATAGCTTCCAGAGCACCTTGCTGCAACCCATTTCCTGCAATTTTTTGTAATTTATCCATTAATTTTTGTGATACAGTTTTACCGTTCCACCAACGCCAAATAGGCCCTGCTACTGCATAAGCTGAAGCTGTAACTAATACGGCTCCAAGAGTCATAACTGCCACTTTACCAGCCTTGCCACCCATCCTAGCAAGTCTAATCTGAGAACCGTGCATTTGAATTCGCTCTTCGCTGATTGTTGCAACAGGCACAGAACCAGCTGCGCTCATCATTATACCGGTACAAAGTGCTGCCATAATTTGTTTTGTAAATTTCATTAAGATCCCTATTGTTTTTTATCTAATTTATTACCGTCTGCGCAGTTCAAGGCGCGCTGTAAATACCCGCTGGTATGCCCCTTGCCAGAAGCTGCCACCTGCTCTGGTGTGCCCTGTGCAACAATATGACCCCCGAGGTCTCCCCCTTCAGGGCCTAGGTCGATGAGATAATCAACCGACTTAAGCACATCAAGATTATGCTCAATAACAAGCATGGAGTTGCCTTTGTCGATCAATGTATTCAACACCTTTAATAATTTCTTAATATCGTTCGAATGCAAACCGGTTGTTGGTTCATCCAAGATGTAAATCGTATCCGTACTACGCTTTGCAAGCTCTTCAACCAGCTTTATTCGTTGTGCTTCACCGCCAGAAAGAGTTGTTGATGGCTGCCCAAGCGTTAGGTACTCAAGGCCAACATCACATAATAATTTTAACCGTTTTTCAAGAGCTGGATAATGCGTAAAGAAGTTAAGAGCCTCAAGTGCGGTCATCGCAAGAATCTGGTCGACAGACTTACCCTTGAAGGTTATCTCAAGCGTCTCACGAGCATAACGACGACCCTTGCAGGCCTTACAATCCATGACGACATCAGGCATCATCTGCATGCTGACAGTAACCTTGCCTTCACCAGAACAATCTTTGCACCGACCGTCACGCACATTAAAACTAAAGCGTCCAGGCTTGTAACCTCGCGCTATGCTCTCTGGTAGCTGAGAGTAAATGCCACGAATTATATCAAAGATTTTGAGATAAGTTGCCGGGTTTGAACGCGGAGTTCTACCGATTGGACTTTGATCTATCACTACCATGTTCCTAATCGACTCTGCGCCAATCAAGCGATGAGGGTCGATAGAATCAATCAAGGCCTTACGGCGACACTGATAAGCTAAGGAACCAACAAGTTCCTTCATTATCAATGAACTTTTACCAGAACCTGATACGCCGGAAATACCACACAACACACCTAGAGGAATGCGTACATCAAGATTTTTGAGATTGTGCATCTTGGCACCTTTGAGCTCCATAAAGCATTTAGCCTTGCGTCGCTGGCCGTACGGTATGACAAGCTTGCCCGCAAGATACTGACCTGTTAAAGAGCCAGGAATCTTTTGAAGCTCTTTAGGACTTGCTTGCGCTACAATTTGACCGCCATGAATTCCAGAGGCTGGACCCATGTCGATAATATAATCTGCAGCCAACATCGTGTCCTGGTCATGCTCAACCACAATTACGGTATTACCCATGTCACGCAGATTTTTTAATGTCTGGATAAGTCGATCATTGTCCCGCTGATGCAAGCCAATACTAGGCTCATCAAGAATATACATAACACCCGAAAGTGCTGCACCGATCTGAGTTGCCAAACGAATACGTTGCCCCTCGCCACCAGATAATGTTGCCGCTTCACGGTTGAGAGTCAGGTACGTAAGTCCAACATTGTTCAAAAATGACAATCGTGAAACAACCTCTTTGATAACCGGTTTTGCAATCGTGTCTCGCGATCCGGTTAACTTAAGTTTTTCAAAAAAAGTATAAGCATCACCAACCGACATGTCACCAACATCCATGATGTTTTTACCACCGATACGCACCGAAAGCGCATGGCGATTTAACCGTCGACCATGACACTGGTCACAGACTCGCTTAGTTGCTCCAAGACGCCTTGCATACATAAATCGAGATACCGAAACAGATGGACTTTTAACCCAATCAAGAAGCTTTTTACCCAGACCCTGGCAACCCTTACAAGCACCAACCGGCGAATTGAACGAAAATAATCTTGGATCAAGTTCAGGGAACGAGGTTCTACACGTTACACAGACCTGATGAGTCGAAAACAACTGTTGCCCATCTTCATGAATAATTGTGCAAAAGCCCTTAGTTAACATCAAAGCTTTTTCTATAGATTCACTAACACGCACAGCCTCTTCACGAGTCATTTCAACTGCATCAATCAGCGCGTGAATGGTATGACGTTTATTTTTTTCAAGCTTAAGCTGTTCTGCCTCATTGGCATTTGAAAATTTGTACTGCTTGTCATCAATCAAAAATCTATAGAATCCTTGCCCAAAAAGCTGGCCCAGCTCCTTTGCAAAGGTACCTTTTTTCTGTATTGCAATCGGTGCTGCAATTGTAACTAATTGATCATCATACTGCGCAAAAAGAGCATCGGTAATCGTTTGTGCGCTCCCTGCCTGAATAGCCGCGTCGCACTCAATGCAATGCGCGACACCGGTACGTGCAAAAAGTACTCGCAAGTAATCATAAACTTCAGTGATCGTACCGACCGTTGAACGAGGGTTTTTACCCACAGTTTTTTGGTCAATTGCGATTGCAGGACAAAGCCCCTCAATAGCATCTACATCAGGCTTTTTCGGATTGCCCAAAAACTGTCGAGCGTAGGATGAAAGCGATTGAATATAACGACGTTGACCCTCAGTAAATAAGATATCAAAGGCAAGCGAGCTTTTACCCGAACCTGAAGGACCTGTTATTACAGTTAGCTCTTCCTTTGGAATGCGAACCGTGATATTTTTAAGATTATGTTCACGCGCGCCAATAACGGTAAGCCATCGCCGTTCAGTTTTTGTGCGATTTTTCATCTTTTCCAAAATAGTTTTATAAAAAATTAGTTACTTTACATAATAACATGCAGCTTGTAAAGCGGCAAACCACGCTCCCTGTCGCCAATTTTGGTTGCACAGGAACTCTTTGCTTTTGAAGCTGTTTATCGTATACTCATAACTGAGCCCTGAGGAGCTCATTTTATGGTGGGCGTAGCTCAGTTGGTAGAGCACCAGGTTGTGGTTCTGGGGGTCGTGGGTTCAATCCCCACCGCTCACCCCAAATGCCTTATGCTCTTTCTTTGCTCATGTGTCGGGATGTGGCGCAATATGGTAGCGCACTCGCTTTGGGAGCGAGGGGTTGCCAGTTCAAGTCTGGCCATCCCGACCATTTTTCTTAATTAACACCAATTCTTTTCTTTCCAAACAAATACCTTTGCTTTAAATGCTTATGCGACCATTCTTCCTATAAATCTTTATCTAACTTTCATGCTTAATTTCCAAACTCTTCTTGCTCGCATGCCCTCCTTACCCTTCGAAGCCTTGAACACGCTAAACTAAGTTATTTTTAGATGATTACCTCTATCGCTAAATCCAAAAATAAACACCTCCCTTGCCTGGCCTGCGAAGCCTTTGGCGAAGAAGGGTCATCCTCGTGAATACGGGGATCCAGTCTTTCAGTCGTTCATTTTAAAGCATAGATCACGCAACTTATTGTTGTTGTATTTTGTAACCACTTGCTACGTATTTTTATATTTTAAGGAGCTTATTTTTATTCCTGGATCCCCGTATTCACGAAGATGACAGGGGAAGTGTTCTTTTCAAAGCTGGGCAATCATTAGAAATTTTCTAAAAATAAATAATTCAGTTGAGCGTTTCCTGTTGAAGAAATTGCAGAGCGTAGCTCGAGGTTTCAAGTTACTCGCGTGGGGCCCAGGGGTACCCCCGGCACCCTTGTCCGCAAGGGGTTGGGTGAGCAACCCCTTGCTAAAAGTTAAAGTATAAATGGAAAAAAATGATGGTGGAAAGTTAGATAAAGATTTATTTGTAAGAATATTTATAAAGAAAAAACATAGTAAATTGAGGGGATTGGAAAGGGGTAACTCCCATTGCCAATAAACTCTTAATCGCGGCCAAGCCATCACGAAAATGGATTGTGCTATACTGCCTTGTAGTATAATAATTACACATGATAACCAAACAAGGAGTAACACCATGTTATCACTCATGACTCATGCCCTAAAAAGTGGCTTTATGGGCAACAATTCGCCTATGCTACCAGCTGCAGGATTCACTGTTTTATTTGCACTCGCGTTGGGCTTATCTCTGTTCTGGCTTTTCATGCTTATAGATCTCATCAAGCAAGACCACAAAGACAAACTATTTTGGTTGGCCTTGCTACTGTTTTCGCACATGCTTGGAGCAATTTTATATTACGTCTACGTCAAAAAGCAAAATGATAATAAGCCCAATCTGGACCGTCGATAGCAAGCATTTTGTAGGGAGCCACAGACGCCTTGTTTATACGCAGATATTTCCGATACTTCGATCTTCTCACATTTGGCCTAATCGTGATGCTTTTTGGTGTCGGGCTCCTATTTGTTTTGAGCGCTACACACCGTCCTCTCTACCCTTACTCAATTTTCTTTAAAAAACAGTTTTTTGGAATAGCATCCGGCCTAGCTATTTACCTTTTTTGCTGCTTATACAACTACAAAAAGCTTATAAATATCGGGTATTATTGCTACTGGATTACCTTGGTACTTCTAATATTTACACTAATAAAAGGCAGCGTTGGAATGGGCGCTCAACGCTGGATTAGTCTTGGTTTTTTCAAATTCCAACCATCAGAGTTAATCAAACTCTTTTTACCAGCACTATTTGCATACCATCTTGAACACCACAAAGAAAAACTACACACCAGCAAGAGTCCATTTATCATGCTCATTATAACTATGGGGCTAACTACACTCCTGATTCTCAAGCAGCCGGACCTTGGCACCGCCCTTCTAGTGGCATTTTCTGGCCTAACACTACTGTGGATAGCAAACATCGGAAAACGATTCTTTTTGGTTATGGCAATAGCAACCTTAATCGCTGCACCAGTCGCCTGGAAGTTTATTTTGCGGCCTTACCAGAAACAGCGAATTTCGGTATTTTTAGGTGGGGGCTCCTCCCGCAAGGAGCGGTATCAGATTGAGCAATCGCAAATAGCCATCGGCTCTGGTAGATTTTTTGGTAAAGGATTTCTGCGTGGAACCCAAAACAAACTTCTATTTTTGCCCGAAGGACGTACCGACTTCATATTTTCGGTGATTAACGAAGAGTGGGGACTTTTGGGAGGGCTATTCACCCTACTCCTGTACCTGCTTATTTTCATTCGCCTTATTGCTGCTATACAACGAGTAAAGAACCCATGGGGTCAAATCTTTGCAACCGGTCAACTACTGCACATTATTTTTGCAACAATCATAAACATCGGCATGGTTGTTGGACTTTTGCCCATCGTTGGCATACCGCTCCCGCTATTAAGTTACGGAATCACCCACATCTGGATTACAAGCGCCAGCCTTGGCAGCATAATGAGCACAATTATCCGCCAATCCTACGTTCAACGCTAATTGAAAGAATGTTTCACAAAATTCTTCAAACAAAGGCAAGGACAACACAAGCAGTTAAAAAACGAATCACCTGTTGATATATCAGAACCGGAAGAATAAATTTTTAACGTCACAGGTTTTTTGGACTTGTTTTTTAATGACAAAATCGTCGAACATGATTCTACTAAAGACAATCTTGACGATAGAGAACTCTTGTTGTCGTCTGCCTAGAATAATAAACAAAAAGCTTGCCTAGTGCATACCTTTTGTTGCAAACAGCTTTATGCTACCATGTAAACATTCGATTGCCACATATTACCGTAGGTGCGTAATGCAGGATCAAAACGAACTTGTCATGAATCTTGGCAGCGGCTTAGAGGAGCGCGTCAATGATTTTGTTCCAACCACTTTCGATGATTATTTAGGCCAAAAAAAACTAAAAGAAAAAATAACGGTTTACACACAAGCTGCAAAAATGCGTAGTGAATCTCTAGACCACATGCTGCTTTTTGGGCCACCAGGGCTTGGTAAGACAACACTTGCCACAATCATGGCCCATGTAATGGAAGTCAACATCAAAATATGTAGCGGCCCCATGCTTGAGCGCACCGGTGACCTAGTTGCCATCCTCTCAAGCCTTGAAAGCCGTGACATTCTCTTTATTGACGAGATTCATCGCATGCCTATTGCCGTGGAAGAGGTCATGTACAGTGCAATGGAGCAGTTTTGTGTTGATGTTATTATCGGCCAAGGAGCAGGGGCACAAAGCGTAAACGTTCCGCTCAATGCGTTCACTTTAATCGGAGCCACAACCAAAAGTGGCAGCATCTCTGCACCTCTGCGATCACGCTTCGGGATCACCGAACGTCTTGATTTTTATGAGAGCGATTCGCTACAACAAATTGTACAACAATCTTGCGGCTTTCTTGGAATAACAATTTCAGGAGACGGTGCTTTGGCTATCGCGCAATGCTCTCGAGGAACACCCAGAATAGCCAAAAAAATTGTACGAAGAGTAAGAGACTTTGCCCAAATTCGTGGTACCAGCAGCATTTCAACAGATCTGACAAACGAGGCTTTGATTTTTTTGGGAATAGATTCGGATGGACTGTGTCGCCTGGATAACATGATTCTTGAAAAATTACTGGCACATTTTGGCGGCGGACCGGCAGGGCTAGAAACAATTGCATCAATGCTTGGCGAAGACAAAGAAACAATTGAAACCGTGTACGAACCATTCCTCATGCGTAAAGGATACCTGGAACGCACACCTAGAGGTCGACAGATTCCGCAAAGCGCGGTACCCTACTTAACGAAGAAATATTGTGGTCAGCAGGGGTTTCTTGATTAATTTTACATACCTAAATCGATATTCAAGGAGATAATTCATGGCTGGTCATTCCAAATGGGCTAATATCAAGCACAAAAAAGCAAAAGAGGACGCAAAACGTGGCTCTGCTTTTACCAAGCTTATTAAAGAGATCACAGTTGCAGCGCGTGATGGCGGCGGCGATCCAGATGGCAATCCACGCTTACGAACGTTGCTAGACAACGCACGCAAAGCAAACATGCCTAACGACAACGTTACTCGCGCAATCAAAAAGGGAACCGGTGAACTACCGGGTGTCACGTACGAATCATTCACATACGAGGGCTATGCGCCCAACAATGTAGCTGTGATTGTTGAAGTATTAACTGACAACAAAAATCGTGCCGTTGCTGCAATCCGTAGCTATTTTTCAAAGCATGGTGGAAACCTTGGCGAAAGCGGCTCTGTTGGCTGGATGTTCTCAAAGAGTGGGATTATTCACGTTGGCAAAACTGGCACTGATGAAGATTCATTGTTTGAGATATTGATGGAACATGACGTAAATGACATCAGCGAAGCTAATGATATTTTTATCATCAACTGTCAGCCAAATTCATTAGAAGCTGTAAAGACGGTACTTGAAGATAGCAAGCTTACAGTTGAACATGCAAAAGTTGAGCTAATCTCCTCACAACACGCTGAATTGACTGACGAAAAGCTTGAAAAATCTGGTCAATTCCTTGGTGGTTTAGAAGACCTTGATGACGTTCAAAACGTCTATTCAAATATAGCCTAAAGAAAGTTTTTATATGCAAAGTATGACCGGATTTGCCAACAGCAGCACAGCATTGGATATCGGAAACGAAAAACAGATCGAGATATCACTCAATATTCGCTCTGTTAATTCACGCTTCTTTGATGCGTCTGTACGAGCCCCACATGCGCTTTCGGGCATTGAGGCTGACAGCATTAAACTTCTGCGCAAACGGCTAAAGCGTGGAACCATTCACGTGACAATCCACCTCAACAATTTAGGTTCACTTGTACAAGAGATCACTCCTTCAATTGAGCTAGCAAAAGTCTATCTTGCCGCAGCCGAACAACTCAAAGAAGCATGTAATCTCACAGGAGAGCTATCGCTTACTGATGTTATGCGACTGCCCGATATTGTAGCAAAAAAAGAGTTCAGAATTGCCGGTGAGCACAAAAAGTTCATCATTGATCTTGTAGACAAAACCTGCACAAAACTCCTTGAAGAGCGCAATAAAGAAGGTGTACAACTTGCAAACGACATCTCAGAGCGCACTGACAAACTTGCCCAGATGATCGAGGATATTGCAAAGCAGATCGACCAGATATTTAAACAACGCCAACAGGCTGTTATTGATAAGAGCAAAGAGCTCGCCAATGATCACGACCATGAGAATCAACAATGCGATAAACTAAGAAGCACCATGCAAGTTTACCTAGACAAGCTTGATGTAACCGAAGAAATCGTAAGGTTCCGTTCTCACATTGTCTCGTTCAAATCTATTCTTGCAGACGACTCGCAACAAAAAGGCAAAAAGTTAGACTTCACCACGCAAGAACTATTCCGTGAGTCAAACACAATCGCCTCCAAGTGCGGGCATGGTATCACCAGCTCGACAATTATTGCGATGAAAAGTGAACTAGAAAAAATACGTGAGCAGCTGCAAAACATCGTCTAAAATGTAAGAACAAAAAAACATGTCGCAACACTTTACACACCTTCACCTGCACACAGAGTTTTCGCTTCTTGACGGAGCAATAAAGCTCAACAAACTTATTGATTATGGTAAGGCAAACAGCATGCAGGCGCTGGCCATTACTGACCATGGCAATATTTTTGGTGCGGTAAAGTTCTTTGAGCAGTGTAAAAAGGCTGGAATCAAACCTGTACTAGGAATTGAAGCTTATCTGGCCGATGACGTACGCGTAAAATCTGTAGAACGAAAATATTATCATCAGATTCTGCTAGTAGAAAATGAGATCGGTTACAAAAACTTGTGTAAACTGATCTCGTTCTCGTTCCAAAAAGGTTTTTACTTCAAGCCCAGAATCGACTACAACATACTACAACAACACTCCGAAGGCTTAATTGCGACAAGCAGCTGCTTGGGATCTCCTCTGGCCCATCTTTTGCGCAACGACAGACGCGATCAAGCACTAGAGCGTATAGACTGGTACCTTAAGGTTTTTGGTAAAGAGCGTTTCTTCCTTGAGATTCAGCCTGAAGACCAGGAAGAACAAAAAACTTATAACCAAAGCTTATACGGACTTGCAAAAGAAGCTGATGTACAGTTATTGGCAACGGGTGATTGCCACTACCTGACCGCCCAAGACCGTGAAGCTCATGAAGTGATGCTTTCAATCCAGACACACAAAAAGCTTGAAGACCCTGATCGCTTTACGTTTGGTGATTGCCGTGTACATGCACGAACTGCCAACCAAATGCTTGAGCTGTTCCCTGAACGACCTGAAGCAATTTGGAACAGTGGTAAAATTGCGGACAGATGCAATTTCGACTTCCAAACCGACAAGTTATTCTTCCCAGAATTCCAGATACCCGAAAAGCACACTCCCGATAGTTTGTTCCAAGAACTGTGCAAAGATGGCTTAAAAAAACTGTTTGATAACGAACGCATCGACCGAGCTCTAAGCAAACAGTACGAAGACCGTCTCAAGCTGGAGATGGATCTGATTATTGATATGGGTTTTGTTGGTTACTTTTTGGTTGTTAGTGACTTTATTCAATGGGCACGACGCAATAAAATACCGGTCGGTCCTGGACGCGGTTCTGCTGCAGGCTCCCTAGTTGCTTGGTCATTAGAAATTACAAATATCGACCCTATCAAATACAATCTTCTCTTTGAGCGATTCTTGAACCCCGAGCGGGTCACCATGCCTGATATAGATATCGATTTCTGTATTGAAGGCCGCGAGGTCGTAATCAACTACTGCCGCGATAAATACGGACATGACAAAGTTTGCCAGATCATCACGTTTGGAACAATGATGGCAAAGGGAGTCATAAAAGATGTTGCACGAGTGCTAGGCTTCCCGTTTGAAGATTCAAAAGCTATTACTGACCTGATTCCAGATCAACTCAAAATTACCCTGTCACAAGCTCTTGAAATGGAACCAAGACTAAAAAACTTGGTAGAAAGCAATACAAAAGTAAAGCGCCTGTTTGATCTAGCGCTCAGGCTTGAAGGGCTAACGCGCCATGCCTCAAAGCATGCTGCTGGAATCGTAATATCGCCAGATCCAATTGATGAGGTTCTTCCGGTTTACGTACCGTCCAAGTCCAACGAACTGGTTACACAGTACGCTATGAGCGAGCTTGAAAGCATCGGGTTCTTAAAAATAGATTTCTTGGGTCTAAAAAACCTTACTCTCATCGACCGCGCCGTTAAAATGATCAAAAAAAATCATGGTGTCGAGCTTGACATGGACATGCTGCCCCTTGATGATGAACCAACCTTTGAACTCGTACGCGCCGGCAACACTTCTGGTGTATTTCAGCTTGAGTCTGACGGCCTAAAAGATGTACTAAGACGCCTAAAGCCAGATAAATTTGAAGACATAATCGCAGTTAACGCTCTGTACCGACCAGGACCACTTGGCTCGGGCATGGTTGACGATTTTATCGAACGCCGACACGGTCGCGCTAAAATAAAGTATCTTTTACCCGAACTTGAACCAATTCTTGCAGAGACCTACGGTGTCATCGTGTACCAAGAACAGGTTATGAAGATTGCCTCAACCATCAGCGGATATAGCCTTGGCGAGGCTGACATCCTGCGGCGAGCCATGGGTAAGAAAAAAGTAGAAGTCATGGCCGCACAGAAGAAACTCTTTTTGCAGCGTTCAAATGAACGTGACTTTGATGCAAAAAAATCAGAAGAACTGTTTGACCTGATGGCCTATTTTGCTGGCTACGGTTTCAATAAATCACACTCTGCAGCTTACGCTATGATCGCGTACCAAACCGCCTATCTTAAGGCGAACTATCCGGCCGAATTTATGGCCTGCTTGGTTTCGCTTGAAGCGACTAACGCGGACAAAATGTCGTTCTACTTGCAAGAGTGCAAAGAGATGGCAATAGAAATTTTGCCACCAGACATCAACCATTCCCTTGTTAATTTTACCGTTATAGAAGGCAAGATTCTTTTTGGCCTGCACGGAATCAAAAATGTTGGACTGACCGCTATTGAAAACATAATCGAAAAGCGATCAGAAAAACCGTTTACCGATATACTTGACCTATGCCTCAAAGTTGACATGCGCACCGTTAACAAACGTGTTTTGCAAAACCTTACGCTTGCTGGCGCTCTTGACCTATTACCAGGAAATCGGGCACAGAAAGTCGCCGAATTACCCCAAATTTTTGAGATGGCAACCTCGATAAAACGAGCGCGTATAACAGGACAAATGGGCCTATTTTCTGCCGACAAATCAAACAAAGATGGCAGCGTAGAAGCCTATCAATTCTCGCCACTAGTCGAATACAGTGATAAAGAAAAATTAGATCAAGAGAAATTGATCGTAGGATTTTATTTGAGTGCACAACCACTGGACAGTTACCGTCCCATAATCAACTCCTTGAACACCATCAGCTTTGAACAAGCATGGGAACAACACCAAAAAGGTGGTAATCCATTTGTAACCTGCATCGGCCTCATGCAAACACACCGCGTCATAACCACCAAAAAAGGTTCTCAAATGGCCTTTGCAACACTTGAGGACTACTCAGGCAAAACTGAGCTGGTTATCTTCCCCAAAGCATTTACAAATGTTGAAAAATGGCTCGATGAGTACAACGTATTTATAGTAACAGGCACAATAGACACTGACGCAACGTCTTGTAAAATTTTAGTACAAACGATGATCCCAGCCGATCTGCTCTTCCAAGAGTGGCCGGGCCTAAACCGATGTGCTCTAATTCTTCCATCAGAAAGCAATACTGAAACGGTTGATCAAGTTTGCTCAATGCTTGAACCTGGACCGCTCAAATTACATCTACAGTTTGAGGAAGATGGTAATAAGCTATGGCTTGCTAGCAAAAAATCTGTAACACTTTCGCCAGCGCTTTTGAACGACCTCGATAAACTTGGCGTTAAGGCAAAAATTCAACTGTTTTCTTGAGAAAACTTCTAAAACACAACTAATATTACTACATCATCACAAAAACAGATGAACTATGAACTGGGACAAATTATGAAAATTATACAAAAATTACTTATTGCAGGCCTTCTGATCCTAACACCAAAAGTTGGGTTTTGCTGCGGACCCTTTGATGCCAACATTGTTGATAACAGAGAAAAACGCCCTAATTATTCATCCGCTTACAACATAAACAATGCTATTAAAGCAATGAATACTACTGTCATAAAGACATCACAATCACGCATTATAGCCTCTGTTTCTAGCGCAATAAAACAACTTGAAGATAGCTCGAGCATGTTTTCAAAACCAATTATAGTGCTTCCCAATAACGAAAATTTATACGCAATATTGACCTCACTAGATGATAATGGAAACGCAACGCTACAAGTGGTCGAACGTACTAAAAATAATGCTCCACACGGATATGAATATGAATATAAAACCATTCATAGTGATAAACTGCGTGAAGCTCGCTTTCAAAGTATCGTAACGGCTGTTAATGGTCTAAACCTAACAACAACCCGATGCAGTCATGCAACCACAAACTTTTATGGTAAACGACCTAAGAAAGTGAACAAAAAGCGCAATGTTAAGCGCTCAATAACTGAGTACTTCAAGAATACAAAGCGAAGAAAAAATCTTAGCATTGTCCCAATCAATCCCGAACAAGTCGCCAACAATAATCAACTGACAGTGTCACAACAACCGAAACCGCGCTGCAAATACCGCACCGCGCTACAGAGTTGCAACCATCCCTAAACCCAACCAATATTGCCACATACTCCCTTGATAGCTATGCTTTGAGTAAAGCTATCGTTACATAAATCAATCATCATGGAAGTTCTAATGAAGAAAATTATATACGCACTTTGCATCAGCACAATTACTGCATCAATTATGGCCACGGATAAGCCCAAAGAGCAGCCAACATTTTTAACTAAAATGGCTCACAGAATAGCTGAATCTAAAAAACTATCCCAAAACTATCCTATCTTATTTGGTACTACTACAGCTTATAATGCTCCTGTCCAAACAGTACTTTATTTTGCTTCTTGCAGATGCATTGGTAAAAAGCCGCTTTCATACAAAGTCGCAGTACTCCTGACCAAAAACGATAGGCAACTTTTTTTACGCTCACAACAGCAAAACGGGAATTGCAGGTGCACTTCTAAAAACTACAGCTATATCCTAAGAGCTCTAAAAAATATGTATAATTCTGAACGCAAAACAAAAGCTCCAATTAAAAAAAAGACCCTAAAGCTAAGCACAGACGGCTTAGCACAATAAAACCATTGAAAACGTCCGCTCCTCTGCCGTAGGCTACACCAGGCAAAATGTTGCATTCGTGCAGCAACTATTCCTGGGGAGGGACAAGTCAATGGAATGTAAAAGGTACTCATTGTTGCTGATCATTGTTTTGGCAGGGCCCTGTCAATATTATGCGCAAACCTTTGGAGTAAACGATAAAGCATCGTCTTCAACGTCAACGCTTAAAAAAGTAAAAACTCAAAATAATCTGTGTAACTTAGTAGCACAACAAAGCCAGAAAGCTATAGAGCTGGAAAATCAGAAGAAACAACTTAGAAGAGAGCGCTTGGCCCAGATTGCAAAACTAAATAAGCTAACAGCCAAAAGAATAATAGAGCGATTGAACGAAGATGGACGGAGCGGCCACGGAAATACAATTTTTCCGGTAGACGCATGGCTTACAAAAAAAGGACAAAGAGCTTGCGTCGCTGAAATTTGTCAACCTTCGGTATCAATCGAGGACTCATCCGCAATCTATAAATACCGACTTATGGTTGAGTCCTCGATTTATCAAACCGGATATATTGCTCAAAATACAAGTCCACACTCATCACTAACTATTAACCTAGGCGAACAATCAGAAGTAGATAATAAAAAATATTTTAGCGCCAAACGCTGCATTGTTCTGAAAAAAAACATCAACACCATTAGCTCCATCGCAAATGCCTTATCAGCCATGCAAAGACGAATTGATAAACGACAAAAATTTGCAAAACAAGCTATCAGGAAGCAAACTAAGCAAGCTGATATTGAATAAGCTTAAGCAATAAAAATAGGTCATCTTGAATTCAACAATTATCTTCTCAATCTTGCTGCTTTTTACTACAACAGCTCAATCAATTCCTGGACAAAATAATAACTTAATCAGTTACAAAGCGTTTATAAAACGTGAGCTTGATCGACAAACAGAAGTACCAACAATTTCTGACAGGCTTTGCAAGGCCGTTCA